>JAFLDH010000059.1 GCA_017302505.1 Burkholderiales bacterium
TGCTGCTCGGCCGAGCGCGGATCGTCCACCGTCAACGCCTTGCCGTCGGCGCAGGGGGTCTGCGAATAGACGCGGCCGTCGGGCCCGCAGCGGTAGACGGTCTGCGGCGGGGCGGCCAGCGCCCACAGCGGCGTGACGGCCACCAGCAGCAGCGCGCCGCGCCGGCTCATGGCGCCGCTTCTCCCTCGGCGGACGGCCGAGGCGGCTTGGGCCGCGGGGGCTTGGCATGCAGCTTCATCGTCGCACGGTCCATCGCGCCTTCCAGCATCAGGTCCAGCGCGTCCAGGCTGCGCGCGACGCATTGTTCGATCTGCTCGCGCTCGGCCTGCGGCGGCTTGCGCAGCACGTAATCCACCACCTCGGCCTTGATGCCCGGATGGCCGATGCCCAGGCGCAGCCGCCAGTAGTCGGCCGAGCCCAGCTGGGCATGGATGTCGCGCAGGCCGTTGTGGCCGCCGTGGCCGCCACCCACCTTCAGCTTCAGCTGGCCGGCCGGTAGGTCCAACTCGTCATGCGCGACCAGGATCTCCTGCGGCTCGATCTTGTAGAAGCGCGCCAGCGCCGCCACCGACTTGCCCGACAGGTTCATGTAGGTCATAGGCTGCAGGAGCCACACCAAGCCATGGGCGGTCTGCGCCTTGCCGGCCAGGCCGAACCAGCTGCGCTGCGGCAGCAGGCTGCAGCCCAGCTTTCGGGCGGCTGCCTCCAGCCACCAGAAGCCGGCGTTGTGCCGGGTGGCCTCGTATTCGGGGCCCGGGTTTCCCAGGCCGACCAGCAGGCGGATCATGCGCGGCTCCGGCAGGCGGCGGGCGTTGAAGAGGGCCGGATTCTAGGCCGCGGCCCCATGAAAAAGCCCCGCCGGGGCGGGGCTTCGCAGGCGTGGGCCGCAGGCCTCACTTCTTGTTCTGCTTCTCGTCCTTCTTCTTCGGCGGCGCCTTGCCGGCGGGGGCCACCACGGCGGGCGCCGGAGCGGCTTCTTCCTCGGCCTTCGGCGGGTTGGCGGCAACGATCACCGGGTCCAGCTTGCCGTGACGCACGAACTTGATGCCCTCGGGCAGCTTCAGTTCGCTGGCGTGGATCGACTGGCCCTTGACCAGGTGACCCAGATCGATGGTGATGAACTCGGGCAGCTGCGAGGCCAGGCATTCGACTTCGAGTTCGGTGGTCACGTGGCTGACCAGGCACTTGTCGGTCTTGACCGCGACCGAGTTTTCCTCGTTCACGAAGTGCAGCGGCACCTTCTTGTGCAGGCGCGTGGTCTCGTCGATGCGCTGGAAGTCGACGTGCAGGATGATCTGCTTCCAGGGGTGCATCTGGTAGTCACGCAGCAGCACCTTCTGCACGTTGCCCGACAGTTCCATCTCGAGGATCGACGAGTGGAACGCCTCCTTCTTCATGGCATGGAACAGGGCGTTGTGGTCCAGCTCGATCATGGTGGGCGTGCCGGCCCCGTAGACGATGCCGGGCACCTTGGCGGCGGCGCGCAGGCGGCGGCTCGCTCCGGTCCCCTGCTGCGTACGCTCGAATGCGACGAACTTCATGGTTTCACTCCAATTGAAAGGCGCCCGCGACCAGGCGCCTGAAAAGACAGGCCGAAGGCCCGCCACCTGAAAGGGCTCCGGCAGGAGCCCGCTCTACGACCTAAAAGTTATTGTTCTGCTCCGCGAACAGCGAGGTCACCGACTCGCCGTCACTGATGCGCCGGATGGTCTCGGCAAACAGGAAGGCCACCGACAGCTGGCGGATGTTCTTGCAGCCCGCGGCTTCTTCGTTCAGCGGGATGGTGTTGGTGACCACCACCTCGTCCATCTGCGAATCGCGGATGCGCTGGATCGCCGGGCCGGAGAACACCGGGTGCGTGCAGTAGGCAAAGACGCGGCGTGCGCCGCGCTCCTTCAGCACCTCGGCCGCGGCCACCAGCGTGCCGGCGGTGTCGATCATGTCGTCCATGATCACGCAGTGCCGGCCGTCGATGTCGCCGATGACGTGCATCACCTCGGATTCGTTCGGGTTGGCGCGGCGCTTGTCGATGATCGCCAGGTCGCAGCCCAGCTGCTTGGCCAGCGCGCGGGCGCGCACCACGCCACCGACGTCGGGCGAGACCACCACCAGGTTCTGGTAGTTCTTGCTCTTCAGGTCGGACAGCAGCACCGGGGATGCGTAGATGTTGTCCACCGGGATGTCGAAGAAGCCCTGGATCTGGTCGGCATGCAGGTCCATGGTCAGCAGCCGCTCGACGCCCACGCTCTGCAGCATGTTGGCCACCACCTTGGCGCTGATCGGCACCCGGGTCGAGCGCGGCCGGCGGTCCTGGCGCGCATAGCCGAAGTAGGGCATCACCGCGGTGATGCGCCGGGCGCTCGCGCGCTTCAGCGCATCGACCATGATGCACATCTCCATCAGGTTCTCATTGGTCGGCGCGCAGGTCGGCTGCACGACGAACACGTCGCGGGCGCGCACGTTCTGCTGGATCTCGATGCGCACTTCGCCGTCGGAGAAGCGCCCCACCAGCGCCCGGCCCAGTTCCACCCCCAACTGCGTGGCGATCTCGCGCGCCAGCGCCGGGTTGGCATTGCCGGTGAACAACACGGTGTTGAACAGCACCTGGACCTCTTCTGTGGCAGTGGCCGGTGCCCGGCCGGGCTCAGCGACCGATGGTCGGCGTAAGTGTTTGGCAGGGGAGGAAGGACTCGAACCCTCGCATGTCGGAATCAAAATCCGATGCCTTAACCAACTTGGCGACTCCCCTACACAGGACACGGCTCGCGCCACGCCCTCAAACCGCTCTCAGCCGGCCCAGCCCAGCAAGGGGTGATGGTCCAGGCTGCGGCACAGGCGGGTGACCCAGGGGCCCGGTGGCGGCTGCGCCGGCCAGGCCTCCGCGGATCGGTCATCCATGCCGACCCTTGCGAACACCGTGCTGCCCGAACCCGTCATGCGGCTGTTGCCGAAACGGCCCTCCAGCCAACGGGCCACGGCGGCCACCTCGGGGCAGCGTGCCTCGGCGATCGGCTGCAGGTCGTTGCGTCCGAACCCGCTGCAAAAGGCCGCGACCTGTGCCCGAAGATCGGTTTCACCGGTGCTCGCAAAAGAGCCCGCAAGTATAACAGGGTCGGTGTCGCGGACCAGCTCCGGGCTGGCGAAGATGCCTGCGGTGGCCAGTTCCGCCGCGGGCTTGGCCAGCGCAAAGCGCTGCGGTGGCAGGTCCAGCGGGGTCAGCCGTTCGCCGATGCCCTCGACGAAGGCATTGCGCCCGCCGACGAAGAAGGGCACGTCGGCGCCCAGCGTGGCGGCCAGCGTCACCAGCCGCTCGACCGGCCAGTGCAGGCCCCACAGCCGGTTCAGCGCCAGCAGCGTGCTGGCGGCGTCCGAGCTGCCGCCGCCCAGGCCCGCGCCCCAGGGCAGCTGCTTGTCCACATGGATATCGGCCCCCAGCGCGCTGCCGGATTGCGCCTGCAGCGTGCGGGCGGCGCGCAGGCTCAGGTCGTCGGCCGGCAGCGCCAAGCCCAGGTCATGGCGCGCCAGGCGGCCGTCCTCGCGACGCTCGAAGTGCAGGCGGTCTGCCCAGTCGATCAGCACGAACACCGACTGCAGCAGGTGGTAGCCGTCGTCGCGCCGGCCCACGACGTGCAGGAACAGGTTCAGCTTGGCCGGGGCCGGCACGTCGTACAGCGATCGCAGCGTCATGGCGGGCGCTCCAGCTGGGCGCGCAGACGCACCGCCGGCGGGCCTGCGCGCGAGGCCCGCCATTGCCCGGCGTCGAAACCGGCCAGGTCCACGGTCCAGCCCAGTTGCTCGAAGCCGGGCCCGGAAGGCAGGGCTCGGGCGGCCTCGGCGCCGGCCCAAGGCCGGCCTTGCAGCCAGTCGGGCAGGGCGCGCAGCGGCAGGCTCTCGCCGAAGGTGTCGCGCGACAGCGCGTCCAGGTCGTCGAAGCGGCGTTCGCCTTCGGGCGTGACCAGTCGCGCCTCGCCCGGTGCCCAGTAGGCTGCCGCCAGCGTGGTGCCCAGCGGCGTGCTCAGCCGCAGTTCGCCGGTGGTGGCGTCGCCGAACAGGTCGAAGCCGGCGCTCAGCGACTGCGCGGGGCGTGCCTGGAAGGCCTCGACCTGCAGCGCCAGGCGGCCGGAAACCGCGGCCGTGGGCGGGGCCGAAGGCACGGCGGCACACCCGGCCAACGCCGCCAGGGCCAGCCCTGCCATCGCCTGCCGCACTACTGCGCCTTCAGCCGAACCAGCGTTTCGCGCAGCACGTCGTTGCCGGCATCACGGCTCTTCGCCTCGGCCCAGACCTGGCGCGCCTCGGCCTGCTGGCCCATGGCCCACAGCACCTCGCCCAGGTGGGCGGCAATCTCCGCATCGGGCCGCGCCTTGTAGGCTTGCTGCAGCAGGCGCAGCGCCTCCGGCAGGTTGCCCATGCGGAACTCGACCCACCCCAGGCTGTCGGTAATGAACGGGTCGCCCGGTGTCAGCTGCAGCGCCCGCTCGATCAGTGCCTTGGCCTCGGCCAGCCGCAGGTTGCGGTCGGCAAGCGAATAGCCCAGCGCGTTGTAGGCATGGGCATGGTCGGGCTTCAGCGCCATCACCCGTCGCAGCAGCGTCTCCATCGCGTCGAGGCGGTCGATCTTCTCGGCCATCATGGCTTGCTCGTACAGCAGGTCGGCGTCGTTCGGGAAGCGCAGGTTGGCGGCTTCCAGCACCGTGTAGGCGTCCTGCCACTGCTTCATCTCGCGCAGCAGCTGGGCTTCAGCCAGCAGCTTGGCGCGGGCATCGGCGGCGTCGCGCTCGGGCGTGGTGCGCAGCAGTTCGCGGGCCTGCGGCAGCTTGCCCTGGCGGGCCATCAGCATCGCGCGGCGGGTCTGCACGTCCAGTGCGCGCTGCGGGTTGTCCACCCGCGCCAGGCGAGCTTCAGCCAGCACGTAGTCGCCGCGCTGCTCGGCGGCCTGGGCCAGAAGCAGCCAGGCCTGGGTCAGGCCGCGATCGTTGCCGCTGGTGTCGTCGTCGTCATCGTCGTCACTGTTTCGTGCGGTATTCGGCTGCGCCTGCACCAACTGCACGAAGCGCTGCAGCGAGGCCTCGCCGGCCTGGGTCTGCCGCAGCTCAAGCTGCAGGGCACCCAGCGTGAGCCAGGGCGCTGGCAGATCGGGCTGCTCGCGGGTGACGATCTCCAACTGCACGATGGCATCGGCATAGCGTTGCTGGTTCAGCAACGTGCTGGCATAGGCGCGGCGCAGGCCCAGGTCGGCCTTGGGCGACTGCAGGTAGCGGGCCACCAGCGCTTCGGCATCCGGCCGCGTCGGCAACAGCTCCAGCGCCAGCAGCACCGGCGCCACGGCGGCCGGATCTTCCGCCTGCGCCTGGCGGGCCAGTGCCAGCGCCCGGTCGGCTTCGCCGGCGGCCAGCCAGGTGCGACCGATGGCAACCTGCGCTGCCACCTTGGTGGCGGGGTTGCCCAGATAGGGTTGCAGGGCCTCTTCCAGCAGCGTGGCGGCTTGCCGCTTGTCGGTGGCCCGATGCAGGAAGCGCGGCAGCGCACCGATGACGGCCGGGCGTTCGGCTTCGGGCGTGGCCGCCAGCAGGGCGCGCAGCGCCTCGGGCAGATCGGCCATGCGGTTCATCGACAGCAGGATCTGCAACTGCAGCCGAATGGCTTCCAGCGAATCGGGCCGAGCCGTGCGCCATGCGCGCGTGGCGGCCAGCGCCTGCTCGCCGGCGCGGGCCTGCAACGCGATCTCGGTGGCCCGGCGGAACAACTGCTCATCGCGCGTGCGCCGGGCGGCGTCCATCATGATCTGGTACGCGTTGCCCGCCTGGCCGGCGCCGAGTTCGATCTCGCCGATCAGCAACTGGTAGAACAGCGGCGCGTCCAGGCCGGAGTTCGGTGCGGCAGCGGCCCTGGCCGGTGGGGCAGCCGGCGTCGGCTGGGCCGTCGCCGCGTTGCAAGTCAGCAGCAGGGCCACCGCAGCGGCCCAGGGGCTTGCGGCATGGCGCCGCAGGCGCGAGACGGTCATCCGATCTCCAGGAAAGTACACTTCATTCTCACATAATGGGTCATGCCGGAGCTGCCCGAGGTCGAAGTCACCAGGCGCAGTATTGCCGCGCCTTTGCATGGGGCTACCGTGCTGGCGGTGCGGCTGGGCAAGCCCCTGCGCTGGCCTTTGGGTTGCCCGCCGGAATCGCTGGTGGGTGCGCGGCTCGGGCAGGTTCAGCGCCGCGGCAAGTACCTGTGGTTGCCATTGCGGCAGGACTCGCGTTGCGGCGGGCTGTTGCTGCACCTGGGCATGTCCGGCTCACTGGCCTTGCAACTCGCGGCCGAGCCCCCTGGCCCGCATGCCCATTTCGACCTGGTCACCACGGCCGGCACGTTGCGCCTGACCGACCCGCGGCGCTTCGGTGCGGTGCTCTGGTCCGAAGGCCTCGACAAGGCGCCCGCCGCCACCCTGCTGGCACGGCTGGGCATGGAGCCCTTCGATCCGGCGCTGACGCCGCAGACACTGCATGCCGCGCTGCGCGGCCGCAAGGTGGCCATCAAGAGCCTGCTGTTGGGCGGCCAGGTGGTGGTCGGCGCCGGCAACATCTATGCCTGTGAAGCCTTGTTCAGTGCCGGCATCGACCCGCGCACCCGTTGCGACCGGCTCAGCCGGCCGCGCAGCGAGCGTCTGCTGAACGCGCTGCGCGAGACCTTGTCCCGAGCCTTGGAGCTGGGTGGTTCGACGCTGCGAGATTTCAGCGATGCCCACGGCATGGCCGGGGCTTTTCAGTCCGAGGCGCAGGTCTATGGCCGGGCCGGCTTGCCGTGCCCGCGCTGCGGCGCCCAGGTGCGGCGCATCGTGCAGGCCCAGCGCTCGACCTTTTATTGCCCCGCCTGCCAGCGCCGCTGAGCGCTGATGGGGTGGCTGCGCAAAGCTGCACGAAGCATGTTGTCAGCAGTTGTTTCGCCCGTGCCGGATCCGGGATGGGCTGCGCTAGGATGCCCGCCACGGTCTGGCCACCGCGCTGCCCTTGAAGATGAAGAACAACCTGGTCCAGCAACTCGATGCCCTGGCGTCCTGGCGGCACGCGCTGGACCAACGCGTGGGCGCGCTGGCCGAGTTCATCGCCGAGCACGAGCTGGCCGATGCCGGATCGGCCGCGGCGCTGGAGGCGCTGCGCCGCAAGTTGGCAGCCGACCGCCTGGTGCTGGCTGTGGTGGCCGAGGTCTCGCGGGGCAAGTCCGAGCTTCTGAACGCCATCTTCTTCGCCGACACCGGTCGGCGCGTGCTGCCGGCCACGCCCGGCCGCACCACCATGTGCCCGGTCGAGCTGCGTCACGAGCCCGACCAGCCGCCCGAGTTGGCGCTGCTGCCCATCGACACCCGGCTGGGCGGGCAGACCCTGGCCGAATGGCGCCAGCAGCATGCCGCGTGGCAGCGGCTCAGCCTGGACCCGCAGAACCCTGACGGCCTGGCAGAAGCCTTGCAGCTGGTCACGCAGACCCGGCGGGTCAGCACCGTGATGGCAGCCGAGCTGGGCTTCTGGAGCGATGAACATCCGCAGGACAACCCACCGCGGCTGGACGACGGCAGTGTCGAAGTGCCGGCCTGGCGGCATGCGCTGATCAACTACCCGCATCCGCTGCTGCAGCGCGGCCTGGTGGTGCTGGACACGCCGGGGCTGAACGCCGTGGGCGCCGAACCCGAGCTGACGCTGGGCCTGCTGCCGGGCGCGCATGCGGCCGTCTTCCTGGTGGCCGCCGACACGGGTGTGTCGCGCTCCGACCTGGACATCTGGACCGAGCACCTGGGCGAGCAGCTGCCCGAGCGCTTCGTCGTGCTGAACAAGACCGACATCCTGGCCGACCCGCTGTCCACGCCGCAGCAGGTGGCGACCCAGCTGGACAACCATCGGCGCAAGATCGCGCAGACGCTGAACGCGCCACTGGAGCGCGTCTTCGCGCTGTCGGCGCGCGATGCCCTGGCCGCGCGCATCCAGGGCGACCCGGCGGCGCTGCAGCGCAGCGGCCTGCCTGAGCTGGAGGCGGCGTTGGCCCGGGACCTGCTGCCACGGCAGCGCGCGCTGCTGGCGCAGGCCACCGGCGCCGCGACACAAGGCCTGCGTCGCACCGCGCTGCGTCGCCTGGCCGAGAAGCGCCGCCACAGCGCCGAGCAGATGCTCGAGCTGCGTGGCCTGCGTGGCAAGAGCAATGCCAAGGTGCACGCGATGCTGCTGCGCCTGGATGCCGAGATGGGCGACTTCGAGCTGTGCCAGACCCGCCTGGCGGCCGTGCGCGCCGTGCACCAGCGGCAACTGGCCAAGGCCATGGCGCCGCTGGCCAGCGAGCCTTTGCATGCCGACGTGGCGGCACTGGGTCGCCTGCTGGGCAGCCAGCCGCTGCGGCTGGGGGGGCGCAAGGCCTTCCAGGCGCTGTGCGCGCGACTGCGCCAAGCCCTTGCCGACGCCGGCATGCAGTGCCAGGAGATCGAGCAGATGCTGGCCGCCAGCTACCAGCAGCTCAATGCCGAGTTCGGCTTCGCCTTCGCGCATGCGGCGGCGCCTGCGCTGGGCCGCTTCGTAGAGGAGCTGGACCTGATCGAGCGCAGCTATATCCGCTACCTGGGCCCGCTGCAGGCCTGGCGGATGTCGGGCAGCGCCTTCCTCGAGCAGTTCCAGCGCATGCTGCTGTCCAAGCTGCGCGTGGTCCTCGAAAGCGCCGCCGGCGAGATCGAGCTGTGGAGCAAGGGCGCGGCGGCGCAGATCGAGCAACAGCTGCGCGAGCGCCGGCGCGCCTTCGCCCACCGCCGCGATGCGTTGCAGCGCATCCAGTCGGCCGCAGGCGAGTTGGAACGGCGCATCGCCGAAGTCGAGCTTCAGGACAAGCACCTGGCCGGCCTGCAGGGCCAGCTGGATGCGCTGGTGGAGCAGGCGGTGGCTGCCGCCGCCAGCCGGCACCTTCCGGCCACGGCCGACGACGAACACGACGCCCCGCGGCGCAGCCTGGCCCACTGATGGCGGGCGCGCCCGACATTGCGCCGCGTGTGCTGCGCTGGCGGCGGCAGTTCGGCCGCCAGGGCATGCCCTGGCAGGGCACGCGCGACCCGTACCGGGTCTGGCTGTCGGAAATCATGCTGCAGCAGACGCAGGTGGCCACGGTGCGCGACTACTACCAGCGATTCCTGCAGCGCTTTCCGGATCTGCAGGCGCTGGCCGCCGCCCCGCTGGACGATGTGCTGGCGCTGTGGAGCGGCCTGGGGTACTACAGCCGCGCCCGCAACCTGCACCGCTGCGCGCAGGCAGTGGTGGCCGAACACGGCGGCGCCTTCCCGCGCCACAGCGAAGCGCTGGCCAAGCTGCCGGGCATCGGCCGCTCCACCGCCGCGGCGATTGCCGCCTTCTGCTTCGGCGAGCGCGTGGCCATCCTCGACGGCAACGTCAAGCGCGTGCTGGGCCGCGCACTGGGCTTCGGCGCCGACCTGTCGGTGGCGGCGAACGAGCGGGCGCTGTGGGCGCAGGCCCAGGCGCTGGTGCCGGCTGTCGGCGTCGAGGAATACACCCAGGGACTGATGGACCTGGGCGCCACCGTCTGCCATGCCCGCCAGCCCGAATGCGGGCGCTGCCCTCTGGCTGCGCTGTGCGTGGCGCGGGCGCAAGGCCGACCCGAGGCCTATCCGGTGAAGACCCGACGGCTCAAGCGCGGTGCGCGTGCCCATGCGTTGCTGTGGCTGGCGCAGGCCGGCAGGCTCTGGCTGGTGCAGCGTCCGTCGCCGGGCGTGTGGGCCGGGCTGTGGAGCCTGCCCGAGTTCGAATCGCCCGAAGCGCTGCAGGCGCTGTGCACCGGCTGGCCCGGCCACGGCGAGGCGCTGCCGCCGCTGGTGCATGCGCTGACGCATTTCGACTGGACGCTGCAACCGCTGCGCTGGCAACTGCCGGCCCGAATGTCGGCACCTAGGTTGCAGCCGATCACTGCGGCGCTGCCGGCGGGCGAATGGGTGCTGGTGGAACAAGCCCTGCAGCGGGGCATGCCGGCACCGGTGCGCAAGCTGCTGCTCAGCCGCTGATCACGCCCTTGCCGCGCAGGTAGTCATGCACCAGCTGCAGGCGTACCTGCGGGTCGTCCAGCTCCATCAGCTTCTGCTTGGCACCCAGCGAGATCGGCAGGATCTCGCACCAGCGGTTGGCCACCCAGCCGGCATCGTCCAGCCGGTGCGGCAGCAGGAAGGGCTCGGCACCCTGCGCCTTCAGGGTGGCGATGGCGTTGGCCAGCGCCTGTACCGTGGGCTGGTGCGCGGCGTCCGGCGCAGCGCTCGGGTCGTCGGGCAGCAGTTCGGCGCGGCCGGTCCACAGCCCGTCGGCCTGCTGCGTGACGGCGCCCTCGAGCCGGAAGCGCTGCGTGCCCGTGCAGCGCGCGTGCAGCAGGCCCGGCTGCTCGCCGTCCACGCTGTCCAGCCGGGCCAGCACGCCGGCACGCTCGAAGCGCACGGCGGCCTCCTTGCCGGCGCGCACCTCGCCACCCTGCAGCAGGCAGACCACGCCGAAGGGCTGCTGCCGCCGCAGGCAATCGGCCACCAGGTCCAGGTAGCGGGCCTCGAAGACCTTCAGCGCCAGCAGGCCGCCGGGGAACAGCACCGAGCGCAGCGGGAACAGCGGCAGCGGGTCCACGGCGGTGGCGGGCTCCATGGTGGCCGGGGCTATTCGCGGCCGTCGAGCTCGCGGTGGCGCACGAGCGTCGCGCCGCGGTCGGCAAAGCGCCGGGCCAGCTGCTCGCTGAAGTACACCGAGCGGTGTTGGCCGCCGGTACAGCCGATAGCCACCGTCAGGTAGCTGCGCTGGTCGTCCTCGAAGGGGCCCAGCCAGCGGCGCAGGAAGGCCTCGATCTGCGTCAGCATCTCGTTCACGTCGGGCTGCGCCTGAAGGTAGTCGGCCACCGGTGCGTCGCGGCCGGTCAGCGGGCGCAGCTCGCGGATGTAGTGCGGGTTGGGCAGCACGCGCACGTCGAACACGAAGTCGGCGTCCAGCGGCACACCGAACTTGAAGGCGAAGGATTCGAACACCAGTGTCAGCTTGCCGCCCCGCGCGCCGACCAGATCGCGCACCCAGCGGCGCAGCTGGGCCGGCCGCAGCTGGCTGGTGTCGATGACGGTGGAGACCTCGCGCAGCGCGGCCAGCAGTTCACGTTCCAGGTCGATGGCGTCGCTGAGCGCGCGCGTGGCATCGCCGGCTTCGGCGTTGGCCGACAGCGGATGCGGACGCCGTGTCTCTGAGAAGCGGCGCAGCAGCGCATCGTTGCTGGCGTCGAGGAAGATCGCGCGGATCTGCACGCCCTCGCGCTGCAGTTCCTGGATCAGCGGCACCACCTGGGGCAGCCCGACGGCGTTGCGCACATCCACCGCCACGGCCACGCGGCGCGTGAAGCGGCCATGCTCCAGCCGCACGAAGTCGCGCAGCAGCTCCGGCGGCAGGTTGTCCACGCAGAAGAAGCCGGCGTCTTCCAGCGCGTGCAGCGCCTGCGACTTGCCGGAGCCGGAAATGCCAGAGATCAGCACCACCTCGCGGCGGTCTTCGGGCGAGCCGCTGCCGTCCTCGCGCGGCACCGCGCGGCGTTCGGGGCGTGTGTCTTCGCTCATCGCGGACCAGGCTCGAGTGCGCCACCGAGCATCGCCTGGGCGTGCGCGCGACTGGTGCCGGCCAGGCGCTCGCCGCCCAGCATGCGGGCGACTTCGCTGACGCGGGCTTCGCCAGCCACCGGCTGCACGTCGCTGACGGTGGCGCCATCCTGCAGCCGCTTCGACACCACGAAATGCGCGTCGCCGCAGGCCGCCACCTGGGCCAGGTGGGTCACCGCGAGCACCTGGCGTGTAGCGCCCAGCTGCTTCATCAGCTTGCCCACCTGAAAGGCCACGTTGCCGCCCACGCCGGCATCGATCTCGTCGAAGATCAGCGTCATCGCGGCGCTGCCACCGCCCTGGCAGGTGCTCACCGCGATGGCCAGCGCCAGGCGCGACAGCTCGCCGCCGGAGGCGACCTTGGCCAGCGGCCGCGGGCTGCTGCCCGCATGGCCGGCGACCAGGAACTCGACGTTCTCCAGGCCCCAGGACTGCGGTGTCTCCACCGGCGTCAGCGCCACCTCAAAGCGGCCGCCGGCCATGCCCAGCTGCTGCATGGCCTGCGTCACCGTGGCCGCCAGCTTGGGTGCCGCGGCGCGGCGCCGCTTGCCAATGCGTTGTGCCTCGGCGCGCCAGGCGGCCTGCGTCTGCTCGGCTGCGGCCTGCAGCGCGGCCAGGTCGGTGGAAGCGTCCAGCGCGGCCATCTCCTGCTTCCAGCCGGCCAGCAGCGCCGGCAGCTCGGCCGGCGGCCGGCGGTAGCGCCGCGCCAGCGACAGCCAGTTGGACAGGCGCGCATCCAGCTCGGCCAGCCGGGCCGGGTCGGGCTCGCTGCGGCCCAGATAGGCCTGCAGGCTGTGCGCTGCGTCCTGCAGCTGGGCCTGGGCACCTTGCAGCACCTCGATCACCGCGCCCAGCTGCGGGTCGTAGCGGGTCAGGCCTTCCAGCGCATCGAGGGCCCGGCCGGCCAGCGCGTCGGCGGCGGGTTCGCCCTCGGACAACAGGTCCAGCGCCTGGCGCACGCCGTCCAGCAGCGACTGCGCGTGGGCCAGGCGCTGATGCTCGGCATTCAACTCGTCCCACTCGTCCACACCGGGGCCGAGCTTGTCCACCTCGCCGATCTGCCAGGCCAGGCGCTCCCGCTCGCGTTCCAGCGTCTCGCCGCGCGCGCGGGCATCGGCCAATGCCGCCTCGGCCGTCTTCCAGGCCTGCCAATGTGCCAGCAGGGAGGCGGTGTCGGCGCCGGCCTGTGCATCGAGCAGCGCACGCACGGCGGCCGGCCGCGTCAGGCTCTGCCAGGCATGCTGGCCGTGGATGTCGACCAGCTGCTCGGCGGCCTCGCGCAACTGGCCCACGGTGGCCGGGCTGCCGTTGATCCACGCGCGGCTCTTGCCCTGGGCGTCGAGGCTGCGGCGCAGCAGCAGCGTGTCGCCGCCATCGAAGCCGGCCTCGTCCAGCCAGGGTTGCAGGCCGGGCGGCGCATCGAACTCGGCTGTCACCTCGGCGCGGGCACAGCCCTCGCGCACCATGCCGGCGTCACCCCGGCCGCCCAGCGCCAGCTGCAGCGCATCGATCAGGATCGACTTGCCGGCGCCGGTCTCGCCCGTCAGCACCGAGAAGCCAGGGCCGAGCTCCACCTCCAGCCGGCTGACGATGACCACGTCACGCAGGGACAAGCGGCGCAGCATCTCAGACTCCGCAGCCGCGGCGCGCAGCGGCACCCACGAGCAGACGCCACGGGTCCGGCTTGGCCGGCCCGCAGGCGTCGCCCCCCCGGGGGGGAGCGCCGAAGGCGCTTCGGGGGGGCGTCATACCACGCCTTCGTACCAGCGCAGCTTGCGCCGCAGCGTGGCGTAGTAGCTCCAGCCGCGCGGGTGCAGGAAGCGCACCTTGTGAGCCGAGCGGCGCACGCGCACCTGGTCGCCGTGCAGCAGGCTGGCCAGGCTTTGCATGTCGAAGTTGGCCGACGCGTCGCGTCCGGCCACCACCTCGATGCGGATCTCGTTGTGGTCGGGCAGCACGATCGGCCGGTTGGACAACGTGTGCGAGGCGATCGGCACCAGCAGCAGCCCACCGATGCCCGGGTGCATGATCGGCCCGCCGGCCGACAGCGCATAGGCCGTGCTGCCGGTGGGCGAGGCGACGATCAGACCATCGGCGCGCAGGTTGGCGACGAACTCGTCGCCGATGTCCACCCGCAGCTCGACCATGCTGGCAGTGGCGCCGCGGCTGACCACCACCTCGTTCATCGACAGGCCGTCGAAGATCCTCTCGCCGTCGCGCCAGACACCGCCTTCGATCATCGTGCGGTGCTCTTCCTCGTAGTCGCCGGCCACCATGCTCTGCAGCGTCTCGCGGAACTGCGCCACCGGCACGTCGGTGATGAAACCCAGCCGGCCCTGGTTGATGCCCACCAGCGGCAGGTTCTGGCGGGCCAGCTCGCGGGCGATGCCCAGCATCGTGCCGTCGCCGCCGACCACCACCGCCAGGTCGCACTGGCGGCCCATCTCGGCCGGGGTCAGCGCGTCGTAGCCAGCCACGCCGATGTTCAGCGCCGTGGCGGCCTCGAAGGACACGTCCAGCCCCAGGTCCACCAGGTAGTGCGCGATCTCTTCCAGCAGCGGCCGGATGCCATGGGCCTGGTACTTGCCCACGATGGCAGCATGGCGGAAGCGCGACGGCATGCGGACCATTACACCATAGGGGACGCTGCGGCACGGTGCCTGCAAGGGCATCTCCGTACAATGAAAAGCATGCTCGACGAGCGCGCGCGCACCCTGCTGAAAACCCTGGTCGAACGCTACATTGCCGAAGGCCAGCCGGTGGGCTCGCGCACGCTGTCGCGGGCCAGCGGGCTTGAGCTGTCGCCGGCCACCATCCGCAACGTGATGGCCGATCTGGAAGAGCTGGGCCTGATCGCCAGCCCGCACACCAGCGCCGGCCGGGTGCCCACCGCGCGCGGCTACCGGCTGTTCGTCGACACCATGCTCACCGCGCGGCCGCTGAGCCTGGAGCAGATGCCGCCGGACATCGCTGCCGTGCGCGAGCAACTGCACCCCGACCAGCCGCAGCGCGTGATCGCGCAGGCGGCGAGCTTGCTGTCCAGCCTGTCCAACTTCGTCGGCGTGGTCAGCGCGCCGCGCAAGGCCAGCGTGTTCCACCACATCGAGTTCCTGCGGCTGGGCGAGCGCCGGGTGCTGGTGATCATGGTGGCGCCCGATGGCGACGTGCAGAACCGCGTGATCTTCACCGTCCGCGACTACACGCAGAGCGAGCTGGTCGAGGCCACCAACTACCTGAACACCCACTATGCAGGCCTGAGCATCGAAGAGGTGCGCGAGCGGCTGAAGCACGAGATCGAGGCGCTGCGCGAGGAGATCGGCGCGCTGATGCAGGCCGCGGTGCAGGCCGGCAGCGAGGCGCTGGCCGAAAGCACCGAGCAGGTGGTGGTCAGCGGCGAGCGCAACCTGCTGGGCGTGCCGGCCCTCGGCAACGACATGGGCTCGCTGCGCAAGCTGTTCGACGTGTTCGAGCAGAAGACCGAGCTGATGCGCCTGCTGGACGTGAGCAGCCGCGCCGAGGGCGTGCGCATCTATATCGGCGGCGAAAGCCGCGTGGTGCCCTTCGAGGAACTGTCGGTGGTGACCGCGCCTTACGAGGTCGACGGCCGGGTGGTCGGTACGCTGGGCGTCATCGGCCCGACGCGCATGGCCTACGACCGCATGATCCAGATCGTCGACATCACGGCGCGGCTGGTGGGCAACGCACTGAGCGTGAAGTAGCCGCTGCCTACAATCGGCTCTTCGTCGGGCCGTTAGCTCAGTTGGTCAGAGCAGAGGACTCATAATCCGCTGCCCCGGCGCGCGGCGTGAGCAAAATTCTTACGCTGCGTCACAGGTAAGAGGAGCTACAGAAGTCCTTTGCCTGGCCGAAGACCTGCTCAAGAACCTACTCGTGAGCAAGGCGTGAGCAAATGGCATCGGTCGTAATGCTGCCCAGTGGGCGGTTTCGGGGCTTCGCGCGGCACAAAGGCCTCAAGGAAGCGAAGGTCCACGACCGCGAGGAGCAGGCCCTTCGGTGGGCCGAGGCTACAGAGAAGCGCATGAAGTCCGGCGCCTGGACGCCACCGGAGAAGTGCGCAGCCGCCGAGGTCATTACGTTGCGTCGCGCCGCAGAGCTCTACCGCGAAAGCGACGAGTGGGCTGCTCTGGGCGAGCGCACGCGCAGGATTGAGCCCAGTAAGCAAAAGCGCCCGCTCGAGGTGCTCGGGGACCGAGACGTATGCAGCATCACGAGTGAAGACGTGCGCGCGTACGTCAAGAAGCGGCTGACAGAGCGGCCGCTGCGCGGGGCCGAGGGCGCGACGATGTCGGCGCATGCCGTGCGGCTCGAAGTGGCGGCGCTCAGCGGAATACTTCGGCACTGCGTAGAAGTGCTGAAAGTAATCGACACGAACCCGGTGCGAGGGACCCGGCGGCCGAAGGGCGCCGGACGCAACCGCAGGATGTCTGACGACGAGATTGGCAAGATGCTCGACTGCTGGAGCTCTAAGAACGACGGCAAGGCGTACGTGTTCTTCAGAATCATGTTCTCGTCGCTTTGTCGGCCAGGGGAGCTAGCTGGGGCACTGAAGACGTGGCTGCGCGACGACCCTCCGCAAATCAGCCTGCCGCGTACCAAGAACGAGGACCCTAGAAACATTCTGTTGACGGCGACCAACTACCGAATGCTCAAGCGACACCTCGAGGAGCAGCCCGCGGCTTGCCCATACCTGTTCGGCACGCCCAAGCGGTCAGGCGAGGGCTGGAGCGCGTACAACTACAGGCTGCCGTGGGACAAGGCGCGCGAGGTGACAGAAGTGCAGTGCGTCGTACCGCACTTGACCCGCCACGAGGGCGTCAGCCGGCTTTTCGAGCGCACGAACCTGAGCGACGGCCAGATTGCAGGGCTCACCGGCCATCGCAGCCCACAGGCGCTGTGGAACTACCGGCACCTCCGCAATGAACATCAACGCGGCATCGTGAACGCGCTGGACCTGGAGGTCAGCCATGCGGTCGACCGGGCGGCCGCCGGGTCGGCGCATCCGTCCGAGGCGTTAAAGCCGGGTGAAATGCTCCTGCCCATTAGTGACGAAGAGTTGGCCAAGATGCAGATGGTGCCGGCGGACAAGACGCGCAAGCGGGCGGCGGCCGCGCGCCGGGCCGCGGGGTAGACTGCGCCGCCGAGGGGGCCGGAAGCTTAAGCCCGGTATAAGCACCCGACTCATAATCGGACGACAGTGGGTTCGAATCCCACCCGGCCTACCACTTAATGACCAGGGGTCAGTCCTGGCATGCGATGCACCGCCCTAAATACCTCACGCGCCTGTCGCAGCTCAGCGCGAGCTTCTCGCAGACGACTCTCTGCTGAGAGCAGAGCGACCCACCTCGGGTCAGTGCGCGGGACTTTCATGGGAGAGCCGAATTCGTCGATGGCCTCCATCAGCGGGCCGGTGACATCTACCAGCGCAAGCAGCGCGCGCGTCAGCTCCGCCGTCGCAGCCTGCGCGCGCTGCCGAGGCGGCTCAGTCACTGCAAGCTCCGCCTCGAAATCCACAATGCACGCAGCCACGGCGGGGTCGACGGTCTGCTCGCGCTGCAGTGCGGAGCGCAGCGAGGCCTGGAGAGCGAGGGTAAGCCGCGCCTGGGCATCGCTCACCTCCTGAAGCGCTCGAATGTGCATTCGCGCAATGGCGCGCCCGGCGGGTGTCTGCAGTGCGGTGCCGCCAAGCGCCTCCTCTATTCCTGCGGTCATTGTCGCGAGCTTTCGCTCCTGCTCGTCGAGCAAGTGACGATACTCTGAATGCGTCTCCGTCAGCACACGCTGGCACCCCGGAATGGGCTGGGCTACGGACGCAAGGCATGAAATGAGCAATGCTCCCGCGGTCAGGCCACGGACAGCCGCAGTGGCACCAGCTTTCGTCATTGCAATCCCAACGAGATGCAGATTTCTTGGCACTCTATCCCAATAACGGGCGAAAGCCGACTAAGGGCCATCCCGACGCCGGAACTGCTGCGGGTCACCAAGGCTGCGGCTCTGGTGCCGGCGGGAACAGTACGCTCACCGCCTGGGCCGCTGCCCACGCGCCGGCCGACACGTCGGCATGCCGGCGCCGGCGCCGCAGCCAGCAGCGCCATCGTCGAGGCCGCGCGCGCACCTTCATCAGCGCATCGTCGCACAGGCCGGCAGGGCGGGCCAAGCCGCTGCGCGGCAATCCATCGAGACCCCCTGGCAGGGTAGAAGGGTAGTAAGGGTAGTGGTTTCCAATAGTCCAGCGAAAAATTCCAGCGGGCTGCTTAGCCCACTTACCCTCTTTCCTGTCGTTCTCTGAATCTACTACCCTATCTACCCTGAAAGGCAATAAGTCTAAGTAAATCAACAACTTAGCACAGGGTAGAAGCCAGGGGTAGAGCACAGGGTAGCAGGGTAGAACAAAGCCGCCCCTGAGGGCGGCTTCTTGGCTGGCCTGTCTTTCGAGGCTTCAAATGACGGCCTGGCCGAACATCGCGCGCAGCGCCCCGGCGTACGTACTACCCGTGCGGGGATAGACGTACCAGACCAGCTGCCCGTTGCTCTTCACCGGCTCGCTGCCGGTCAGCTTGCGTAGAGCAGAGCCGGCTTCCGACGTGGTGAGACGGTCCTTCGACAACCCGAACAGCGTGATGGCCTGCGTGGCTGTCAGGCGCAGAGCCTTGCGGTCTTCGAGCTTTGCAGGTTCGACCCCTGGCAGCTCAACCTGCTCGACGCGCGGGCGGAATTCAAACGCGTCGCTCAGCATTTCGACAACCGGCACCGTCGCCTCGAAGCGCTCGTTCACGCGGTCGACCTCTTCGCGCTCCTCCGTGGTCAGCCACCACTGCTCGCCTTGCTCATCCCGCGTGCGCTTGCAGGTGGGTGGCAAGAAAGCCCACCAACCGCTCGGCGTGCGGCGTCAGGGCCGGGCGCAGATCGTGATCGCCATCGACGACCAGCAACTCGCCGTGGCGCAGTGCCGCCCTCAGCCGGTGCGCGTCGGACAGGGGCACGGTGCGGTCCTGAGCCCCATGCAGCAGTAGCACCGGGCACTCGATCCGTGGCAGCTGATGCAGTGGTGCGATGTGATCGAAGCGCTCGCCAATCACCTCCTGCACATGCTCGAGGATGGCAGTGCCAACCCAGCGCATGGGAATGTGCTGCGCCTGCATCCAGCGCTCCATCATCTCGCGCGGGTGGGCAAAGGCCGACAGGCTGACGATGGCCTTCACGCCGCCCGCACGCGCCGCATGCAACAGCACGGCGCCCGCACCGACCGAATGGCCCAGCAGCGCAATGCGCCGCGCATCGACGGCCTGGACCTGGCGCAGCGCCTGCAGCACGGCGCCCAGGTCCTCGGCAAAGCGCGGTAGCGAGCTGAAGTCCTCGGCTGAGCTCTCGCCGTGGTTGGCCGCGTCGAACAGCACCACCGCCATGCCGGCCTGCAGCAGCGGACCCAGCATCGCCGACAGCGTGGAGGCATTGGCACCCCAGCCGTGCATTGCCACCACCAGGGGCGCTGGCTGCGTCGCCTTCATCGGCACGGCCAGCCACGCGGCCAGGCGTTGCCCGCGCCGCCCGCGCACCTCGAAGGTCCGCATGCGGCCCGTGCCGAGCGCGCCCTGCGGCCAGGCCGCGTCATGTGCCAGCCGGGTGGGGCGCAGACCGCGCAACAGAAGCCCATGCAGCACGGCGCGCAGCGGTCGCGGCAGGCTGCGGGCGCGGGCCTTGTGGCGTGTCGCGGCGTGCGTGCCCGGCTTCAATATCATTACTCGATGATATTGCGTTCATGGCTCGCCGCGTGAAGCACAGAATGGCGCCGATGCACGCAATTGCTTCAATGTCTGCCCGTCGCCGCGAGGTGGGCCTCGCCATGCTGGCGATCATCGTGCTGGCCGGTTGTGCTCCCGTGCCGTCCAAGACGCCACCGTTGCCGCCGCCTTCGGCAGTGTCCGTCCCCGATGCCGGCCCGCAACAGCAGGCCTTCGAGCAGTGGGTGGCAAGCTTTAGCCTCAGCGCCCGGGCGGCCGGCATCGACGAGGCGACGCTGGCCCTGGCCTTTGCCGATGTGCGCTACGTGCCGCGTGTGGTCGAACTCGATCGGGCGCAGCCGGAGTTCACCCGCAGTGTCTGGGCCTACCTGGACGCTGCCGTGTCGCCGCAGCGGGTGGCACGCGGGCAGGCGCAGTGGCAGCAGCACCGCGCCGACATCGATGCGGCGGCCGCGCGCTACGGCGTGGCGCCGGAGATCCTGGTGGCCATCTGGGGCGTGGAAAGCAACTACGGCAGCAACTTCGGCAGCATCCCGACCATCGATGCGCTGGCCACGCTGGGCTTCGATGGCCGGCGCGAGGCATGGGCGCGCGGCCAGCTGCTGGCCGCGCTGCGCATCCTGCAAAACGGCGACATCGACCGTGGCCACATGGTCGGCTCCTGGGCCGGTGCGATGGGGCAGACGCAGTTCATGCCTTCGGTGTTCCTGGAGCATGCGATCGATGCCGATGGCGACGGCCGCCGCGACCTCTGGGCCAGCATGGCCGACGTGATGGCCTCGACCGCGAACTTCCTCGCCCGGTCCGGCTGGCAGGCCGGGCAGCCCTGGGGCGTGGAGGTGCGGCTGCCGCCGGGCTTCGATGTGGGGCTTGCCGATCCGTCGGTGCGGCAGAGTGCCGCGCAATGGGCGCATCAGGGCGTCAAGGCCGTCGACGGGGCGCCGCTGCCGCCGCTGGCCGACGCGGCCGTGCTGCT
>JAFLDH010000006.1 GCA_017302505.1 Burkholderiales bacterium
TTCGACTACATCGAGCGGTTCTACAACCCGGTGCGCAGGCATTCAACGCTGGGGTACGTCAGTCCGATAGAGTTCGAGAAGGCTCAACGAGCCTAAGTCGGTGTCAACGGAACCGGCAGCAGGCCAGCGGCACGTGACTGCGCGGCTTCGATTTCGCGAGCCGCATGGGTCCAGGCCTCGGACCACAGGCGAGCGACGAAGCCGTCGAAGACAGTGGTGACCGAAGAGGGAAGGGGCGGGGCGGCGATCGAGGCTCTGGGGGTTTCCCGCCAGCGCTGCAGGTGTCGCAGCACCGTCGTCTCGGAACCCCCGCCGATGCGTTCGCGAATGGCGTCAATAGTGGGCTCGCGGCCTTCTGCGTGCAGTTGGTCGGCGGCGGCTTGGACCGACTCTGCCGTTGCGATGGACTTGGTCATGTGTTGAACTCCGATGAAGTTTTCGAGTGAGCCGGCTGTGGTGGTGCCGAGGGATGAGTCCGAGCTCGGTGCTGGTCGCGCTGCTACGGCCACTACGGTCACTACGGTTGCTACGGTCGCTACGGTTGCTACGGTCGCTACGGTTGCTACGGTTGCTACGGTTGCCACGGTTGCCACGGTTGCCACGGTGTTGCGCGACCTGCGATCGCCGTTGCCACGGTCCGCGCAATCTCCATGGCGTGCCGCGGCATCGTCGATACCCGTGTGCCTGTTGAGCCGGCGGCAAAGCACCGCCGGTATCGGGCTTAGGGGCGCGAGGTTTCAGGTTGGCGAGGAGGGAGATGCGGAGCTGGCCCGGGGAGCCGATCGCATGGCCGCAGACACCTTGGCCAACACGGCTGCCAGCTCGGACTGCAGCGCGTCGAGCTCGTCTGAACTTGATGCCGCCATGGGTGGGGTTGGCGCAGCGTCCATTGCGAGCATGGCCCGGATGCGCGGCCAACGACTCGTCGCCGTGAAGCGCGCGCAGAGCTTTTCGATGTCGGCGAGGGTGTAGCCGAGGGTCGTCGCGGGACGCCGGTGTCCGACGGCCTGCAGGACGCTGCGCTCAGCCTCGGTCAGCCGAGTGGCTTCCCGTTCGAGCATCGCACTGGTGACCCGCACCATGTCCAGGTGCGAGGTCGAGTCTTTGTTCCTGTTGATGAACGCACGCCGGAAGTCTTTGTATTGCAGGTTCTGGATCCCGAGCGTGTCACACGCCTCGTCGAATCCATCGCAGGCCTGGTCCTTGGTCAACCCCGGAAACAGCGGCCCGTCGCCATGGACCGCGCGCCGCCGCTGCAGCATCTGCGCAGCGAACAGGCTGAGCGGCACCTGCCGAGTACCGACCGTGCGCTGGGTCTTGTGCTTGCGCAACGTCCACTCGCCGCCGATGACGACGCCGCCGATCTCGAGGAGGCGGACATCGGCGCCCTTGATCGTGCGCAGCTCGCTCATGCGAGCCCCGGTTTCGTCAATGCCCATGAGCAGGTCGCCCAACGGGGTCTCCAAGCCGAGCTCGCGCATCATCGATGCGTACTCGTCGTCGCTGGGCAGCCGGGTGCGTGGCGCAGAGTACGCCGCGGGCAGCTCCCACTCGAAGATCGCTTCCAGCGCCGGTCCCCTGAACCCGGCTTCCACGGGCAACTTGCTCTTGGCGAAGCGAATGATGCGCAGGAGGGCTGAAAGACGCAGTCGAACAGTATTGGAGACGAGCGGCTTCGGCGATTCGCCGGTCGGCTTCGTGGCCTTCGATTTCTGGCGACGGTCGAACTGCCAGTCGATGCTGAGTTGCTCGACGAGCTGAGCGCCTTCCTCGCCGTCGAAAGCGCGCAGCTTCGTCGTACTCAGCAGTTTGCCCACGAGCGCGTAGTCATATCGGCGACTTTCGCCGTGCTTCTGGCCCGGGCCTTCGAGATACTGCTGTGCCCAATGGGCCATCGTCTGGTTCAGTCCGACCTCACACTTGCGCTGCTTGGCGCGAAGTGCGGCAGGCTGCAGGGTGCCGGCGACTGCCGCTTCGAACTTTGCCTCCCCCCAGGTGGTTGCGAGTCCCTCGTTGTCGAACGTCTTGGCGCCATAGAACAGGCTGTCGTGCCAGACCTGGGCCTGATAGCGAACGCGGCCGCCACGGCCCTTGATGTGCTTGATGGAATACCCCACGGTTGCGCTTTCTGAAGTTGAAAGCACCGTGAAGCGAAGCTGTTTATCCCCGCGTCTGAAAACCTGACGGCGGACGCTGTGCCGCCATCAAATGACCTTCAAATGGAACCGTGCAGTTAGTGACCGCTATCGCGGAAACGCTCTACACGATTGACCTTCGATCACGCAGCAGAACTGAGAAAGTCCGGCTTGTAAGCGGAAGGTCGTCAGTTCGACTCTGACAGCCGGCACCACCGAATTCATCGTCCGCGGATGCGAATGCGGATGGGCAGGCTCGGGCCATGCTGCTGGTCCATCGCGGCCTGCAGGTCCGGCAACAACTGCCGCAGCTTGGCCGCAGCCGGGCCGCCGGGCACCAGCAAGGTCCACCCGGTTTCGTCCAGCGGGCCGGGCTGCACAGCCGTTTGCAGGGCTTGCGGCAGCAACGACCGCACGCTCTCGAAGCGAGCTCGCGAAGCCTGCAGGCGCTGCAGCAACTGCGTCAAGGGTTGGCTCTGGTCCAGCGCGGCACCCAGCGACAAGGTGGGGTGCTGTGCGGAGCCCGGGACCTTGTCATTTGCCATGCTTTGCAGTGTAGCCAGTGCGGGCAGGAGCCATTCTCGGCCCAGGGGCGGGTGATAAACTCGACGGTCTTTGCGGCTGTGACCGGCCTTGCAAACCGGGCGTGCAGTCCCACCTGTGCTCCCGCTGTGCCCGTCGGAGTTCGGGCATGCGTCCGGCAGCGTCGGATGCAGGGCGCCGCAGTCCACCCATTCCGTGATGCCGCATGTTCCCAAAGATCCTGACCCAGCTGTTCGGTAGCCGCAACGACCGCCTGCTGAAGACCTACCGGCGCACGGCGCAGCAGATCAACGAGATCGAGCCGCGCATGGAAGCGCTGGACGATGCCGCGCTGCGTGCCAAGACCGACGAGTTCCGCCAGCGGCTGGGGCAGGGCGAGACGCTGGACCAGCTGTTGCCCGAGGCCTTTGCCGTGGTGCGTGAGGCCGGCAAGCGCACGCTGAAGATGCGCCATTTCGACGTGCAGTTGATGGGCGGCATGGCGCTGCACCAGGGCAAGATCGCCGAGATGCGCACTGGCGAAGGCAAGACGCTGATGGCCACGCTGCCGGTGTACCTGAACGCGCTGGCCGGCAAGGGCGTGCACGTGGTCACCGTCAACGACTATCTGGCGCGGCGCGACGCCGAATGGATGGGGCGCCTGTACGGCTTCCTGGGCCTGACGGTGGGCGTCAACGTGCCCGGCATGCAGCGCGACGAGAAGCAGGCGGCTTATGCCGCCGATGTCACCTACGGCACGAACAACGAATTCGGCTTCGACTACCTGCGCGACAACATGGTCTACGAGGTGCGCGATCGGGTGGCCCGAGGGCTGTCCTACGCCATCGTCGACGAGGTGGACTCGATCCTGATCGACGAGGCGCGCACGCCGCTGATCATCAGCGGCCAGGCCGAGGACCACACCGACCTGTACGTGCGCATCAATGCCGTGGTGCCCAAGCTGAAGAAGCAGATCGGCGAGGCCGACCCGCGCACCGGCGAAGGCGTGATCGAGCCGGGCGACTTCACGCTCGACGAGAAGAGCCACCAGGTCTTCCTGACCGAGCAGGGCCACGAGCACGCCGAGGCCATCCTCACCGAGGCGGGCCTGCTGGTCGAAGGCGCGAGCCTTTACGACCCGGCCAACATCACGCTGATGCACCATGTGTACGCGGCGCTGCGCGCGCACCATCTGTACCACCGCGACCAGCACTACGTGGTGCAGAACGGCGAGGTGGTCATCGTCGACGAATTCACCGGCCGGCTGATGAGCGGCCGGCGCTGGAGCGACGGCCTTCACCAGGCGGTGGAGGCCAAGGAAGGCGTGCAGATCCAGAACGAGAACCAGACGCTGGCCTCGGTCACCTTCCAGAACTACTTCCGCATGTACGGCAAGCTGTCCGGCATGACCGGTACGGCCGACACCGAGGCCTTCGAGTTCCAGGAGATCTACGGCCTGGAGACGGTGGTCATCCCGCCGAACAAGCCGACCATCCGAAAGGACGAGAACGACCTGATCTACAAGACGGCGAAGGAGAAGTACGACGCCGTCATCGCCGACATCCGCGACTGCCACCAGCGTGGCCAGCCGGTGCTGGTGGGCACCACCTCGATCGAGAACAGCGAACTGATCTCCGGCCTGCTGCAGAAGGCCAAGCTGCCGCACCAGGTGCTGAACGCCAAGCAGCATGCCAAGGAGGCCGAGATCGTGGCCCAGGCCGGACGGCCGGGCGTGATCACCATTGCCACCAACATGGCTGGGCGAGGCACCGACATCGTGCTGGGCGGCAATGTGGAAAAGCAGGTTCAGATGGTCGAGGCCGACCCCGAGCTGCCTCCTGACGAACAGGCACGCCGCATCCAGCAGCTGAAGGACGAGTGGCAAGGCCTGCACGAGCAGGTCAAGGCGCAGGGCGGGCTGCGCATCATTGCCACCGAGCGCCACGAAAGCCGGCGCATCGACAACCAGCTGCGTGGCCGCTCGGGCCGTCAGGGCGACCCGGGCGCAAGCCGCTTCTACCTGAGCCTGGACGATTCGCTGATGCGCATCTTCGCCGGCGACCGGGTGCGCGCCATCATGGACCGGCTGAAGATGCCCGAGGGCGAGGCCATCGAGGCCGGCATCGTCAGCCGCAGCATCGAAGGGGCGCAGCGCAAGGTGGAGGCGCGCAACTTCGACATCCGCAAACAGCTGCTCGAGTACGACGACGTTGCCAACGACCAGCGCAAGGTCATCTACCAGCAGCGCAACGAGATCCTCGAGGCCGGCGTGCTGGACGAGCAGATCGCCAACCTGCGCCGCAGTGCCATGACCGAAGTCGTGCGCACCTACGTGCCCGCCGACAGCCTGGAGGAGCAGTGGGACCTTCCTGGCCTGGAGAAGGTATTGCGCGAAGAATGGCAGCTCGATGTGCCACTGCAGCCGCTGCTGGAGCAGAGCGACACACTCACCGACGAGGACATTCTCGAGAAGGTTCTGGCCGCTGCCGACGCAATGTTCGAGAGCAAGCTGCAAGCCGTCGGCAGCGAACAGTTCACCCCCTTCATGCGCATGGTGCTGCTGCAGTCGATGGACAGCCATTGGCGCGAGCACCTGGCCGCACTGGACTACCTGCGCCAGGGCATCCACCTGCGCGGCTATGCACAGAAGAACCCGAAGCAGGAATACAAGCGCGAGGCCTTCGAGCTGTTCTCGCAGCTGCTCGACGTGGTGAAGATGGAAGTGACGCGCCTGCTGCTGACGGTGCGCATCCAGTCGCAAGAGCAGGTGGCCCAGGCGGCCGAGGCCATCGAAGAGCGCGCTTCGCAGGTGAGCGTCACCTACACCCACCCCAACGAGGACGGCAGCGTGTCCACGGAGTCTGGCGGCGCGGCCGCAGCGGCCGTGGCCAGCGTGCCGAAGGTGGGCCGCAACGAACCCTGCCCCTGCGGCAGCGGGAAGAAGTACAAGAACTGTCACGGCAAGTTGGCCTGAGGGGGGAACCGATGCCTGTCAACCTGACCGCGCCAGATCCCGCTTCGTTGCACGCCGTGCGCGGCGTCGAGATCGGCACCGCGATGGCTGGCGTGCGCAAGGCCAACCGCCGCGACGTGACCGTGGTGCAACTGGCCGAAGGCGCCAGCGTGTCCGGCGTGTTCACCGCCAACCGCTTCTGCGCTGCACCGGTACTGCTGTGCCGCGAGCACCTGGCGGCCGGGCAGGGTATCCGCGCGATCCTGGTGAACACTGGCAATGCCAATGCCGGCACCGGCGCCGACGGCCTGGCGCGCGCCCGATCCACCTGCGCGGTGCTGGGCAAGCTGCTGGGCGTGACCCCGCAGCAGGTGCTGCCCTTCTCGACGGGCGTGATCATGGAGACGCTGCCGCACGAGCGCATCGAGGCGGCGCTGCCCACCGCGCTGGCCGACGCCCGGCCCGACCACTGGGCGGTGGCGGCCGAGGCCATCATGACCACCGATACCGTGCCGAAGGCCGCCTCGCGCCAAGTGGTGCTGGGCGGCAAGACGGTGCATATCAGCGGCATCTCCAAGGGCGCCGGCATGATCCGGCCGAACATGGCGACGATGCTCGGCTTCATCGCCACCGATGCCGCCATCGACCCGGCGCTGATGCCGCAGCTGGTGAAGGACGCGGCCGATGCGTCCTTCAACCGCATCACCATCGACGGCGATACCTCGACCAACGACTCCTTCGTGATGATCGCCACGCACCAGGCCGGCAACCCGACCATCACGCAGTGGACGCAAGGTGACGGCGCCGTGCTGCGCGAGGCGCTGATCGACGTGGCCCGGCAGCTGGCGCAGGCCATCGTGCGCGACGGCGAAGGCGCCACCAAGTTCATTACCGTACAGGTGCAGGGCGGGCGCGACGGGGCCGAGTGCCGCAAGGTGGCCTATGCCATCGGGCATTCGCCGCTGGTCAAGACGGCCTTCTTCGCCAGCGACCCGAACCTGGGTCGCATCCTGGCCGCGGTGGGCTATGCCGGCATCGACGACCTGGACCAGAGCCTGATCGATCTGTACCTGGACGACGTGCACGTGGCCACGCGCGGTGCGCGCCACCCGGGCTACGCCGAAGAGCAGGGCCAGCGCGTCATGAAGCAGTCCGAGATCACCGTGCGCGTGGACCTGCACCGCGGCACGGCCAGCGACACGGTCTGGACCTGCGACCTGTCACACGACTACGTCAGCATCAACGCCGACTACCGCAGCTGAGCGCCGGGGCCCAGCCGGTCCACCGCGTCGGTGACCAGCCCGTCGATGCCCAAAGCTTGCAGCGCCTGCGCACGCCCGCCGTCGTTGACGGTGTAGACCATGGCGCGCAGCCCGGCTGCGTGCAGGCGGCCCACCAGCGCCGCGTCCATCAGGCGGTGGTCGGTGATGACCGCCACGCAGCGCAGTTCGGAAGCCAGCGCCAGCGGGTCGGCGGGCAGCTTGTCCAGCAGCAGCGCGCGCTGCAATTGCGGCGCGGCGTCGCGCGCTGCACGCAGCGCGTCGGGCCGAAAGGAACTGAGCAGCGGCGGCTGCACTCTTTCATGCCACAGCCGGGCCACCGCTTCGGCCACCGCGGCGCCGGTCTGCGCCTCGGTGCCGGGGGTCGGCTTGATTTCGAGGTCCAGCCAGAAGCCGTTGGCCTGCAGGAAAGCGGCCACGGCCTGCAGCGTGGCCGGCGGCTCGCCCGCATAGGCCGGGCTGTGCCAGGCGCCGGCATCCAGTCGCGACAATTCGCCCCACGGCAAGTCTCCGCCCACGCCGCGGCCATTGGTCGTGCGCTCCAGCGTGGCGTCGTGCAGCAGAAAGGGCACGCCGTCGGCACTGAGCTTCACGTCGCACTCGAAGGCGGCGTAACCGTGGCGGGCACCCAGCCGGAAGGCGGCCAGCGTGTTCTCCGGCGCCAGCTTGCCGGCGCCGCGGTGGGCGATCCAGAACGGGAAAGGCCAGTCGCCGGTCATGCGATGCGCTGGCCGCTGGCGGCGTCGAACCAGTGCAGCCGGTCGGCGCGCACACCCAGCGGCACCTGTTCACCTGGCCGCGGCGCGGGCAGGGTGCCGTCGATGCGCACGGTGAACAACGTCTCGCCCAGCCGGCAATAGACCAGCCGCTCGGCACCCAGCGTCTCGACCACGTCCACCTGCAGCCGCCAAGCCTCGGCGCTGTCGACGCCCCACTCGGCATGCTCGGGCCGCAGGCCGAGGATCAGTTCGCCGCTGCGCGGCGCCGCCTGCGGCAGTGCCAGCGTCTGCCCGGCAACGACGAAACGCTGCCCATCGGCCTGACCGCGCAGCAGGTTCATCGGCGGGCTGCCGATGAAGCCGGCCACAAAGGTGGTCTGCGGCCGCTGGTACACCTCTTCCGGCGTGCCGAACTGTTCCATGCGGCCGGCGTTCATGACCATCATGCGTTGCGCCAGCGTCATGGCCTCGACCTGGTCGTGCGTGACGAACAGCGAGGTGATGCTTAAGCTCCGGTGCAGCTTCTGGATCTCCAGCCGGGTCTGCGCGCGCAGCTTGGCGTCCAGGTTGGACAGCGGCTCGTCGAACAGGAACACCGAGGGTTCGCGCACGATGGCGCGGCCCATCGCCACCCGCTGCCGCTGCCCGCCCGACAGCTGGCGCGGCTTGCGCTCGAGCAGTGCCGACAGCTCCAGGATCTTGGCCGCCTTGTCCACCCGGGCCTTGATCTGCTCGGGCGGCACCTTGGCAATCTTCAGCCCGTAGGCCATGTTGTCGAACACGCTCATGTGCGGGTAGAGCGCGTAGTTCTGGAACACCATCGCGATGTCGCGCTCGCTGGGCTCCAAGCGATTGACCACCCGGCCGCCGATGGCGATCTCGCCACCGGTGATCTCCTCCAGCCCCGCCACCATGCGCAGCAGCGTGCTCTTGCCGCAGCCGCTGGGGCCGACGATGACGATGAACTCGCCATCGCCGATCTCGGCATTCACGCCGTGGATCACCTTGACCGCGGCCTTCGAGCCGGGGGCGTAGGTCTTCTCGACATTGCGCAGGCTGATCGCACCCATCTATTTCTCGCTGTCTACCAGGCCCTTGACGAACCAGCGCTGCATCAGGATGACCACCAGCGCCGGCGGGATCATCGCCAGCATCGCGGTGGCCATCACCGCGTTCCATTCGGTGGCCGCATCGCCGCCGGAGATCATGCGCTTGATGCCCATTACCACCGGGTACATGTCCTCGCTGGTGGTCATCAGCAGCGGCCACAGGTACTGGTTCCAGCCGTAGATGAACTGAATGACGAACAGCGCCGCGATGCTGGTGGACGACAGCGGCACCAGCACGTCCTTGAAGAAGCGCATCGGCCCGGCACCGTCGATGCGCGCGGCCTCGACCAGCTCGTCCGGCACGGTCAGGAAGAACTGGCGGAAGAGGAAGGTGGCGGTGGCGCTGGCGATCAGCGGCACTGTCAGGCCGGCATAGGTGTTCAGCATGCCCAGATCGCTGACCACCTTGTAGGTCGGCAGGATGCGCACCTCCACCGGCAGCATCAGCGTCACGAAGATCATCCAGAACACCAGGTTGCGGCCGGGGAAGCGGAAGTACACCACCGCAAAGGCCGACAGCAGCGAGATGATGATCTTGCCGATGGCGATCACCAGCGCGCTGACCAGGCTGACCCACAGCATCGGCGCGGCAGGCGGCAGGTTGCTGCCATAGGCCGTCTGCCCGCCGAACAAGGCGAGCCTGTAGCTCTCGACGATGTTGTTGCCGGGCAGCAGCGACATCGGCACGTTCTGCACGATCTGTTCGGCCGTCTGCGTGCTGGCGATGAAGGTCAGGTACACCGGGAAGCCGATGATCAGCACGCCGAGCACTAGCGTCAGGTGGGCCAGCACGGTGGCGGCGGGGCGGTTCTCGACCATCTCAGTAATTGACCCGTCGTTCCACGTACCTGAACTGCACCACCGTCAGCGCAATGACGATCACCATCAGCACCACCGACTGCGCGGCCGAGCCACCCAGGTCCATTGCCTTGAAGCCGTCGAAATACAGCTTGTAGACCAGGATGGCCGTGTCCTTGCCCGGCCCACCCTGGGTGGCGGCGTCGATGATGGCGAAGGTGTCGAAGAAGGCGTAGACGATGTTGATCACCAGCAGGAAGAAGGCAGTGGGCGACAGCAGCGGAAACTGCACCGTCCAGAAGCGCCGCCACGGGCCGGCGCCGTCGATTGCAGCGGCCTCAATCAGGCTCTTGGGAATCGACTGCAGCCCGGCCAGGAAGAACAGGAAGTTGTAGGAGATCTGCTTCCACACCGCCGCGGCCACCACCAGGATCAGCGCGTCGGTACCGTCCAGCAGGTGGTTCCAGGGGATGCCGATGGCGTTGAGCGCATAGCTGACCACGCCAATCGACGGTGCAAACATGAACAGCCACAGCACCCCGGCCACGGCCGGCGCCACCGCGTAGGGCCAGATCAGCAGCGTGCGGTACGCGCCCGAGCCCTTGACCACCCGGTCGGCCATCACCGCCAACATCAGCGACAGAGCCAGCCCCAGCACCGCTACCAGCAGCGAGAAGATCGCCGTCACTCGGAACGAGGCCAGGTAGGTCTCGTCCTTGAACAGCGTGCGGAAGTTGTCAAGCCCGACGAACTGCACGCTGGTGCCGAAGGCATCCTGCTGCAGCACGCTGAAGTACAGCCCCTGTGCCGCCGGCCAGAAGAAGAACACCAGCACGATGGCCAACTGGGGCGCGACGAGCGCCCAAGGCAACCACCCGCTGCGAAAGCGGACGCGCTTCTCGACAGCCAAGATCGGTGGCTCGTCAGCCCTTGTTGGCGGCCTGGAACTTCTCCAGCTCGACATCGCCGCGCTTCTTGATGTCGGCCAGGCCTTGCTCCGGCGTCTTCTTGCCGGACCAGACCTGCTCGAGTTCCTCGTCGATGATGGTGCGGATCTGCACGAAGTTGCCCAACCGGATGCCGCGCGACTTGTCGGTGGTCTTGCGGATCATCTGGTTCACGCTGACGTCGGTGCCCGGGTTCTGCTTGTAGAAGCCCGAAGCCTCGGTGATCTTGAAAGCTTCCAGCGTGATCGGCAGGTAGCCCGTTTCCTGGTGGCTCTTTGCCTGCACCTGCGGATCGGACAGGTACTTGAAGAAGAGGGCCACGCCCTTGGTCTCGGCCGGCTTCTTGCCGGACATGGCCCACAGGCTGGCGCCGCCAATCACCGTGTTCTGCGGTGCGCCGGCCACGTCGGGGTAGTAGGGCAGGGTGCCGATGCCACCCGTGAACTTGGCGTTGCGCTTGACCGCGCCGTACAGCGCTGAAGACCCCGTGGTCATGGCGCACTCACCCGACACGAAGGTCGCATCGGCCGAGTTGTTGCGGCCCTTGTAGACGAACAGGCCCTGCTGCGACATGTTGGCCAGGTTCTGGATGTGGCGCACGTGCAGCGGCGTGTTCACCGCCAGGCGGGTGTCCAGGCCGTTGAAGCCGTTGTTCTTGGTGGCGAACTCGACGTTGTGCCAGGCCGAGAAGCTCTCCAGCTGCGTCCAGCTCTGCCAGCTGGTGGTGAAGGGGCACTTGTGGCCGGCGATCTTCAGCGACGCGGCGGCGCGCGCCACCTCGGGCCAGGTGGTCGGCGGCTTCTCCGGGTCCAGCCCTGCGGCCTTGAAGGCGTCCTTGTTGTAGTGGAAGACGGTGGTCGAGCTGTTGAAGGGCAGGCTCAGCATCTGGCCGTTGGGCGCGGTGTAGTAGCCGGCCACCGCGGGCACGTAGACGCTGGGGTCGAACTTCAGGCCGGCGGTCTTGAAGACCTCGGTCACAGGCACGATGGCGCCCTTGCTGGCCATCATGCTGGCGGTGCCCACCTCGAACACCTGCAGGATGTGCGGTGCGTTGCCGGCGCGGAAGGCGGCAATCGCCGCGGCGAATGATTCGGGGTAGGTCCCCTTGAACACCGGGGTCACCTTGTAGTCCTTCTGGCTGTCGTTGAAGCCCTTGGCCAGGCCGTTGACCCACTCGCCCAGCTGGCCGCTCATCGAATGCCACCAGATGATCTCGGTCTGGGCCTGGGCGGGCAGGGCGGCCAGCAAGGAACTGGCGGCGGCGGCCAGGGCGAGGGATTTCAGTTTCATGACGGCTCCGTGACGTGTGCGAGGGCAAGGCGGACAATTTGCCCGGCTTTTATGACAGGCGCGTTTCTTTCACATTTGCACCGACTTGGGCAACGGGGATAACCCGCCGCAGAGCACCTGCGCTGACGCAGGACAAATGCTGCGCTGCGATAATCCGCGGCTGTCCGGCCAAGGGCCTCTGCGCCATGAATGCACCGCTGTCCCTCGAATCTGCCGTCTCCGTTGCCCCGCAGGCGGCCGCCGAGAGCGACGGTCTGCCGCGGTTGCGCGAGATACCCTACAACTACACATCGTTCTCCGACCGCGAGATCGTCCTGCGCCTGCTCGGGGCCAGGGCCTGGGAACTGCTGAACCTGCTGCGGCAGGAGCGGCGCACCGGCCGCTCGGCGCGCATGCTGTACGAGGTGCTGGGCGATGTCTGGGTGGTGCAGCGCAACCCCTACCTCGAGGACGACCTGCTCGACAACCCCAAGCGCCGCCAGCTGCTGGTGGACGCACTGCACCACCGGCTGAACGAGGTGGAGCGCCGCCGCGACCCGGGCGCGGATGCCACGCGTGACGCCTGGGTGGGTGAGCTGCTGAGCCTGGCCCGCACCGCTGTCGAGCGCTTTGCCGCGCAGTTTCGCCGCGTCTGGGACCTGCGCAAGGCCACGCGCCGTGTGCTGGGCCGCGTGACGGCGCGGGACAACATCAAGTTCGACGGGCTTTCGCGCGTCTCGCATGTCACTGACGCCACTGACTGGCGGGTGGAGTACCCCTTCGTGGTGCTGACGCCCGACAGCGAAGAGGAGATGGCCGGCCTGGTGCAGGGTTGCATCGATCTGGGCCTGACGATCATCCCGCGCGGCGGCGGCACCGGCTACACCGGCAGCGCGGTGCCGCTGACCTGGAAGAGCGCGGTCATCAACACCGAGAAGCTCGAGGCGATGAGCGAGGTGGAGTGGGTGCGCCTGCCCGGGCTGGACCGCGAGGTGCCCACCATCCGCACCGAAGCCGGGGTGGTGACGCAGCGCGTGGCCGATGCGGCCGAGCGCGCCGGCCATGTGTTCGCGGTGGACCCGACCTCGGCCGAGGCCAGCTGCATCGGCGGCAACATCGCGATGAACGCCGGCGGCAAGAAGGCGGTGCTGTGGGGCACGGCGCTGGACAACCTGGCCAGCTGGCGCATGGTGACGCCGGATGCGCAGTGGCTGGAAGTGACCCGGCTGAACCACAACCTGGGCAAGATCCACGACGCAGAGGTGGCCAGCTTCGAGCTGAAGACCTTCGACGCCAGCGGCCGCAAGCTGCTGCGCACAGAGCGGCTGGACATCCCCGGCGCCACCTTCCGCAAGGTGGGCCTGGGCAAGGACGTGACCGACAAGTTCCTGGCGGGGCTGCCGGGCATCCAGAAGGAAGGCTGCGACGGCCTGATCACCAGCGCACGCTGGGTGGTGCACCGCATGCCGGCGCATGTGCGCACCGTGTGCCTGGAATTCTTCGGCAATCCGAAGGACGCCGTGCCCAGCATCGTCGAGATCAAGGACTACCTGTTCGCCCAGGCGGCGCAGGGCGGCGCGATCCTGGCTGGCCTGGAGCACATGGATGACCGCTACCTGAAGGCGGTGGGCTACGCCACCAAGAGCAAGCGCGGCGGACTGCCGAAGATGGCGCTCTTCGGCGACATCGTCGGCGACGACCCCGACGCGGTGGCCCGGGCCACCAGCGAAGTGGTGCGCATCGCCAACTCGCGCGGCGGCGAAGGCTTCATCGCCGTCAGCGCCGAAGCGCGCAAGAAGTTCTGGCTGGACCGCAAGCGCACCGCGGCCATCGCCCGGCACACCAACGCCTTCAAGGTGAACGAGGACGTGGTGATCCCGCTGCCGCGCATGGGCGAGTACACCGAAGGCATCGAGCGGCTGAACGTCGAGCTGAGCCTGCGCAACAAGATCGAGCTGGCCGAGGCGCTGGAGGCCTTCTTCAGCCGCGGCGACCTGCCGCTGGGCCGCGCCGACGAGGCGGTGGCCTTGCCCAGCGCCGAGCTGTTGGAAGACCGGGTGCAGCAGGTGCTGCAGCTGCTGCACGAAGTGCGCAGCCAGTGGCAGGGCTGGCTGTCGCAGCTGGACGTGGTGCAGCCCGACAGTGGTCGCACGCTGTTTGCGCAGCTGCAGGATCACAGCTTGCGCGCCTCATGGAAGACGCAGATCCTGACGCCGCTGCAAGCGATCTTCTCGGGAGCGCCCTTCGAGCCGATCGTGCGCGAGTGCAAGCGCATCCACCAGCAGGTGCTGCGCGGCCGGGTGTGGGTGGCGCTGCACATGCACGCGGGCGACGGCAACGTGCACACCAACATCCCGGTGAACAGCGACAACTACGCCATGCTGCAGACGGCGCACGAGATCGTGGCGCGCATCATGGCGCTGGCGCGGCGGCTGGACGGCGTGATCAGCGGCGAGCACGGCATCGGCATCACCAAGCTGGAATTCCTGAGCGACGCCGAACTGCAGCCCTTTGCCGACTACAAGGCGCGCATCGATCCGCAGGGCCGCTTCAACAAGGGCAAGCTGATGCGCCGCCGCGCCGAGGACGGCGGCCATGCGGCCGACCTGAGCGCGGCCTACACCCCCAGCTTCGGCCTGATGGGCCACGAGTCGCTGATCATGCAGCAGAGCGACATCGGCGCCATCAGCGAGAGCATCAAGGATTGCCTGCGCTGCGGCAAGTGCAAGCCGGTGTGCGCCACGCACGTGCCGCGCGCCAACCTGCTTTACAGCCCGCGCAACAAGATCCTGGCCACCAGCCTGCTGATCGAGGCCTTCCTGTACGAGGAGCAGACCCGCCGCGGCGTCAGCCTGCAGCACTGGGAGGACTTCGAGGACGTGGCCGACCACTGCACGGTGTGCCACAAGTGCGAATCGCCCTGCCCGGTGAAGATCGACTTCGGCGACGTCACGATGAACATGCGCAACCTGTTGCGCAAGATGGGGCGCAAGAGCTTCCGGCCTGGCAACGCCGCGGCGATGATGTTCCTGAACGCCACCGATCCGCGGGTGATCAAGACGGTGCGCGCCGGCATGGTGGGCATCGGCTTCAAGGCGCAGCGTCTGGCCAACGACCTTCTGCAGCGCGTGGCGCGCAAGCAGACCGCGGCGCCACCGGCGACGCTGGGCCCCGCGCCGGTGAAGGAGCAGGTCATCCACTTCATCAACAAGAAGATGCCGGGCGGCCTGCCGAAGAAGACCGCGCGGGCGCTGCTGGACATCGAGGACCGCGACTACGTCCCGATCATCCGCAACCCGCGCAACACCACGGCCGAGACCGAGGCGGTGTTCTATTTCCCGGGCTGCGGCTCCGAGCGGCTGTTCAGCCAGGTGGGCCTGGCCACCCAGGCGATGCTGTGGCATGCCGGCGTGCAGACGGTGCTGCCGCCCGGCTACCTGTGCTGCGGCTATCCGCAGCGCGGCTCGGGCCAGTTCGACAAAGCCGAGCGCATGATCACCGACAACCGGGTGCTGTTCCACCGCGTGGCCAACACGCTGAACTACCTGGACATCAAGACCGTGGTGGTCAGCTGCGGCACTTGCTACGACCAGCTGCAGGGCTACAAGTTCGAGGAGATCTTCCCGGGCTGCCGCATCGTGGACATCCACGAATACCTGCTGGAAAAGAACATCCGCCTGGAAGGCTCCGGCGGCTACCTTTACCACGACCCCTGCCACAGCCCGATGAAGCTGCAGGCGCCGCTGAAGACGGTGCAGGCGCTGGTGGGGCCGCAGGTGCTGGAAAGCAAGCGCTGCTGCGGCGAGAGCGGCACGCTCGGGGTCACCCGGCCGGACATCTCCACCCAGGTGCGCTTCCGCAAGGAGGAAGAGTTGCGGCGCGACGCGGCGGCGCTGCGGGCTGCGGGCGGCGCGCCGACCGAAGGGCCGGTGAAGATCCTGACCTCGTGCCCAAGCTGCCTGCAAGGGCTGAGCCGCTACCGCAACGACTTGGACAATGGCCTGCTGGAGGCCGACTACATCGTCGTCGAGATGGCCCAGCGCATCCTCGGTCCGGACTGGATGCCGCGCTACGTGGCCGAAGCCAACGCTGGCGGCATCGAGCGGGTGCTGGTTTGACGGCGTTCCCCATCCCTAGGAACGCGCCGAGCGCGACCGGGTCGGGCGCTAAACTGCCGACCCCAATGTGTCGAGCCAGCCCATGAGCGGACTGCAGGCAAACACCCCCAAACCGACATCGTTGACCGTGCATCAGTCCACGCGGGTGCTGGAAGTGGGCTTCGATGACGGCAGCTGTTTTCGCCTGCCTTTCGAGTTGCTGCGGGTGTATTCACCCTCGGCCGAAGTGCAGGGCCATGGCCCTGGGCAGGAAGTGCTGCAGACCGGCAAGCGAGAGGTACAGATCGTGTCGCTGGAGCCGGTGGGCCACTATGCCGTGCAGCCGCGCTTCTCGGACGGTCACGAAAGTGGCATCTTTTCCTGGGACTATCTGCATTTCCTGGGCATGCGCCAGTCGGAACTGTGGGCAAAGTACGAGGAACGTCTGGCCGCCGCCGGTGTCGAACGGGATCGACCGATGCCGCCGCCGGCGGGCTCGGCCTGCAGTTCGCACTGAAACATCTAGGCGGCCACCATGAGCCAGACCCACTTCGGGTTTACCCCGGTCGACGAATCCGACAAGGCGCGACGCGTGCGCTCGGTGTTCGATTCGGTCGCGTCCAAGTACGACCTGATGAACGACTTGATGTCGTTGGGGGCGCACCGGGCGTGGAAGGCCTACACCGTGACGGTCGCCAACGTCCGCCCTGGGGACAAGGTGCTGGACATCGCCGCCGGCACGGGCGACCTGACCCGTGCCTTCGCCCGCCGGGCGGGGCCGACTGGGCTGGTGGTGCACTCGGACATCAACGAAGCCATGCTGCGCGCGGGCCGCGACAGGCTGCTGGACGACGGCTTGGTGCTCCCCAGTGTGGTCTGCGACGCCGAGCACCTGCCTTTTGCCGATGGCCAGTTCGATCTGGCCAGTGTGGCCTTCGGCCTGCGCAACATGACGCACAAGGAAGAGGCGCTGGCTGAGATGTGCCGCGTGCTGCGGCCGGGCGGCCGGCTGCTGGTGCTGGAGTTCTCGCGGGTGGCTGAGCCGCTGCGCAAACCGTACGACTGGTACTCGTTCAACGTGCTGCCGCGGCTGGGCCAGCTGGTGGCTGGCGATGCCGACAGCTACCGCTATCTGGCCGAATCGATCCGCATGCACCCGTCACAGCAGGAGCTGAAGGCGATGATGCAGAGCGCCGGGTTCGGCCACGTCGACGTCCACAACCTGATGGCAGGCGTGGTGGCGTTGCATGTGGGGGTGAAATGTTGAAGCCGAGGTGTGGCTGACGGCGGGCCTGCCGCGGTGCCACGCAGCTGTGCCTTTGTTCACGTCCGGTCTGTGCGTTTGGTCCGGATTGGCAATTGAGGCCGATATCCCGGCCAATACCGGCGCTTACACTTCAAAACGCGTCCGAAAAGCCTGTGTGCAACGGGCGTGAACTGGCGCCCTGTCTACCTGTAGCCCTGTGCTGGAGCCGAATCAAGATGCAACATCCGAACACTAGAAACCGCAACTCGAGAGCCTGGCACCTGGTGGCCGTGGCTGCCGCCTGCAGCACCCTGCTGTTGGTGGGTTGCGGCGACAAGAAGAAGGACAAAGTGGCGTCGCAGACGGCGGTAAAGGTCAACAAGGAAGAGATCACCGTTCACCAGATCAATTTCGTGCTGCAGCAGCAGCGTGGCCTGAAGCCTGAACAGGCCGAGGCGGCGTCCAAGCAGATTCTGGAGCGCCTGATCGACCAGGAACTGTCGGTGCAGAAGGCCGAGGAACTGAAGCTGGACCGTGACCCGCGCGTGATGCAGCAACTGGAGGCGGCCAAGCGGGAAATCATCGCGCGGGCCTACCTCGACAAGGCGGGAGAGGCAGCAAGCAAGCCCACGCCCGAGGAGATCGCCAAGTACTACGAAGACAACCCGGCGTTGTTCAAGGACCGCCGCGTGTACAGCCTGCAGGAGATCGCCATCGAGGCCAAGCCCGAGCAGGTGGCGCAGTTGCGCACCCAGCTGAGTGGCTCGAAGAGCATCAACGATTTCGTCGAGTATTTGAAGGCCAATGACTTCCGGTTCACCGGCAACCAGGCCGTGCGAGCGGCCGAGCAGCTGCCACTGGCCAGCCTGAACACCTTTGCCGCCCTGAAGGACGGACAGGCACTCCTGAACACCACACCCACGGGCGCCCAGGTCATCGTGCTGGCGGGCTCGCGCTCACAGCCCGTCACGCTGCAGCAGGCGACGCCGGCCATCGAGCAGTTCCTGCTCAACGAGCGCAAGCGCGACATCATCGCCAAGGATCTGAAGGCGATGCGGGATGCGGCCAAGATTGAATATGTTGGGAAGTACGCCGAGGCTGCAGCTTCTGCGCCGGCAGGTGCCGGTGTTGCGCCAGCACCGGCACCGGTAGCTCCGGCAGCGCCCTCCCCGACTGCTTCAACCGCGCTGGACGCGTCCTCCATTTCGAAAGGCATGGGTCTGAAGTGATGAAAATCTCCAAGCTCTTGGTTCAGGCTGTGATCGCGATCGCGGGAGTTGGTCTCGGTCCGTTGGGCCTGGCGCCGGCCATTGCCCAACCTGCGTCCTCGATGGCCAACGAATACCGCCTTGGCGCCGGTGACGTTATTCGCGTCAACGTTTATCAGAATCCGGACTTGACTCTGGAGACGCGTATCGGAGAAGCGGGCATCGTGAGCTATCCGCTCCTGGGCTCGGTCAGGCTAGGAGGCAGCACTGTCAGCCAAGCCGAGAAGGCCATTGCTGACGGGCTGCGAACCGGCAACTTTGTAAAGCAGCCGCAGGTCAGCATTCAAGTGCTTCAAGTGCGTGGTAACCAGGCCAGTGTTCTGGGTCAAGTGAATCGTCCGGGGAGGTATCCGCTCGAGGTGGCTGATATGCGTCTGTCCGATGTTCTGGCTGTCGCAGGTGGCATCAACGCAAACGGCGCGGATACGCTGACCCTGGTGGGTACACGCGACGGCAAGTCAATGCGCAAGGTGATCGATTTGCCCGCCATATTCCGAACCGATAGCCGCGAGAACGACTTGATTGTCCAGAATGGAGACGTTATCTATGTGGAGCGTGCACCGATGGTCTATATCTATGGCGAAGTGCAGCGACCTGGTGCACTTCGTTTGGAGCGCGACATGACTGTCATGCAGGCGCTGGCCTCCGGTGGTGGCCTGAACTTGCGTGGCACGGAGAAAGGACTTCGAGTACATCGCCGCGCGGCTGACGGGACGCTGCAGGTGTTGACGCCCAAGATGGACGACGTACTGCTGCCGGGCGACGTGGTCTACGTGCGCGAAAGCCTGTTCTGAGAGGTGATTGGCAATGAATCTCTCCCAGTTTCTATCGATATTCAAGGCCCGGTGGTGGGTCGCGGTCTTGGTGCTTCTCCTTACCGTGGGTACGACGATTGCCGTTAGTTTGATTTTGCCGAAACAGTACACGGCTTCTGCGTCGGTGGTGATTGATGTCAAGCCAGACCCGATCGCAGGGCAGTTCGCGGGCATGCTGGCGCCGTCCTATGTGGCGACCCAGGTCGATGTGGTTTTGAGCGATCGTGTTGCCCGGCGAGTGGTGCGCAACCTTAAGCTTGCGGACAACCCGCAGATTCGAGCGGATTGGCTGGAGGAAACGGGAGGCCAAGGTGACATAGAGGCATGGGTCGCAGGCCGTTTCAAGCCGAATCTCGATGTACGGCCTTCGCGGGAAAGCAACGTTATCAGCATTTCCTATCGAGCCCCAGATCCGAACTTTGCGGCGGCGTTGGCCAACGCCTTTGTGCAAGCCTACATCGATACTGCGATCGAACTACGGGTTGATCCCGCTAAGCAGTACTCCAATTTCTTCGATCAGCGAGCCAAGGAAGCGAGAGACGCTCTGGAAAAGGCTCAAGGTCGCGTGTCTGCCTTCCAGAAGGAAAAGGGCATCATCGCTACGGATGAACGCTTGGACATCGAAAGCGCCCGCCTTAGCGAGCTTTCCTCTCAACTGGTCATGATCCAGGCGTTGGCTGCCGAGTCAGGGAGTCGCCAGGCGCAAGCCAGAGGCGAGTCAGGCGACCGTCTTCAAGAGGTCCTTGGGAATCCGGTCATTGGCAGCCTGAAGTCAGACCTCTCCCGCAACGAAGCTCGGCTGCAAGAGCTAAGCGCGAGACTCGGCGACAACCATCCCCAGGTCATCGAGTCAAAGGCGAACATCAACACACTGCGCGCACGCTTGGATGCCGAAACCAAGAAGGTGACCGGCGGCGTAGGGGTTACCGCCAACATCAATCGTCAACGAGAGGCAGAACTCAAGGCGTCTTTGGAGGCCCAGCGTGCGAAGGTCTTGCGCATGAAGGCTGTTCGAGATGAAGGTGCCGTCCTGGTTCGCGAGATGGAAAGTGCGCAGCGGGCGTACGAGGCTGTGTTGTCGCGCCTGAACCAGACAAGTTTGGAAAGCCAAGCCACGCAAGGAAACATCTTCGTCCTAGGTCAGGCGGTACCGCCTAGCGACCCATCTTCGCCGCGAGTTGTCGTGAATACGTTGCTGTCACTGGTGGTAGGAATGGTGCTGGCTGTAGGCGCAGTGCTGGCGCTGGAAATGCTTGATCGCCGAGTGCGTGCTTTCGAGGACCTTACAGCCACCGTGGGCCTGCCCGTGCTGGGTGTGATGCCCAAGCCCACTGCCCAGTTCAAGCTGGGAGGCAAGCGCCGTTTGTCGCTGATGCAGCAGCGTCTAGTCAATAGCCTGCCGGCACCGCAGAAGGGATAACGACAATGGCCAAGTTTCGGGATTCCGGACTGCACGAAGCGGCGCCCGTTGCGGCGGATGGCGGACCTGCCGATGCAGCCACGATTCACGACCGATCCATCGGCGCGATCATCAGCGAGACCCGCAACCTCTCCGCCGAACAAGTGGAGCAGATACTCGCGCACCAGCGGGAGCGAGGCATCCGGTTCGGCGAGGCTGCGATTGCGCTCGGGTTCGCGAGTACCGACGACGTGCTTTTCGCCCTGGCACAGCAGTTCCACTATCCCTATGCGCCTGAGGAGCGGCGCAAGATCAGTCCCGAACTCGTCACGCTCAACCAGCCTTTCTCGCTACAGGCCGAATCGTTTCGGGCCATTCGTAGCCAGATGATGATGAGGGTGTTTATCGAGTCAGACGGGCCTCGCCCGGCACTGGCCGTGGTTAGCCCCGACACCGGTGATGGCAAGACCTATTTCGCAGCCAATCTCGCCGTAGCGTTGGCGCAACTCGGGGGTAGAACGCTTCTGGTCGATGCCGACATGCGAGGGCCTCGGCAACATGAAGTGTTCAACCTCGGCAATAACGCTGGCCTTTCTGGCATTTTGTCGGGGCGGGCTGAGTCTCAAGTAGTGCAGCAAGTTCAAGGTGTTCCCAGCCTTTTTGTGTTGCCCGTGGGCATCACGCCGCCAAATCCCGTCGAACTGGTGGAGCGGCCGGCTTTTGGTCTTCTGATCCGCGAGCTTTGTTCGAAGTTCGATCACGTGATTGTGGATACACCTGCACTGGTTTATGGATCGGACGCGACCGTGATCGCTGCGCGCTGTGGCAGTGCGGTTGTCATTGCGCGACGCAACGAATCCCGCGTCGGCTCGTTGCAGGATTTGGTGGCAATGCTGACTGGCACGCCTGCCAAACTGGCAGGCGTGATCATGAACGATTTTTGACCATCATGAACACTATGGCCGGTTCGGGAGCGGTAAGCCCAACGCGCAATCTGCATTCGATGCTGCCGTTGGCCATGTTGGCTTTCGGTTTTTCGGTTATGTTTGGTCCGGTGTTCTATAAGCTGGCGCAGACGGTTTGGAACACTGATGAGCAAGGCCATGGCCCCATAATCCTCGGTGTGGTGGTTTGGCTTTTGTGGTTGCGGCGTGATGCGCTTCACGCCGCAGCGCTGGCGGGCCAGCCAGCAGGCATCTCAGGCTGGGTAGTTTTATTGCTCGGTCTTTTGACTTATGTTGTCGGCCGCATCCAGAACATTGTCACATTCGAGATGGGTGCCGCTATCCCGCTGCTTGTGGGCATGCTTGCTGTAAGTTTTGGTTGGCGTGTCGTAAGAGTAGCAGCGTTTCCGATTTTCTTTATCTTGTTCGCCGTCCCATTACCAGGGGCTGTGGTGGACGCGCTAACGCAACCGCTGAAGCAGGCTGTTTCGTGGGCGGCCGAAGGCATTCTCTACGCCATGGGCTATCCGATATCGCGTACCGGTGTCATCCTTCGCGTAGGTCAATATCAGCTGCTGGTTGCTGATGCCTGCGCTGGCCTGAACTCGATGTTCACGCTCGAGGCGCTTGGCCTGCTATACATGAATATAGTTGGCCATACGTCGAAACTGCGCAACGTCCTCCTTGCGATCCTGATCATTCCGATGTCGTTTTTCGCCAATATCATCCGCGTGATGATTCTTGTGTTGGTGACTTATCACTTCGGCGATGAGGCGGGGCAGGGCGTGGTGCATGGCGCCGCCGGAATGGTGCTGTTCGGTGTCGCCTTGTTGCTGATGTTCATCATCGACGGCATTCTTGGCTTCTTCTTCCGTAATCGGGAAGGCAAGACGGCATGAAGGTTTCGCTCGTGAGGCCGCTGATTGTCCTGCTCCTCATGTTGGGCGCGGCCGCGTTAAGCGTTCTCGCGGTGCCGACAAGACTACTGGCCGACTCCCGTCCAGGCTTCGACTTGGAGTCTTCGATCCCCAAGGCTTTTGGTGATTGGAAGGTTGATCCGTTCATGATTCCGATTCCGCCGTCGCCTGACCAGGAATCGGCGATGAGCAAGATCTATGACCAGATACTCAGTCGAACATACGTGAATTCGAAGGGCGAACGCATCATGCTCTCGATCACCTACGGTTCGAAGCAGAACCAACAAATGAGGGCGCATCGTCAGGAGGTGTGCTATTCGGCTCAAGGGTTCAGGATCAGCCAGTTGCAACGGCTTCCACTTACCGTGGCTGGGGCGACCGTGCCATCGGCGCGCATGGTTGCCACGCAAGGGCAACGAATTGAGCCTGTGACCTACTGGTTCACGATGGGCGACGACGCAGTCATGTCGTACTTGGACCGAGAGTTGACCCAGTTGCGCTACGCGTTGGCGGGAAAGATCCCCGATGGCTACCTGGTTCGGGTTTCCAGCCTTTCATCAAATCCCACAGAGGCATTCGAACAGCAGCTGCGGTTTGTCGATGCACTGATGATGAGCGTAGATCCTGAACTTCGTCGGCGTTTCGTCGGTTCATCTGCCTGACTGAAACTGCCTACCTGGTTCGTAGTTGTTGAAGTCGCACGACCGTTGTTCGCGGCTTCGTTCATCAACTGCTCTGTAGCGGAAATGGCCGCATGCAGTCAACAGTGATGAACTGGTGCAATTCTGAGGGTTAGCGTTGAGAGTTCTTTTCGTCGTGAGCGGCTTGGGGCTGGGTGGCGCCGAGAAGCAGGTCGTGTTGCTGACCAACGAACTGGCGCGTCGTGGACACGACATATGCATCTATGCCCTTTCCGATGAAGTTCCTCGCGCAGAAGAACTCTCGCAGAACAGGTTGCGGCTTGTTGTCGACCCCAAGCAGAACCGTTTGGACCTGGGTGTATTGCGCCGCTTGCGTGCGCACATCCGAGATTGGCGACCTGACATCGTTCACGGCTTTCTTTTCGACGGCAACTTCTATGCACGCGTTGCTGCGGCCGGCTTGGCCATACCTACACTCGACTCGGAACGCAACGACAACTATGCGTTGCCTCGACTGCATGCGCTTGGCTACCTTGTTACCTCGCCGTTCACAAATGGGCTCGTAGCGAATTCGTTCTCGGGTGCCGAGTTTGCCGCTCGGAACTTCATGCGTCCGAGCAAGGCTGTGCATGTCGTGTGGAACGGCATCGATTTGCAGGATGTCGACAAACGACTCGCGTGCTCAGATCAACCCGCGTTCAAGTTGTTGCCTGGTAGGGGCGTCAAGAGGCTGGCCGTTGTGGGCACCATCAAGCCCCAAAAGGACCTCGTGCTTGCGCTGCGTGTGGCTCGTCGGTTGGTAGATACGGATCCCAGGTGGAAGATGGTTGTCGTTGGTGGCGAGCTTGCTGCCGCGAAATCCGACTACAAAGCGGCTGTGCTTCGCTCGTATGACGAGCTTCAACTGGGCGAATCGGTCAAGTTCGCTGGCAGCCGACGCGACGTACTTGAGGTGATGGCTTCCTGTGACGCAGTGCTAGTGACATCCCGGCATGAGGGCTTTCCGAATGTGATTCTGGAGGCAATGGCCTGCGGGACGCCTGTCGTCAGCACTGACTACTCTGACGTGCGCAGGATACTCCCGTTGCCGTGGCAGGTGGTGTCATCGCGCAACGAAGATGATTTGGTGCAAGCGCTGCTGCGTTGCGATGCCGAAAGGGCGACAGTGATAGCTGCCCAAAGGAAATGGGTCGAGGCGCACGCGACAGCCGCCTTGTGCACGGATCGCCTCTTGTCGATCTACCAGTCCTACATAGCACAACCTGCAGCGCCGATGGAGCAAGCGCCTTGAGCCGCCAGTTGCGGATCTGCTTTGTTTCGCCGAATGGCTATCCGGTGCTTGATGGTGCCAAGGAGATCAGCTTTGTCGGCGGCGCGGAAGTTCAGCAGGCCCTAATTGCGAGGGAGCTTGTCAAGCGTGGTCATGCAGTTTCGATGATCAGCCATGACTTCGGGCAGCAAGAGGGGGTGCACCGATCGGGCGTCAACCTACTAAAGATGATGCCACCCAAGGCAGGGGTTCCAGGAGTCCGCTTCTTCCATCCACTGATGACCAGCCTTTGGGGGGCGATGCGCCGCTCCGGCGCTGACGTCTACTATCAGCGATGTGCTGGGGGCTTGACCGGCATGGTTGTAGGTATTGCCAATGCGCTAGGAAAGTCCAGCGTCTTCGCCGGCGCATCTGATTCCGACTTTGATGCCAGTCTTCCTCGGGTGGGGCTAATCCGCGACAAGATGCTTTTCGGATATGGGGTCCGAAACGCGACTCGTGTGGTGGTTCAAAGCGAGCGGCAATTGGCCATGTGCAAGTCGGCATTTGACCGACAGGCCACCCAGATCAATAGTTGCTACAGCTATAGCGGCAAGCCGGCCAGGTCAGATGGCCCGATCATTTGGGTGGGGGCTATACGTTCGGTCAAGCGTGCGGAACTTTTCGTAGAACTCGCCCGGCGTTTGTCGAGTTACCGCTTCTTGCTCGTAGGGGGCGCGCCGCAGAATGACCCTGTCTTCATTCGTGTGAAGGAACGGGCATCCGGGGTTACAAATCTGGTCCTTACCGGGCATGTGGCCACCGATGAAGTCGAGTCCTATTTCGATGGAGCGTCGCTTTTGGTGAACACTTCAATCACCGAGGGCTTCCCCAACACATTTCTCCAAGCGTGGTCGAGGGGGGTTCCGACGGTCTCGTTTTTCGACAGTGGTGCCCAAGAAGAAGGGCACAAGGTTGGAGTCGTGGTCGAGGATCTCGATTCGATGGCCGATGCCGTTGTTGAGCTGCAGCAGTCTCGTGACGCATGGGTCGAGCACAGCCGTCGCTCAGTTCGATACTTTCAGCAGAACTTCGCGATCGAGCGCTCCATCGACCAGTATGAGCGGCTGTTCGCGGGTATCGTGCCTGAAGTCTCCCAGCTCGCCCAGAAAGTGAAGTGAAGATGCGTGCGGACTTGTCGGACAGTCGCGGTAGCACTTCGGTGCACCCCACGGCGCTGCTCCTTGCTGAAGAAATTGGCAAAGGTGTCCACGTAGCAGCCTTTGCACAGGTGATGTCGGGTGCCCGCTTGGGTGATGGCGTCGATATTGGCAGTCATGTTGTCGTTGAGTCCGACGTCGTTCTTGGACGTTCGGTTCGAATCGGCGCCGGTGTGTACATCTGCAACGGCTTTCGGGCAGACGACGACGTGCAGGTCGGTCCAGGAGTCGCATTTGCCGAGCACGGTCTGGCAGCGAAGTCTGACTCTGCGGTAACCCATCTGAAGCATGGCGCCATCGTGGGGGCGAATGCCACGCTGACCAGGGGCGTGAGTGTAGGCGCTCGGTCCGTCATCGCCGCGGGCTCGGTAGTCACAAGGGATGTTCCGCCCAATGCGATTGTCGACGGCAATCCTGCTCGAATTGTTGGATACGTCGATACGTTCAACGTGGGTATGGGTGCACAGAACACGCCCACAGGCGCCATAGCGACTACTGGCGAATTGCCACGGCTTCGGGCAGGCAATGCGCGCCTGGTCCGGTTGCCGCGCATCGTTGACTTGCGCGGAGCGCTCTCGTTTGGCGAGATTGGAGCGCACCTGCCATTTCACCCGAAGCGCTTTTTTACCATCTACGACGTACCCGGCAAGGAGGTGCGCGGAGAACATGCTCACCGTGCACTGGAGCAGTTCTTGATTTGTCTGAAGGGTTCGTGCGCGGTAGTGATTGACGATGGATACGAACGTGATGAAGTTGTCCTCGCATCGCCGGAGGTTGGTCTGTATATACCCCCTATGGTCTGGGGAATTCAGTACCAATACTCTTCGGATGCGGTGATGTTGGTTCTGGCGTCGGACGTTTATTCAGCTTCGGACTACATCCGAAACTACGAAGAATTTTTGGCGATTGCGCGAAGAAGAGTATCTTCGCCCCGGGACTGAGGTTTTATGGGCAGTTTGGTGTTGAGTTCTTAGGGGAGTGAAAAATGGACACGGGAAAGCATGATCTGGTCGATAAGCCCTACCTGAAGACTGATTTCGCGGCGGCGGAGGCCAAGTTGGGAGAAATGCTTCGCGAGGCACCAATACCTGCGAGTGAATTGGCAGAAAACTCTGGATTGTTCGTCTCACCGCGAACGGTGAAGCGGCAGTTCTTTTTCGATGAGATATTCAAACACGCCCTCCCCGTGCACGGCGTGGTCATGCAATTCGGGGTGCGCTGGGGCCGAGATCTTGCCACATTGCACGCGCTGAGGACTATTTACGAGCCTTATAACGCAACTCGCCTGATTCTTGGTTTTGATACCTTCGAAGGCTTTCCGAGCGTGGATCCCCGCGATGGCGAAAGCGTGACTAGCCGGAAGGGCACCCTGAACGTGGGTGAAGGCTACTACGACTTCTTGCGAGACGCCGTTGCCCAGCGCCAGATTCTTGATCCCTTGCCCCAAGTTGGCCGTATTGAGTTGCACAAGGGAGACGCCCCAGAGATTCTGGCCAAGTATCTCGAAGCCCACCCGGAAACCATTGTGGCGCTGGCGCATTTCGACATGGATCTGTATGAGCCGACGCGCAAGTGCCTTGAATTGTTAAGCCCGTTCCTGACAAAAGGCAGTGTGCTTGCATTTGACGAGTTGCAGAGTTTCGTTTTCCCAGGCGAGACTGTCGCTGTGCGCGAAGTTTTTGGACTGGGGAAGATACGCCTGCGCCGCTCACCGCTTTATTCCGGGCACGGTTCGTACTTTGTCGTCGAGTGAGGCCCATGGAGGTTGACGAGTCATTGAGCGTGTGTAGCGCAGTTGCTAAAGAGGTCGAGTCGGGCTTCAGGGTCTGTAGGTACGACCCAAGCTTACGAAGCGAGTGGGATCGTTTCCTGTCCACTGCGAAGAATACTACCTTCATGTTCCGTCGTGACTACATGGACTATCACGCAGAACGTTTTGAGGATCACTCGTTGATCATCTGGCGCGGGACACAGGTCATGGGACTCTTGCCAGCAAATCTGCGCGCAGATGGCGTGCTTGTCAGCCACCAGGGTCTGACCTACGGTGGATTTGTCCTGCGACGCGAGATCACGCTGGGCTCCGTGCTCGACGTTGTTCGCGCGAGCTTGCACTTTCTTCACCAACGGGCTGTGCCCCGGCTCATTTACAAGAGGCTACCCCGCTTCTACAACACATTGCCGGACGACGATGTTGACTACGCGTTGTTCCTGATGGATTCGAAACTGATCCGCCGGGACTGCAGCCTTGCGATTTGCCGATCTGACCGTTTGCCAGTCAGTCGAGGAAAGAAAAGCAAGATCAACAAAGGCAAAAGGGCCGGGGTGATTGTCAAGCGGGACGATGGTTTCCAGCCGTTCTGGACCAAGGTGTTAACACCCCGCCTGTTGCAGCGTTTTGGCGTTGCGCCGGTCCACACCATCGAAGAAATCACCGGACTAGCAGATCGACTGCCAGAGCACATAAAGCAGTATTCCGCCTACCTTGGGGATGAAATTGTTGCTGGGGTCACGGTATATGAGACTCCTACCGTAGCTCACATGCAATACATCGCCGTGACCGACAAAGGTGAGGAAGTGTGTGCGTTGGAGTATCTGTTTCATTGTCTGATCGAAGAAGTGTATCCAGCCAAGGTCTACTTTGATTTCGGGATCTGCAATGAAAGGGACGGTAGAGAATTGAATCGTGGCTTGTTGCAATTTAAAGAAGGGTTCGGGGCAAGGACCTTCTCGCATGATTTTTATGAGATTGAAACTGCGAATGTCACAAGGCTCATTTAATATCCGTCACCGGCGTTGCGATCTGCAAGATTCGGCAATAGTTGCTTGAGTCGAAAACCTTTTCTTCTAGAGTAATTCTGGTGAACATTCCATTCTTAGACTTGTCTCCGGTCTACCGCGAAAGCAGAGAAGCCATAGACTCGGCGCTTAGTCGGGTGGCTGCGAGTGGCTGGTTCCTTCTGGGTAAGGAATTGGCTGCCTTTGAGGAAGCTTATGCCCAATTCTGTGGGGTAAAGCACTGTGCAGGGGTCGCCAACGGTCTTGACGCACTATATCTTGCGCTTCGAGCGTTGGGTGTTGGTCGAGGCGACGAGGTCGTCGTACCTTCAAACACCTATATTGCAACGTGGTTGGCCGTCAGCCAGTGTGGGGCGGTTCCAGTACCGGTGGAACCGGATCCTGCCACCTACAACATCGATTCGTCGCGCATCGAATCCGCCATCACTGCGCGCACTCGGGTGATCCTGCCTGTGCATCTCTACGGCCAACCCGCTGACATGGATGCAATTAACGCGCTAGCCCAGCGCAGAGGACTGGCTGTGCTGGATGACTGCGCTCAAGCGCATGGTGCTCGATATAAGGGAAGGCGAGTCGGTGGTTTGGCTACGATTTCTGCTTGGAGCTTTTATCCCGGAAAGAACCTTGGGGCCATGGGTGATGGGGGAGGAGTAACCACCAGTGAGTTTTCGCTTGACGATGCCGTACGAGTACTGAGGAATTATGGTTCACGGCAGAAGTACCTGAACGAAGTGAAAGGGTGCAACTCTAGACTCGATGAGATTCAAGCGGCAGTCTTGTCAGCGAAACTTCCAATGCTGGATGCCACTGTCGCGCAAAGGCGTTCGATTGCCGCCCGCTACCTCGACGCACTGCGCGGCCTGCCGTTAGGATTGCCTTATGTGCCGGAGTGGGCAGAACCCGCGTGGCATCTCTTCGTCGTTCGTCACCGAGATAGGCAACGGTTTCAGGCGCGGCTGGCTGAGCTTGGCATTGGAACCTTAGTGCACTATCCAATTGCTCCTCATCGTCAGGCAGCGTACGCGGAACTGTCCATGGGCGAGGGCAGCCTGCCCATCGCCGAGGCGATTCATCGCGAGGTGCTAAGCCTTCCGATTTGGCCGGGAATGAGTGAAGCCCAGGTCGCCAGGGTCATTGACGCTGTGCATGACGCCTGTGCATGACGCCTGTGCGTGCTGACAAGGCAATACCTGTGTATCTGCACAAACCTCGTGTGACTATGGGTTCAAGTCCTCCGGGCCACCCAATCCCATGAAGGGGGTACTTTTCGTCCTCGCTTTCATGGCGGTGGCGCTTTTCGCCGGCTTAGTGATGGCCGTGCTTGGCGGGATTGGCTTGCTGCTTCTGTTCCCGTTGGCTGCCGCATTGCTCGTGGCATCGAACTACAGGATTGGCGTGGTTTTGTTGGCCATCATCATTCCACTCGCCGGTTCGGTTCTGGTGCCGAAAGCGGAGGGGCTGAATCCTTACACCTACGCGACGGCTGCAGCCGTGGTGGGGTTGATGTTGAAGCGCTTCTTCTCGCCCGAGAAGATGGTGTGGCCGCCAAGGGTCATGATTTTCAGTTTTCTGATCCCCTTGCTCGCTGCGTTCGTTATCGGTGTTCCGCATCTCGCCGAAGGTGCTAGGAACATGCTGAAACTGAACTCCGAACTCAGGTTCGATACGCTCTACTATTTTCGGCAGTATGTGTACAAGCCGATGCTCTTGGTGGGCTTCTCGATATTGCTTGCAAACGCTGTTTCTGATAGCAAGCGACCTGAGAGGTTCGTCACTGTCTTCGGCGTTTCTGCGGCCTGCGTGGTTGTCTACGTTATAGCCTTTACATTGTACAGCGGTGTCGGCTGGGGCGCTCATCGCTTGGTCATAAGCAAAGCGGGGATGCACTACAACGAGTATGGGCAACTCTTCGCGCTGGCGTTTGGACCATTGTTATTTGTTGCGTTTGCTGAGAAAGGCTTTTCACGTTTCGTTTTCGGATCCATGGCGATGATCGTGTTGATCGGTTTGGTATTCAACTTCGCGCGTGCGGGGATGATCGCCACCATCGTTACCGTAGGTATATTTCTCTGGCGCCGCAAGAGTATTGGAGTAGGTTTGTTGGTGGTAGGTTTGGCATTTATTGTTGTTGCGCTTGCTCCAGATGAATGGCGGTTGAGGATGATGCAGGGATCCTCAGAGTTTGGCACCTCCGTTAGAGGTGAGCGCTATGGTGAACTTACCTCCGGCCGGGTCCAAGCTTGGATCTATCTTTTTCCCGATGTGGCACTCAGCCCTATTTTTGGAAGAGGCATCGGCTCTACGCTTTGGAACTCGGCAGTTACCAGTGGCTTGTACCCCAGTGCCTCGCATCCGCACAATATGTATTTGCAGTTACTATTGGATATCGGTGTGGTTGGGTTGGTGTTCATCCTGTACTTCTATTTCAGTGTGTTGGCAGTCATGCGCAAGCTTTCGAACGACTCAGGATTGCACCCGAGATTACGCGCCTTCTTTGCAGGCTCATGGGCGTCACTGGTAGGCATGCTCTTTCTGGCGTTTACTGGAGGAAACTGGTACCCGTCCTCCGAGCAAGCGTTCCTCTGGATTTCCATAGGAATGGCGATGGCCTATTGGCATCGTGCGCGGCAAGAGTCTCCCGAAATCGTCCTCAATCCTGTGAGCGCGGGTGCGACAGAAGCCAGGACAAGCGCACTCGTTCGTGGTTGGACTGGACGTTGAGCGGTCCTGCCCATTGCAATTCATCACCCGTTCGCTGATCGCTTCGGGTCTTCGTCTGTCGCAACGTCGGCGATCGTTCAGCTGCGCGCACATGCAAGCAATGCTTGACTGAAGGCCTGACATGCGAGAGGTCTGGCTAAAGATTTCCGGTGCTACTGGCGCTAAAGCCTACAACCTTGCCTTGAGCGTCGCCACTCTGTCGTTGACTGCGCGCCTGTTGGGGCCCGAAGGTCGGGGTCAAGTCGGCGCGGTAATCGCTTGGGTGGCATTGTTCAGCACTTTGGGACACCTCAGTCTAGGGTCGGTCGCCATCCGGCAGCTTGCGATTGACCGCGATGCCGCGAAGGTCTCGGAACTCCTGGGGAGCCTGGCGGTTTATACGTGTCTGCTGACCTTACTCGGTTGGATGCTCGCAATTCTGATGGCCGCGCTGCCAGAGACGTCCGCCTTCGGTACGTTACCAGTCGGGCTGCTGATTCTTGGCTTTCTCAGCCTGCCATTCCTGCTGTGGCAGACCTATGGGCAGTCGCTGCTGATGGGCTTGGACATGGCAAGTCGCTTCAACCGCGCAACCATGCTTGGGCGTACCGTCAATCTGGTTGCCATCTACGTGCTGGTGGGTTGGCTAGCTTGGGGCGAGACCGGCGCAATAGTTTCCGCATTGCTGGCGGGCATAGTTAGCGCCGGGGGTGGAATGCGAGCACTCTACCTTCAAGCGGGGCGCAAGTTTGCGCCCCGGCTGCGATGCATTTCGACGCTGGCCAGTGGTGCAGTGCGGCTCCACCTGAACGCGATCGGCACCTATCTGTTCACCCAATCTGGTGTGCTGGTGGTCAACCACTTTCACGGAGCCACTGCAACCGGAAACTACCAACTCGCGGCACAACTGATTGCGGTGATGCTGATCATTCCGAACGCGGTGTCGCAGACCATGTACGGCCTTGTGACTAAGCGTGGTCCGGACGCTGCTTGGCCGATCAACAGGCACGTGCTGCATCGAGCCATGTTGATCACGGCCGGGAGTATTCTGCTGGCTTGGTTTCTTGCGCCTTACATGATTCCCCTCATTGCTGGAGAAGGGTTTTCCGAAGCAGTCCATTACTTTAGGATGATGCTGCCCATGTTGCTAGGGGGTACGTTGTCCGCGGCCATGGCTGCCCAATGGATCGGACGCGGTCTCTTCTGGCAAGCCTCAACGCTTACGCTATTTGTCGGGTTGTGCGGGATCAGTTCTAGCTGGATTCTTACGCCACAGTATGGGCCGGTCGGGGCAATTTATGCTACTCTAATTGGCTACTCGATTGGCGCCGCGTTCAATTTGGCCCTCTACGCTTACTGCGCTCGTCGGTCAAGGCGTGCTACGGAGTAGGATTATGAGAATACTGCTGGTAAACAATGCATCGGGCGTGCATGAATACTTGAGGCGTGGGCTAGAGGCCAATGGCCATGAGGTGCTGCTTGTTGTTCCAGGCAAAGGAAACTACCAATCGCGGGCGGCCGATGCGCATTTCGGGGTGGTTGGAAGATCCCCCATTGCAAGTTTTCGTCGGATAGTATTGCCATACACCAAACTTCGATCTCTTGGAAGTTTTGATGTAGTCAACTATCACTTGGGCATCAGTTTATTCTCCAGCCCCGTGACTAGATACATGGACCTTAAGTATTTGAAATCGAGAGGTGCAAGGCTTTCGTATTACGCGCTAGGTTGCGATGAGGCTTCGCTTCTGCGTATTCGCGAGGATGTGGGAGACCTCCCCTGCCAAAGTTGCATGGAATACGATGCGAACGGCAAGAACTGTACTAAGCTAAGATTGAATCGACGGCCCCGAGCCAGTCGTTCTGCGCCGTTATTTGATTTTGCGGTGTCGGCGGCATACATATACGACCATGGGCTTGATTTCTTCCCAAATGCGAGGAAGGAGAAAATACAGTTTCCTATCGACATCTCGCATCTGGACTTTAACCCTGCTCGTGCGCACGCCAAACCAGTCATCGTCCATAGTCCGACGAAGAAGGGGTTTAAAGGAACGATGCAGGTGCTCGAAGCCGTCGACATCCTACGATCGAAGCGAGACGATTTCGAATTCCGTCTGGTTCAGGGGCTCTCTCATGCGGAGTATTTGAGAACCATGCGGGAGTGTGATGTGTACATTGATCAAATATTCTCAGCAGATTCTTTTGGTATTGCTGCACTAGAAAATATGGCGTGCGGCAAGATAGTTGTATCTGGTAATGGTCCGTTGGGCTGGGGCGGCTTTCCATTCATGCGGCAGGCGCCCGTCGTGCGTGCTTCGATGGAGCCAGTTTTGCTTGCGGAGATCGTTTCGGATTTACTTGATAGGAAGTCAGAGTTCCCAAGGATCGCACAAAAAGCCCGCGAATATGTGAAAACCCACCACGACTATCGTGCCGTGGCGCGGCGATTTGTGAGTCTCTGGAGCGGTGAATCCCCGCCACAGACCAAGCGAACGCAAGTGGGTGATGAAAAGGTACCGTCGGCATTCGCAGGCGCTAGCTAGTTCTTGGCGGTAGTCGTGAGCTGGATCTAGGCACACCGTCGGTCAGGACGGGCTCGCTTCTTGGGGCCGTATGTGCAGTTCCAGACCGACTATCCCGTTGTCGGTATATCCTCAATCGTCCGGAGTTGTGGGTACCTCTCTTGGTGCAGAGATTGGTGTGAGGTCAACCGTAGCATAGAGTTACAAACCTGCTGTACACGCTTTCAATTTCCCTGTCGATCGTGCCGCGGGGTCGTCGAAACGACTGAGACAATTCTTCAGTCCAGTCCACCGGTGCATTACCTGTTTGTGCCGGTGTCATTCGAGTGACAAGCCTGGAGGAGTGGGCTTACTCGATGCTCCTCACACACACAGATCATTGCAGGCAGATGAAAACGACTCGTACACGCACCCGAAAGTTCGGACTTCATGCGCTCTCCGCCGCCTGTCTGGCGGTACTTAGCGTACCCTCGACTCTTGCACTGTCTGGTGCGGCTGTTTTGCTGACGAGTTTGCCGAACGTAGCCGCTGCGCAGACAGCCACACCGGTGATCACCAGCTCGGTGACGGCCACTGCTACCGTCGGCCAGCCCTTCAGCTACCGAATCATCGCGACCAATACGCCAACAAAGTTCTCTGCCCGGAACACGGCAACTGCGGTGTGGAGCATCGCCCCTGGCATCACTTCGGCAAACGCAACGACCGGTGTGGTTTCGGGTACGCCCACCGCCGCAGGCGTGTATGCAATCAGGGTCAGCGCATCCAACGCTGTTGGTACGGGTTCGGCCGTCTTGACGCTAACAGTGACCGCGGCTCCGGCTCCGGCTCCGGCTCCGGCTCCGGCTCCGGCTCCGGCTCCGGCTCCGGCTCCGGCTCCGGCTCCGGCTCCGGCTCCGGCTCCGGCTCCGGCTCCGGCTCCGGCTCCGGCTCCGGCTCCGGCTCCGGTTTCCGCACCGTCCATCACCAGTTCGTCCACGGCAACAGGTACCGTCGGTGTCGACTTTGTGTACCAGACTGTCGCGACGAACAGCCCGACGGGCTATTACCAGAACAATCGCCCGCCGGGGTTGTCAGGCAGTGGAACCACGGGACTGGTTTCAGGCAAGCCGACCACCGCGGGCACTTTCAGCATGACGGTTAGTGCCTACAACGCGCGGGGCACCGGTTCCAAAGTGGTGACTGTCACCATCGCTCCGGCTCCGGCTCCGGCTCCGGCTCCGGCTCCGGCTCCGGCTCCGGCTCCGGCTCCGGCTCCGGCTCCGGCTCCGGCTCCGGCTCCGGCGACTGGGTCCATAGGCAAAACCCGGGTGGCGGCCACAACTCTTGGGGGAATGTGGACGGCCGACGTGCGCGCCGCCGCATCCAAGTTCGGCTTCGTGATCACGGGTGCGCCATATGGCAGTACCTCGACAGTACAGTCTTGGATCAATGAGGTGCGCAAGGCCAATCCGTCGATCATTCTCGCCCGGTACAGCAACGCGGTGGAGGCTGACTTGACACCTGAGACGACTAGAAGCACATACTCAATCGACTTGGCTGTTGCGGCCAATGATTGGTGGCTCAAGACCGCAAGTGGTAGCAAGGTCCAATGGACCACCAACTACGGTACTTATGTTGTCAACCTGACCCGTTGGGGCGCCAAAGATTCCGCTGGGCGTAGGTTCCCTGAGTGGTTGGGTGATTATGTTGCCAATAGTGTGAATGCGCTAACGGGCCTAAATTACGTATATCAAGATAACGTATGGTACACGCCGCGCCCATACAAGGATTATTCTGACTTCATGCGCAATGGTACCAATCAGTACGCGATGGCTCCTGAGATACAGGCAGCATGGCGCTTGGGAACCACCGATTATGTCAGCCGCCTGAGGGCTAAAGCGCCTGGAATCAAGGTGATTGCCAATGCCGACAATAATTTGAACTATCCTGAATACATTGGAAAGTATGACGGATCCTTCTACGAATGTGCGTTCGGCAAGTCTTGGTCGTTCTACGATCGGCTAGGCTGGGACAAGATGATGAGTGAATACCGTATCCAGATCTCCAACACTATCAGCAAGAAGGATACTGTATTCCAAGGTTGCGGTCCGAATGGTTTGGATCTGAATATGCTTCGCTTCGGATTGGCGTCCGCCCTTCTGGAGAATGGGTGGTATGCCTACCATATCTCGGGTGCAGCATTGCCGTTCTGGGCCGATGAGTACGACGCCGTCTTGGGTGCGCCGACTGAAGCGCCGCCTACTGCTCCCACCTCTTCAGGCATTTGGATGCGAAAGTACGCGAATGGCATTGTTCTGGTCAATCCGGGCACGACCACTGAGTCGGTCAGCATTGGTTCAGGATACCGGCGCCTGAAGGGTACGCAAGACCCCGTGACCAACGATGGACTCCCGGTGAGTCAGGTCACGTTGGCACCCAAGCGCGGCCTGATCGTCGTCAAGCAGTAGTCTTTATTGCACTCCCAGGCACGGCCGAAGGCACATGATGCCTTCGGCCATTGTCTTTTGAGACCCGACAGCGATGCGCGTACAGGTGACTGTTGTCCACAAAGTCAGCGTTCGCATGTGGGTACAAGACGCCATGGCGTGAACAGTTCTCCACGGCGAGAACAGATCTGGACGCACAATTCAGAAGCGCCTGCGAGTCAACGCAAGTTGTTTCATCCATCGCCTGGTAGCAGGCATCGACATCGAGCGAGTCTGAATGTCCATTGAGGATCGCGTGCACTGGTTGGCTGCCCGCTATTTGGCGTCGCCACAGTGGCTCAAGACCGTTGTTGGAGGAAGCTATGCCCTCGTACCGCGTCCGTGGCGCCACGGGCCAGCATACAGACACTTCCGGCGCGTCTTTTCAGCGCGTTGGGCTGACTACGGCTACGCAGAGCGGGCCCTAGCGTCGACACTGGGCCATGCGCTAAAAACAGTGCCCGCGTTTCGTCAGTTCGCGCACAGGGCCGACGACATCGCCGCTCACCCCGTGGAGGTGTTGCAGAGCCTGCCTTTCATGGAGAAGGCCGATGTCAAACGGAACCTGGATGGCTACCTCAGCAGCGACCAGCCGAAGCGGTCCCGATTGAGGATGTTCACCGGTGGGTCGACTTCGATACCGATGACGTTCTATGGACATGTGGGTGTCAGCCGAGCCAAGGAGCTGGCTGCGTTCGATGTGATGGCCGAACGCTTCGGAACCGAGGGCGACGGAGTCGTGCTCGCACTGCGCGGTCGAACTGTTCCCACGGCAGGAAGGGGCCGCCTGTGGATGTACGAGCCCATCAAGCGGCAGCTCATCCTGAGCAGCGACCACTTGGAGCCGCAATACATGATGCAGTACGTGGAAGCGTTGCAGCAATGGCGCCCGCGGTATGTTCACGCCTTTCCGTCGGCGCTCTATCCTCTGGTGCTCTGGCTGCGTGAGAACGGCTTCGATTCGGTCCTTTCCCAGGTTCAATGCGTCACGCTGGTGTCCGAGTCGGTCTTCGATCACCACTTTGCTGCCTTCAAGCAGTTTTTCGCCTGCCCAGTGCTCGCCACATATGGGCACACCGAACGCGTGCTGTTGGCAAACACATTGCCTGACGATCCCCGATACCACTTCTGGCCACACTATGGCTATTTCGAGCTCGTCGACGCCCAGGGGCATCCGGTCACGGAGCTGGGCCGGGTCGGCGAAATTGTCGGCACCAGCTTCGACAACCTGGTTATGCCCTTCGTACGCTACAGGACGGGGGACTATGCAGTGCTAGGTCAGGTGCCCCACGCATCGATGCAGGGCAGCCCGGTCGTTGAGCGCATCGAGGGTCGCCTGCAGGAGTTTGTCGTCTGCGCGGACCACCGGTTGATCACCGTCACTACCATCGGCGCTGCGCATGTCCAGGAACTGGAGCGTTGCCTTCGGATTCAGTACGAACAGTTCGAACCAGGCAGGCTGATCCTTCGTGTCGTGGCTATGGTGCCGCTTGATTCGGAGAGCAGAGCCCGCGTGTGCAGGGCCATTGAAGTCAAGACCCAAGGTGGCTGTCGCGTGGAGATTCAGGAAGTACGTCACATAGAGCTGACAGCCCGGGGCAAGCAGCGATTGTTGATTCAGCACCTTGACGTCAGTCGCTATCTGGGCGCCGCATTCTCATACGCATATGCTGCGGCTGTCCCGCCGATGCCAATGGCTGAGACGGCTCCTTTGCTTTCAACTGGCGGGGCGATTCCCGCACGAGGAGCGACACGCCCACTTCCGCTCTTGCAGGGTCACTTTTCAGGGGTACGCGTACTGTTGATGGTGGGTACGAGCCCCAATACACAAGGTGGCATAGCAGCAGTGGTCAACGCCTATCGTGATGGTGGGCTGTTCGACCGAGTACCTTCACACTACGTATCTACGCACTGTGATGGCAGCGGGTTGCGAAAGCTGCGCCGGTTTGTCGGCTCCCTTGTGGAGACGCTGACCATTTTGTTGCGGCGTCGTGCGGCGCTGGTTCATGCCCATGTGTCCTCTGGTGGCAGTTTCTGGCGGAAGTCGATCCTGCTTCTGGCCGCGCGGATTGCAGGTGTCCCGACAATCTTCCATCTGCATAGCGGGGGCTTTTCGAAATGGGTGGATCGAATTGGCCCCCACTCGATGGGAGCCAGATGGATCCGACATACGCTCGAAGCCAGCGACACCGTCATCGCGCTCAACCGCGGCACCGCCAGTTGGCTCTCTGAGTTCGCTCCCCGCGCCAATGTCAAGGTAATGGGGAATCCCATCGTCGTTCCCGACCACCTTGAGCGCTTGTCCGTCGCGCCCCGAGAAGGGCCAGGCGGGAGAGTGCTGTATCTAGGATGGATCTATGACTTCAAGGGTTGCTACGACCTGCTGCGTGCGTGGGCAAAGTTCAGGCAGAAATGCCCCGGATGGCGACTGTCCGTGGGTGGCAAGGGCGAAGTCGATCGCTTTCTTTCGGAGGCTGCCGCCCTTGGTATTCGAGATGACATCGACTTCCTTGGCTGGGTCACCGGGCAGGCCAAGGAAGACCAGTTTCGTCAGGCCGACGTGTTGATCCTGCCCTCCTATCACGAGGGGATGCCGATGTCCGTGCTCGAGGGGATGGCGCACGGGCTGGCTATCGCCGCAACGCCAGTCGGAGGGGTTGCCGAGATGATGGTGCCTAACGTTCACGGATTGTGGATGAAGCCTGGCGATATTGATGGCATCGCCGAGTGTCTGGTCACACTTGCCCAGGCGCCAGAGCTTCGGGCGCGTATGGGGCGCGCGGCTTACGAACACGTCAAGACCAACAACGGAATTGATTCGATACTCGAACAGGTTATGGAAACCTATCGGGCCGTGTTGGACGCGAGGCAGGGCAAGTCTGTGAAGAACGCAAGATGCTGAACCTGCGTGGTACCGACTTCAATGGCACGACGCCTGCACTCTGCTTGTTGCTGTCGTGACGACTCAAGTTGTGATGGTCGGTACAAGCCTGAAGACGCAGGGCGGGGTCTCTGCCGTGATTGCCGTCTATCGTGCTGCGGGGCTGTTTGACAACGCATGCGTACGCTATCTCGCTACGCATTGCGACGGCAACTTGGCGAAGAAGTTGGCCCTGGCCTTATCCGCCTGGTTGCAGTTCGGCGGTTTGCTGTTGCGTGACAAGGTGGGGGTGCTTCACGTGCACAGCGCGTCGGGACCGAGTTTCTGGCGCAAATTCATGTTCATCGCACCGACGCTTCTTGTAGGTAAACCCGTGATACTCCATTGGCATGGTGGCGGCTTCGTGGGCTTCTATCACCGCAGCGCCCGTTGGCAGAAGCGTTTGATTGGCTGGGTCTTCAACCGCTGCAACCGAGTCATTGCGCTGTCGGACCAGTGGAACGACACGTTGAGTGCGATGTTTCCTAAGGCTCGCGTGATTACCATGCCGAATCCCGTTGATGTGCCTCCGGATCCCGTCGTACTGAGCGAGGCCCCTCGAAGAATCGTCTTTCTGGGGCGCATCAACGCGGACAAGGGCATACAAGAGCTGCTCGAGGCCATGCCGGCGGTGCTTGCCCGGGCTCCAGACGTCATTCTGGTGATTGCGGGGTCGGGTGACTTGGAGGTGTTCCGTACTTCGGCCATGCAGCTGGGGGTCGCGCCATCGGTGTGCTTCCCCGGGTGGGTGACTGGCGACGCCAAGTCGGCACTGCTCGCCTCTGCGGCGGTGTTCGTACTGCCGTCGCATGTGGAAGCCATGCCCATGTCGGTACTGGAGGCTATGGCCTGCGGCCTGCCCGTCGTGGCCACCCGGGTGGGTGGCATACCGCAGGCGGTTCGCGACGGCACCGATGGTCTGCTCGTCCCACCCCGCGATGCCACTGCACTCGCCGATGCCCTAGTACGCGTGCTTATGGATGTAGCTCTGCGCTGCAACCTGGGTCGCAATGCGCGCCTGCACGTTCAGGAGCATTTCGCCACCGAGCTGATCGTTCCCCGCGTGCAGGCTCTCTGGCAGACCGTTATTCAGGAGCACTCCAAAGCGCGGGCTGTCTAGCTGGAGGGGGCCTTGCGATGCTGGATGGCCGTTCCAAGGTGCGCGGCCAGCCGCGCCGCCAGCGCCACGATTGTCAACGTGGGATTGGCTTGACCAGAGCTCGGAAAGACCGCCGAGCTCGCCACGTACAGGTTGCGTACGTCGAAACTGCGCAGGTCGGCGTTGACGATGCCGGTCCGATGGTCGGAACCCATGCGCACGGTGCCAATCTGGTGGGTGCCGTGCCTGGCGGTGTCCAGGATCGCCTGCGGCGTGGCGCCGGCCGGCTGCCTGTAGTGCAACGTGCCCATTCCATTGGCTTGTAGCCAGTCGCGCAGCAGCTCATGGGCGCGGAACACGGCCTGAGCGTCCTGCATGCTGAAGCGCAGGTCCACGCGCAATTGCGGAAGGCCCATACGATCTTCGGTTGGAGCTAATGTGACGCGGCTTTCTGCGTTGGGGAGATGCTCCGCGTGATACGACATTCCGTAGGTGCGGTTGGGATTGCGGATGAAGAATCCGGGAATCCGCCATTGGCTCAAGTACCGCTGGTACAAGAAGCGCGCGCTGCCACCGACAGCCGACGGAAGATCGCGCAGCACATTCGCCAGGTGCGGGCCGCGTGGAGTACCCTCAGGCGCGTGATACCGGCGAATTGCTTCGGCCATCAGCATGCGCCCCACTGGTCCGAAGGACATCGCGAGAAACACTGCCGAGAGCAGCGCACTGCCGTGCCGGGCATCCGCAACTGGTGGCACAACGGGCCAAAAACACACGTTGCTGAGTCGGCGATCGCGTTGCTCGGCATCGCTTGGGATGAAGCGGCGTCGCGCATAGGAGCCTCGCCCATCCAAGAAGAAGTCGAACGCACGGTCCGTGTCGCCGCTGGCGAATGCGACATCGGCTACCTCGCCAATCACATGGGCCATATAGTACCGGCCCAACATGCCCTCGGGCCCGCCAAACAACGCAGGTTGGCGCCGCTGCATCGCGAGCATAAATCGGGTAGTTTCTAGCCCGCCCATCGCCAAGACCACACGGCGGACGGGCACGGTATGCCGTGCGCCGTCTGGTTGGCATACCACGAGGTGGTCCACCAGCCCGTTCGGGTCGAGCACTGCTTCAACCGCAGTGCAATGCAGCCGAAGATCGACCAGTGGGTTGGATCGCAGCGCTGGCCCATGAGCTAGCTGCATCTTGGGCCGGTTGCTGAAGCGCTCCAGACGGCTGACATCGACGCGCGTGTCCTTGAAGCTGCCGGCCCAATCTTCGTCGCGGAAAACTGGTTCTCCGCAAGAAAGCAGTTCGCAAGCGCGCGCGTACCAAGGCGCAACTTCGTCCAAACCGAAGGGCCAGCCAGTACCCTGGATCCATGGCCGGGCGGTCAGATCGATGGGGTCCAAAGGCTGGCAACGTGCCCCCCAGAGGTTTGAGGTACCACCCAAGCGGCGCGCCATCGTGATGCGCGTGTCGTCATGAACCCTCGAATCGACAATTTGCGACGCTGAAAGCTCCGACAGATCCTTGTCTTCCTTCTCGCCACCCGATTCCAGCAGGAGCACTCGCAATCCCTGGCCTGCGAGTTCCATGGCCAAGGTAATCCCGGCAGGACCGGAGCCGATGATGCACACGTCTGCTGGCTGCTCGGGCAGGCCATCAAGGCCGCGGGTGATCAACTTATTCTCTCGACTCAGACACAGGAGCAAGCAAGCGGGACACCCATTGCAGCGCTTCTGGTTTGGGCGTGCCCTGCACGCGCCGAAGGTTCTCGCTGCGATGCCTGGCGCCGAACATGGACATCAGGACCACGCCGTTTGCATTGGCTGCCAACGCACGGTCCAGCAGCAACTCGGCCACGGCCTGCTCAGGCTTCGGGCTGTACCCCAAACGGATCATCTCGGACATGGCTGCAGGGCCGGCCATTCGAAGCGCATGCAAAACGCGCTCCCGAGTGCCGCCTACTCCCAGGATCGAGTGTGTGACGACTGCGTAGCAAGGACCTCCGGCAGGAGGCAGTTGTTGCAACGGCTGCGCGCTGGGGTCGTCAGCCAATTGAACCATCGTGTAGGTGTCGCGGTTGGCGAGTGCAATTTGCGCTGCCTCCAGATCGCCCGCCACGCCAATCAGCCTTACTTTGCCCGCTTGCCGCAGACCCTGCAAGGCGCGCTGAATGTCGTCACGGCCAATATCGCCATGCGCAGGCTTGTGAAGCGCGAACACATCCACATGGTCGGTACCCAGGCGCTGCAGGCTACTGTGCAGGGAATCGGTGATCAGCTGCGGCGTCAGGGGCAACGACACGTTGCGGGTGGATGGCATGCGCCTGAAGGCTCGCCTCAGGCCCGTGAGTGTGCCCACAATGGGCCGCGCCATTGAGTACACCTGCTTGAGGAGTGCATTGCGCTGAGGTGGCGCCAGTCCTACCTTGGTACAAATGTAGATCCCGTCGCGCTTGCCCCGAGCGAAACGGCCCAGAATCGCCTCTGCATCGCCTGCGCCATAGGCCGGCGCCACATCGAACCAGTTCACGCCTGCCGCATGGGCATCGGCCAAAGCGTCCAGTCCCTGCGCTGCCGAGATTCGCGAACCCAGCGAAGCGCAACCGAAGCCTATTGCGCCAACTGGCCGTTCCAGGCCCGGAAGTCTTACCGTTCTCATTCCAGATTCTCCGTGGTGGGCCCGTCCGGAATCGTGGGTAGCAAGCGGATGCGTACCACCGCGCCGGCGTCAGGGACCTTGCCGACCCAAACTACTTGCCAGGCGGCTTCGCGCACACCGAAACGCGGTGAGACCCAACCGCCTTCGCCGATATCGCCTCCTCGGCGCGCACTTACTTCGCCAAGCGCATCGAACTCCAACTTCGCAACCAATGGCCCGCCGCTATTCGCGTGCAGCAAGACAGTATTCCCGTCGCAAACCGCATCGAACCCCAATCCGATCTGGAACACGACCTCAGCCGCCTGCTCTGCGGAAGAGCCGAGCAGTCGATCGACAAGTGTGTACCCATCGGCTGTTGCCAAAACCGTACGCTGGTGTCTCAAGCCAAAACCCTGCTGGTATCCGTCGTGCGAGGCCACCCACCGCCAGGATGTGCCGGATTCGGCATCCTCGAGGCGAGCCGTCGCCTTCCTGGTCCAGTTGAACGGACCAGCCATGTGGCTTTGGTTCGTGGAGTTAAGACACAGGGTGTTGTGTGCTCGCGTTCCCCGAAACCAGTCGCGCCACTTACCGCCAGAGTGATAGAGGTAGGTGCCGGGATCGACCAGCAGGGGGTGGCCATCCACGTCGAGTGTGATGGCGAGAGCATCGGCATGGCCGTGCGCCGCTATCGAAAGGTACCCAAGGGGGCCATGGTCAAAGGTAAGTAAACAATCGCGCCCGGCGATCCGGCGCCGGTCTACGCTGCAGCCCCCAAGCGGGAAAGAAAACTGCCCGTCCCCGACGGGTGGACCTAACGCCGGGATTCCGAACACGGCGTCGCGCAACGAGGCCTCCGGTCTTAACAGGCTGCGCAGCGCTTGCCCGTTGACAGCGCAGATACACGACGCCACTGACATGGGATACCGGCTTTCGTGGTGACACAGTGTCATCACCCGGCCTTCGTCGTTGTCGCCAAGGGCGGGTACGGAGGCAGTGCCGTTGGCGAGACACTGAATCTGGTCGGCGAAACTTTGTAGCCTGCTCAGTACCGTCTCGGGGAACGCTTCGCCAGCGGACTGGGCTACAACGGTTACCAGCAGCAAGAACTCGGCTGTGAACGCGCCGTAACTGGGCGATTGCTCGGCTGGCCATCCGTCGGCAAGGATCTGGCGTGCCGCTTCGTCGATCAAGCTGCTTCTTGCCATGCCACGCGCATAGGCCGAAGTCGGCAAGTCCGGTGCAGCCACGGCAATCAGGTATTCGGCGGCTCGCTCTGCGACCAGGTGATTGTTGGCCGATGAGTACAGCGACGGGAAGAGCGACAGCAGGCGCGCATGAGCGGCCAACATGGCACGTACCCGCCCGACCGCCCGATCCGGTAACTGGTCACCCAGGATCGAAACCGCCACCAGCAGATTGATGGCACGGATGGCGACATTGAGGAGCTCTGCCCAGTGCACCCCCCCAAACGGCGGGTTGTGTTCGTACCAGCTATCGATCGCTCGTTGGACGGCCAGCGCCGAGTCGGCGTTTCCATGAAGCCTGGCATCGGCCGCCAACACCGGGAGAAACTGAAGGCGCCCTAACTCCCACACGTACTTGACGTCGCCAATGCCCGCTTCCATCCGATACGGAATGTCGAAACAGAAATGCTCCGCCCCGGGCCAGGACCTGCCAGTGCGCGGATCCAGGGTCCATATCGATGCAGGGAAGTCCATGGCGAAGGTGCCTTCAGGCCACTGCGTGCCAAGGACTTCGAACTGGCCGGCGCGCAGCGCTGCCGCACTGGCCGCAATTGCCTGCTTGGTGGGGGCGGGTGCCTGGTCGATCCTGGCCTGAAGGCCAGGAAGCGAAGGGCGGATGGCCTGTCCGTGCGGATAGTGTGCCCAGCCTTGCAGCGTGCGGCGCGTCATCTGCTTGCGAACGGCTTCACGCACTCGGTGGACCACTTCCGGGCCGCTCATCCCTCTCAAGCGTCCGACCAGCCATGCGATTCGGCTGGTGTTTCGACGGCGCTGGTGAGATGGGTATGCAGACACAGAGGCGTGCACCTGGTGTCGGTGCGTTCAAGAGGCGCAGCATTCTTTCATAGGGGCGCCCAAGGCAGCGTCAGGAAGTTCGCACCCAAGCACATAGCCGCTCCGAGACGATGGAAACGCTCGATTCGCGTGACGTATAGTGACAAACGTAGCCGCGAATAGGCTGCGCATGTGTCACGCCGGCGCGCCGTGATTGCACAATCTGTCGGGCGCGAGAGCCAACGCGGCGGCCCCGTGGCGCCAGCCACCTCGAACAAGCGGCGGGCCTGATGCTGGGTGTGAGTCTTGCGGAGGGTACGGCGGGCGATTCAACGTTCAGTCGCGGATCCATTCATCAAGGGAATACAACAACATGCGCATCAGCATATTTGGCCTGGGCTACGTGGGTTCCGTCTCCGCTGGCTGCCTGGCCAGCGACGGGCATACGGTGATAGGTGTCGATCCCAACCAGACCAAGGCCGATCTCATCAACCAGGGCTTGTCGCCGATCGTCGAAAAGGACATCGGCGAGATGATCGCCAGACAGGTAAGGGAAGGCCGCTTGTCTGCCACCACCAGTGTGGCAAAGGCGGTGCAGGACAGTGATCTTTCCCTTGTTTGCGTGGGAACCCCCTCGCAGCTGAACGGCAATCTGGATCTGTCGTACGTGCGGCGCGTGTGCGAGGAGATTGGCGACGCGCTGCGTGATAAGGCCGGCTTCCATGTGGTGGTGGCGCGCTCGACCATGTTGCCGGGATCGATGCGCGATGTGGTGATTCCCACTTTGGAGGGCCGATCCGGCAAGGTGGCCGGCAAGGGCTTTGGTGTATGCAACAACCCAGAGTTTCTGCGTGAAGGCACCGCTGTGTGGGACTACTACAACCCGCCGAAGACGGTGATTGGCGAGTCAGATCCAGTGGCCGGTGACAAGTTGACTGAGCTGTACTCGGGTATGACTGCCCCGCTGATCCGCACCAGCATAGAGACAGCGGAGATGGTGAAGTACGCCGACAACGTCTGGCATGCGCTGAAGGTCGGTTTCGCCAATGAGGTGGGCAACCTATGCAAGGCCTTGCAGATCGACAGCCACAAGGTGATGGAGATTTTCTGCCAGGACACCAAGCTGAATCTTTCGCCTTACTACTTGAAGCCTGGCTTTGCGTTTGGCGGATCCTGCTTGCCGAAGGATGTGCGGGCACTTACCTACAAGGGCAAGTCGCTGGATGTGCCGTTACCGATCCTGAACGCCATTCTGCCTAGCAACCAACTGCAGGTGCAGCGCGGCGTGGACATGGTTCTTTCCAAAGGGCGTCGCCGCGTAGGTGTGTTGGGCTTCAGCTTCAAGGCGGGAACCGACGACTTGCGAGAAAGCCCGGTAGTGGAAGTGATTGAGATGCTGCTCGGCAAGGGCGTCGAACTGCGCATCTACGACAAGAACGTCAACATGGCCGCGTTGACTGGGGCCAATCGCGACTACATCCTGAACCATATTCCTCACATCTCGCGCATCATGGTCGGCTCCCCCGCAGAGGTAATGGACTTCGCCGAGGTAATTGTGGTGGGCAACGGTGCCGTCGAGTTCCGCGAACTGGTTGCGGCACGCCAGCCTGGACAGGTTGTGGTGGACTTGGTGCGCATCGTCGACCAGAAAAGCGTCGAAGGAAGCTATGACGGAATCTGCTGGTAAACGGCCCGCGACGAGCTCCCATATACTGAAAATCTTGCATTTACGCGAGTTTGGGGATTGAACTATGGCTATGGCGGAGGAAGCGAGAAAGAATGCTGCTAAGCGGCGAAGCGCGCTCTTTATGTCCTTCATCGGTGACTTCACTCGTCCGGTGAAGATTGTGGACCTCGGGGGTACCGTTGCTATGTGGGAGCGATGGGGGCTAGACCAGGATCGCGGCCTTCATGTGACGTTAGTGAATAACTATGTGGCTGACACGAATGGGAAGTTCGTTGCACCTCGTGTCAACAACTTCCTACGTTTGGATGCAGACGTAGCCGAGCTTGGTGAATCCTTCTACAGGCAGTTTGATCTGGTTTTCTCCAACTCAATGTTGGAACACTTGCCGACTAGGCTACTTCAGAAGCGAGTTGCCTCAGCTATTGTCGGGAGTGGAATGCCATACTTCATTCAGGTTCCCAATAAGCGTTCTCTGATCGATCCGCATTTTGCTCATCCGCTAGCGCCATTTTTCGCATCTTGGCCTCGAAGTTTGCAGAAGAGTATGCTTCTTGTTTCGGGCCTCAACGGAGGGAAGCGTCACCGCTCATTTGAATCTGCGGGCCGTCGACTGGAGGCCTATTGTCCATTGTCTATTGACGATACGAGGCAGCTTTTTGGAGATGCAGTTATTTCGTTAGAATGGAGCTATGGTATTCCTATGTCCATCGTCGCTCGAAAGAAGGGGCATGGAAGGATGGCAGAGTCTGTATCCTGATTTCCTGACCTAATCTGGTGATGGCTGAGGTTGCAATTTCTCGCTCCGTACTAATCATTGTCGAAAATCTGCCGTCGCCGTTTGACCGCAGGGTCTGGCAGGAAGCCACCACACTGCGGCAAGCGGGTTATGGTGTATCAATCATCTGCCCTATCGGCAAGGGCTACGACTCACGCTATGAATGCCTGGAGGGCATTCATATTTATCGCCATTCCTTGCCTACCGAGGCCGAAGGCGCATTGGGCTACTTGATCGAGTACTCGGCCGCGCTTTTTTGGGAGTTCGTGCTGGCGTGGCGCGTGTTGCGTCGCCATGGCTTCGATGTCATCCATGCTTGTAACCCGCCGGACTTGATCTTCCTGGTGGGCGGGTTCTTCAAGCTGTTTCTCGGCAAGAGGTTCGTCTTTGACCACCACGACATCAACCCCGAGCTGTATGAGGCGAAGTTCGGCCGTCGGGACTTTTTTTACAAGCTGATGCTGGCCGTGGAGCGCTGGACCTTCCGCACTGCTGACATATCGATAGCCACCAACGAGTCGTACAAGAGAATTGCCATCGAGCGAGGGCGTATGCCGCCTGACAAGGTGTTTGTGGTGCGCAGCGGCCCTATGCTGGATCGGCTGCGCATCGTGCCCGCTGTGCCTGCGTTGCGTAACGGGCGAAAGCACCTTGTGGGCTATGTGGGTGTGATGGGCAAGCAGGAGGGCATCGACTTGCTGCTACAGGCAGTGGCGCACATCGTGCACGACCTGAACCGTACCGACATCCAGTTCGGTTTGGTGGGTGGAGGAACAGAGCTCGAGGCGCTGAGGCGATACGCCGCACAGTTGAAGGTTTCCGATTACGTGACCTTCACCGGTCGCGTGCCTGACGCAGATTTGCTGGCCATGCTCAACACGGCCGACGTCTGTGTGAACCCAGACGTGCCGAACGACATGAACGACAAGTCGACAATGAACAAGATCATGGAGTACATGGCCCTGGGCAAGCCGATCGTTCAGTTCGACCTTACGGAAGGGCGCTTCTCGGCACAGGAAGCATCAGCGTACGCGAGGAATGGTGATATTGCCGACTTTGCGCGGCACGTGGTGAGTTTGCTGGACAACCCGGAACAGCGTGAACGTATGGGGGCATACGGGCGGCAGCGCGTGGAGCAAGTGCTGGAGTGGAAGTACGAGGTTCCGAAGCTGCTGGCGGCCTACACGAGCGTGTTCGCCGCAGCGTAGGACCAAGCCCGCGTCTATTGCTTGATCAAGACCAGGCCGCGCCTGGGCTCGAGAGTGACAGTGCTGATTGGCATGCCGTTGTTGACAGCTGTGTCCTGCGTGCCAGAAAGCCGCCTGTAGCCGGCGCCAACATTGATCGAGGCGGCGCTGGTGCCGGGATTCACCAAGACCATTCCGTTGGTGTATTTCCGAAGCCAGATGCCAGATGTTGACGGCGCGATCGGAGGCGGCTCGGCAGGCGAGCCAAGCTCTGCGCCGTATTCGTCAGCCCAAAACGGCGCAGTCTCGCCGCTTACGGTATAGGCGAACCAGCCATCTTCGAGCAATGCGGAGGCCAGACCGAATCTCAGCATCGGCAGATCGACTCCGTTGAGGGCGCAACCCTGCATCACAGTGTCGCGTTTGCTGGATGTGTTGGCCAGTTGTGATCGGTACTCTGCCATCATGCGAGCCCAGCCCAAGCGATTCAAGATGGACCACGACTTGCCAAAGGCGCACTCGAAGAATGAACCGTCGAGTTTGCCCTGGTACTCGGGGAAGTTGAGGTCGTTGTCCGCGTTGCCTATGACCTTGACGCCCGGCAGTCTTTCGCGCAATCGCGAAATGACGTCCACGGTGCCCTGGCGCCATGCGGCCTGAATCTCAGGCGACATCGCGTACTGGTCAGTGCCAGTGCGCTTGAAATCGAAGTTGCCTTTGTAGGGGCGGGGTGTGTACCAAACGTTGTCCAGATAGACATAATCAAGCCCGACGTACTTGGCTCGACTTGCTGCCACATAGTCGCCTAGCCATTCGGTGAAGCGGCGCCCCGATGCGTCAGTTGCGCCCCAGCGAGTCAGGTTGACGACATGTGAGTCGTAGGCAGTGGTCCACTGCACTCGGGCTCCCGCAGCGGTGTAGAGCCACCAGTTGTTGGCGATCACGGCGAGGTCTATCTCGTAGGTGCTGCGCTTGACCTCTGGCGTCAGATCCGCCTCGACGGCATTGCTGTAAGCGGCCAGCTTGATCGAAGGGTTGACCGCGCGAATCTCATTTATCCAAGACTGTCCGGTAGTCGCGCTCCCGTATGGCAACGATGTGATGACAAACTTGTGACGTGCCGCAGCTTGGCGTCTCTCCGGCGTCCAGAGACCTCCCAGCATGAGCGCAGCTATCCGTGGCTTCTCGTGTCCGCTTGTCGCATTCATGCTGGACGCAGCTGACACGTTCGGCGCTGCAGCGACAAGGAACGAATCGGTGGCAATGGACAAGCCGCCAGATTCCAATGGGTCGGAGTAAAGGGACAAATCGCTGTCCATACGTGCCTGATCTGACACGCGATCTTCGACGAGCAGCGCGTACCGCTCATCATCGGAATCGAACTCCAAGGATGTAGACGCTATTTGGGCCACCCGCTCGCCAAGCGCGGCGGCTTGGCTGTCGTAGGCCTGCGTCTGGTCTTCGCCACCGCAGGCCGAGATCATTAGCAATGTGCAACTTGCTGCTATGGCCAGCATGGAACTGTTCCCTTTGTGTCCGCTCATTGGGTGGCTCCAAGACTCGACTCACTGAAGAGTCCTTGCCGCCCAGAGCACTGTGCTCAGCCGGCAGGCTACCCGATATCGACAAGCGCGATGGTGCTTGGAGCGCTATGAGGGTCTCAGCCTGTGAGCCTTTGTTGCCTGATGCAACTGCGGAGCCGTACGTTGACATCTGCCTTCGTGCTTGAAGTCACGGGGCTCGACTAAGCAAGTCGGGGATAATTTGGCTGACGCGTTGTCCAGGGGAAATGAAGTCGTGCCGTCAAAAGTCCTTGTCACTGGTGCTGCCGGATTCATCGGCATGCACGTGTCCCAGTTGTTGCTGGCACGCGGCGATTTGGTCGTCGGGATCGACAACCTCAACGACTACTACGACCCGCAGTTGAAACGGGATCGCCTTGCCCGCTTGAGAAGCTGTCCCGGGTTTCGCTTCACGGAGATGGATGTCGCGGACCGAGGGCAGATGAGCGAACTGTTCTCGACTGAGCGGTTTGACAAGGTTGTGCATCTTGCTGCGCAGGCAGGCGTACGCTATTCATTGGTCAATCCGCACGCGTACATTGAAAGCAACGTGGTTGGGTTCACCAATGTGCTCGAGGGCAGCCGGCATGCGGAGGTGGAGCATTTGGTCTACGCCTCCAGCTCAAGCGTTTACGGTGGCAATGCGGCGATGCCTTTCTCCGAACACCACAGCGTAGACCACCCCGTGAGCCTGTATGCGGCCACGAAGAAGGCCAACGAGTTGATGGCCCATACCTACAGCCACCTGTTTCGATTGCCAACAACGGGATTAAGATTCTTTACGGTCTATGGCCCTTGGGGACGACCTGACATGGCTCTTTTCATGTTCACGAAGGCAATTCTTGAAGGGCGCAGCATTGATGTCTTCAATCACGGGCAGATGGTCCGTGACTTCACGTACATTGACGACATCGCTCAGGGCGTCGTGCGAGTCCTAGACCGCCCGGCTGAAGCCGATCTGACTTTTGACGCTTCTGCCCCCGACCCAGCAAGAAGCTCTGCGCCGTATAGAGTCTTCAATATCGGCAACAGCGATCCTGTACCGCTTCTGGTCTTCATCGATGCCATTGAGAAAGCGCTCGGGAAGCCTGCTCAGAAAAACTTCCTACCGATTCAACCTGGCGACGTTCCCCACACCTATGCTGATGTGTCCGAACTGTCTGCGTGGGTGGACTTCAGACCGGCAACGCCCGTTGCTGAGGGCGTCAAGCGCTTCGTGGACTGGTACCTTGGATATTTCATGAGTTCGAAGCACGCCTGAGTCCAGGCCTCATCTGTTGCAGCACCTGCCTTGCGACGTTGCCTTCATCCATTGGATCAACATTGAATACCAAGTCGATATCACACAATTCGCACTCAAAGCTACCGCCGCTTACGCTGCTTCGAAGTTTCGAGGATGTGAAGCGAGAGATGCGTAGGGTAATGCTCGAAAGGCGCAACCCGGATCGCGCTGTCGAGATACTGGAGGCTGGCTGTGGCAGCAGGTGGGATGTCCAACTGGACGGGTTGGACTACCGCGTCATTGGCGTGGACCTAGACGCTGCCGCCGTAAATGCCCGTATGACAGTCCGCAAGGACCTGCACGAGGTCATCATCGGTGACCTGCTCAAGGTGGACCTGGGCGAGCGCCAGTTCGACATCATCTTTAACTCGTTCGTCCTGGAACACGTCATTGGCGCCGAAGCGCTGCTGCGACGCTTCGTCGGCTGGCTTCGACCTGGTGGAATCGTCTTGATTCGTATCCCCGATCCGGATTCGGTAAAGGGACTGATTACCAAACTGACGCCGCATTGGTTCCATGTTTGGTACTACCGAGTTGTTCTGCGCTACCCTGGTGCCGGTGAGCCTGGAAAGCCACCCTATCCAACGATTTACGAGCCGGTGGTATCGCGGACAGGTATTCACGACTTTGCCGCACGGCATGGACTCGTGGTTTCGGAAGAGTTTGGTTCAGGGGGGATCAAGAAGAGGGATCGGCTCATTGATCGAGCCATTAATCTGTTCACTGGACTGGTCAGCGCCTTCAGTTTCGGTCGCTACTCTGACGACCACACGGATTTGCTGATAGTCTTGCGGCGGCCGCACTGACCCCAGCTGCTGAGCACCGAAGAGGCACTATGACTGTCATTGCAGTAGTCGGGCTGGGCTATGTGGGACTTCCCCTGGCCGTTGAGTTCGGAAAGAAGTTCAAGACCTTTGGATTCGACCTCTCCGCCGAAAAGGTCGCTGCCTATGGTCGTTATGTGGACCCGACGGGCGAGGTCAGTCCTGGTGATTTGCGCGCCGCCTCGCATCTTGTGTGCAGTACTGACCCGGCTGTAATCGGTGAGGCGGATTTCATCGTCGTAGCCGTGCCGACACCTGTGGATGCGGCCCATCAACCTGACTTCACGCCGTTGGTCAAGTCGTCCGAGAGCGTAGGCAGACACGTGAAGCGCGGAGCCACTGTCGTTTTCGAGTCGACGGTTTATCCAGGGGCAACCGAGGAAATCTGCATTCCGATCATCGAGAAGCATTCGGGCCTGAAGTGGCGGCAGGACTTCTTCGTCGGCTACAGCCCGGAACGCATCAACCCCGGTGACAAGGAGCGCACGGTCACCAAGATCGTCAAGGTGGTGTCGGGCGATACGCCTGAGACGCTGGCGCGTGTGGCCGAGGTCTACGGCTCCGTCATCACTGCTGGCGTTTACGCGGCCAGTAGCATCAAGGTGGCCGAGGCAGCCAAGGTGATCGAGAACACGCAGCGTGACCTGAACATCGCGCTGATGAACGAGTTGTCGGTGATCTTTCACCGCATTGGCATTGACACGCTGGAGGTGTTGCAGGCTGCTGGGACGAAGTGGAACTTCCTGCCGTTCCGGCCTGGCTTGGTGGGCGGTCACTGCATCGGTGTGGACCCGTATTACCTGACGCACAAGGCCGAGATGCTGGGCTACACGCCGCAGGTCATCTTGGCGGGCCGGCGCATCAACGACAGCATGGGAAAGTACGTTGCCGAGCAGACGGTCAAGCAGATGATCGCCAACGATCTGCCGGTGAAGGGGGCGCCCGTGATCGTGCTGGGAATGACGTTCAAGGAGAACTGCCCAGACATCCGCAACAGCAAGGTGATCGATGTCGTGCGGGAGCTGCAGAGTTTTGGCGCCGAGGTGCTGGTGCACGACCCGATCGCCAATTCGGCGGAGTGTGAGCACGAGTACGGCGTGAGCCTGACGGCTTGGGATGATCTGCCGCGTGCGTCAGCCATCGTCGCCGCCGTGTCGCACAGCGAATACGCGGCCCTGGGCGTCCAGGGTCTGGTGCAGAAGCTGCTGCCGGGCGGCGTGTTCGCCGACGTGAAGAGTGCCTACTCGGTTGCCGAGCTTTTGGCTGCCGACGCCCGGCCCTGGCGACTCTGAGCAGCGATCAGGGAATTAGGTCCGCAGCCGTCAAGGGGATGTTGCCGACCAGCAGCACCTCGAAGTCGGCGGCATTGCCGTTCGAACCGCCCACGTTGGCCTGCAGAATGGTGTTGCTGCCGTCATAGAAGTAGCGCACCTGCGCGGCGGCCGAAAACGCCGCCGTGCCGATGAAGCCGAAGGTCTGGTTGCCGCTGGCGCCCGTCCTGGCATCGATGCCCGACAGATCGATCCGGTCCTGGCCCCGGACGAAGTCGGTGATGATGTCGCGCAACCCAACGCCGACGCCCGACTCGCTGGCGGCGTCGAAGTCGAAGATGTCGTTGCCCGCTGCGCCCGTCAGCGTGTCGACGCCCGCTCCGCCGCGCAGCGTGTCGTTGCCAGCCCCGCCGTCCAACGAGTCGTTGCCACTATTGCCGACGAGCAAGTTGTTGCCGCTATTGCCGGTCAGACTGTTGGCCAGCGAGTTGCCGGTGCCGTTGATCGACGTTGTGCCAGTAAGGATCAGGTTTTCCAGGTTGTTGCCCAGGGTCCAGGTGACGGAACTGCGCACAGCGTCTGTGCCCTGATTGGAGCTTTCGGTGACCACGTCGCTGGTGCTGTCGACGATGTAGGTGTCGTTGCCTGCACCTCCGCTCATGCTGTCGATGCCTGCACCCCCGTCCAGCGTATCGTTGCCCGCGCCGCCGCTGAGCGTGTCGTTGCCGCCGTTGCCGATCAACCAGTCGTTGCCGTCACCGCCAGACAATGAGTTGCGGCCACTGTTGCCGGTCAGCACGTTGTTGGCGGTATTGCCGGTGCCATTGATGTTGCCAGTGCCGGTGAGCGTCAGGTTCTCGAAGCCGCTGGCCAGCGTCCAGGTGATAGAACTGAGCACTGTGTCGACGCCGCCGCCGTCGCTGAGCACGTCACCGGTGCTGTTGACGACATAGGTGTCGTTGCCGTTGCCGCCGACCATGCTGTCGGCACCGGCGCCGCCATCCAGCCAGTCGTCACCTTCGCCGCCGTTCAGCGTGTCGTTGCCGCCGTTGCCGAAGAGCGTGTCGTTGCCACCGTCGCCTCGCAGCCACTGGGCGGCGCTGTTGCCGGTGATGACGTTGTCCAACTCGTTGCCTGCGCCACTGATGCCCGCCGTGCCTGTCAATGTCAGGTTTTCGATATGGGCTGCCAGGGTCCAGACCACCGAGCTCTGCACCAGGTCGATGCCCTCGCCGGCCAGTTCGACGACGATGTCGTTGAGACTATCGACGACGTACACGTCGTCGCCCGTACCTCCGAGCATGGAGTCGGCACCGGTGCCGCCGACCAAGGAATCGCTGCCTGCCCCGCCATGCAGCGTGTCGTTGCCAGCCGCGCCATTGAGCGTGTCGTTGCCATCGAGGCCATGGATCACGTCGTTGCCACTGGTACCGGTAAGGTTGTCCGCTGCACTGGTTCCGACGATTGCGGCCACGGTAACTGCAGACGTGGCCACTGAGAACATGGTCTCGGTAGTTCCTTGTCCGTCCACGAAGCTGGCACGCACACGCAGTTGCTGGCCAGTGTACGCCGTCGTCACGGTAAAGCTCGCGGCGGTCGCTCCGCTGATGTCGGTCCAAGACGTGCCATTGGTGGACCCTTGCCACTGGTAGTTCATCGCTGCGGGGATGCCGTCCGCATCCGTTACCGTATTCGCGAAGCTCACGGTCTGCCCCACCTGCGGGCTGATGTTGTCGATGGTCAACGTGCCCTCGGGAGCATCGTTCACCGGCGTGACGTTCAGGGTCAGCAAGCGTGCCGTTGGGTCGAGATCGACGCCACCATTGGCGGTGCCGCCGTTGTCCTGCACTTGGAAAGTGAGACTGGCATAGTCGGTGCCGTTGGCATTGGCCGCGGCGATGAATGTCAGCAGTCCGGCATTGATGTTCGCCGCGCTGATGCTCTGCCCGGCAGCGACTGCGGCACCGTTCAGGCGCATCGTCCCTGCCAGCGGCAGTGTGGTCAGCCGGACGGCTTGCAATGAATTCGCAGGGTTGTCCTTGCCATCGGCAAAGCCGAAGTCCGCGCTGGTGAAGGTGTAGGGCGTGTCCTCCAGCGCGGTGATCGATCCATTGCTGCCGCTGGGGGCGTCATTGACCGGTGTGATGTTGAAGGAGAGGGTATTGGGTGTGGGGTCGAGGATGGAGCCGCCGTTGTCGGTGGAGCCGGAGTCCTGGACCTGGAAGGAGAAGGAGGCGTAGTTGGGTCCGTTGGC
>JAFLDH010000060.1 GCA_017302505.1 Burkholderiales bacterium
GCCGCCCTCGGCCAGCGGCTGCGCAGGCGCCAGTGCCACGCCGGCTTCGCGGTAGACGCGGTTCAAGGCCTCCACCGCGCCGTGCACCCGCACCGGGCCGATCGAGGCGTCCACGCCGGCCAGCAGGCGCTGCGCCTTGCCCAGGCTGTAGGCCAGCACGAGGCTGGGCCGCCCCGCGTCGGCATTGCGCTGCCACCAGGCATTCAGCTCGGCCAGCACCTCGGCCTGCGGCCGCCAGCGATAGACGGGCAGGCCGAAGGTGGATTCGGTGATGAAGCAGTGGCAGCGCACTGGCTCGAAGGGGCTGCAGGTGGGGTTGTGGTCACCGCTGCCGCTGACGAAATAGTCCCCCGAGGCCACCCACACCTGGCCGCGATGTTCCAGCCGCACCTGGGCCGAGCCCAGCACATGGCCGGCAGGATGCAGGCTGAGCCGCACGCCCTGCAGGTCGAGGCGCTCACCCCAGCCCAGCGCCTGCAGGCTGACCGGGCCAAGGCGCGCGCGCAGCAGGCCGGCGCCTTCGGCACTGCAAAGGTAGTGGCGATGGCCGGCGCGCGCATGGTCGGCATGGGCATGGGTGATGACGGCCCGCTCCACCGGGCGCCAGGGGTCGATGTAGACATCCGCGGCCGGGCAGTACAGGCCCTGCGGGCGCAGCACCACCAGGTCGTCGGCGGCGGGGTCGGTGGCCATGGCCGGGATTGTGCGGTGCGGGCATGAAATACTCCCGCCCGCCCCCTGCCCCAACCCCGCCGATGATGAACCCCAGCGCCCCCGCCCCGAACCCGCTGGCCGAACCGATGACGCTGCCCCAGATCTTCCTCGGGCTGCAGGGCCGGCTGTCGCGCCAGCAGTTCTGGCTGTACGGCGTGGCCGCGCTGCTGGGGCTGTCGGTGCTGGGCCACGCGTTGCTGGGCATCGCCCAGGTGCGCGAGCAGACGGCCGACCTGCTGGTGAACCTGCTGCTGGTGTGGCCGGCGCTGGCGGTGTCGGTGAAACGCTGGCACGACCGCGACAAGTCGGGCTGGTGGGTGCTGCTGAACCTGGTGCCGGTGATCGGTTGGCTGTGGGCGCTGATCGACAACGGATTCCTGCGCGGCACCGACGGGCCGAACCGCTTTGGCGAGGACCCGCTGGCGGGGCGTCTTCAGTAGCGGCCGGCGATGCCGGCCACGCGCAGGTAGGTGTTGGCGCACCAGGCGACGAAGCCACGCGACAGCCAGCCCAGCCAGCCGCCGCGCAGCGACGGGCGCTGCACTTCCTGCGCATCGGCGATGGCCGCATCGAGCCGCTGGCGCAGCAGCGTGGCAAAGGCCTGATCCTGCACCACGACGTTGGCTTCCAGGTTGAGCAGAAGCGACAACGGATCGATGTTGGAGCTGCCCACCGTGGCCCAGTGGCCGTCGACCACCGCCACCTTGGCATGCAGGAAGGCGGGGGTGTACTCGAAGATGCGCACACCCTCGGCCAGCAGTTCGCCGTAGAGCACCCGTGCCGCCAATGCGGCCATGCGGTAGTCGACCTTGCCCTGCAGCAGCAGGCGCACGCGCACACCGCGCCGCGCCGCCGCCTGCAGGCTGCGCCGGAAGGCACGGCGCGGATAGAAGTAGGGGCAGGCGATGTCGACTTGCTGGCGGGCGCCGCGCACGGCGGCGATGTAGCGCCGCTCGATGGCGCGGCGCTGTCCCAGGTTGTCGCGCACCACGAACGCCGCCTGCACCGGTTGCGCTGCGGCCGCGTCGGGCGCAGCGCCGGCATCGCCAACGCGCAGCTCGCGCCACAACTGCAGGGTCTGCGCCACCGGATGGCGGCTGCGGGCCAGGGCGCCGACCTCAATGCGCCAGTCCTGCCCCAGCACGCGCGCCCGCGCGCCCAGCGCCTGCGCGTGTCGTCGCACCTGGGGCACCACCGGGCCGCGCAGTTCAACCGCGAAATCCAGCCGCGGCAGATCGGTGCGGCCATGTGTCAGATCCAGCCGGTCGTCCAGGATGTTGATGCCGCCGACAAATGCCACCTCGTCGTCGACCACGCACACCTTGTGATGCAGCCGGCGCAACTGCGCCGGCTGCAGCCATGCGGTCCAGCGGTCCAGCGGACGGAAGACCTGCAGTTGCACGCCGCCATCGGCCAGTGCGCCGCGCAGCCACGGCAGTGCGGCCAACGAACCGAACCCATCGACCAGCACATGCACCGCCACGCCGCGGGCGGCGGCCGATCGCAACGCCGACAGCATGGCCTGGCCGGCGGCGTCGTCGTGGAAGATGTAGGTCTCGAGCCAGACCTCGGTGCGCGCGGCCGCCATGGCCTGTTGCATGGCCGGGAACAACGCGTCCCCGCCCTGCAGCAGTTGCACGCGGTTGCCGCCGACGAATGCGCCCGTGGCGTCGCTGGCCGACGGCTCAGGCGTGCTGGGCTGGGCAGTCACCGGCCTGTGGGGGCCGCTAGGGCCGGTGCAACTCGGCCAGCAGCGGCAGGTGGTCGGACATGCGGGCCCACGCCGTGCCGCGCGGCACCGCCGTGGTGCGGCATGCCAGCCCGCGGGTGTAGATGCGGTCCATCGCGAAGACCGGCACGCGCGAAGGGAAGGTCAGCCGTTGGGCCACGCGGTCGGCCGGCGAACGGGCCCGCTGCAGGCCCAGCATCGCCATCGGCGGATCGAGCTTCTCGCCCCAGTCGTTGAAATCGCCGGCCACGACCAGCATCTCGCCCGGTGGCACATGCCGTTCCAGAAACGCGGCCAGGCGTTGCACCTGCCGCACCCGGCTGCGGTGCGCCAGACCGAAGTGCACCACCACGGCATGCAGTGTCTGGCCGTTCCACTGCACCGGCACGTGCAACAGGCCGCGCTGCTCGAAGCGGTGGTCGCTGACGTCGTGGTGGCCCACCTCGCCCAGCGGCCAGCGCGACAGCAAGGCGTTGCCATGTTCTCCGTGGCGCGTGAAGGCATTGGTGCGGTAGGCGACGTCATAGCCTTCGGGCGCCAGGAAATCGGCCTGCCCCTCGTCGGGCCAGCCGAACCAGGTGCGGTCGAAGCGGCGCGCGTCGCGGGTGTGGAAGAGGCGCACCTCCTGCAGAAACACCAGGTCGGCGTCCAGCGCCTCGATGCCCAGGCCCAGGTTGTGGATTTCGAGCCGCTTTCGCGGCCCGACACCGCGCACGCCCTTGTGGATGTTGTAGGTGGCCACGCGCAACGTGCTCAGGTCCATCGTCGTCGATGGCGCGAAGCTCGGGGACGCGTAGGGGTTCAAGGCATCAATCCGGGCAGGAAACGCGGCAGCTGCAGGATGGCTTCGGCGTTGCTGGGCGAAAAGCAGCGGTCGGCCGCCTCGCGCCAGGGCCACCAGCCGTGCTGCAGGTGCTCGCGAGGGCTCAGGCGCACGGGGGTGCCCGGCGGCACGGTCAGACCAAACACGTGTTCGGTGTTGTGGGTGATGCCAGGTGCATAGCGGTGACGCCAGACCGGGTAGATCTCGTAGACGTTGCGCAGCGCCCAGTCGCGCAACGCGCTCGTCGGCACCGCGGCACTGCCAATGACGATGCCGGTCTCTTCCTCGACTTCGCGCACGCAGGTCTGCAGCAGCGGCTCGTCGGGCGTGTCCTTGGAGCCGGTGACGCTCTGCCAGTAGCCGGGCTTGTCGGCCCGTTCGATCAGCAGCACCTGCCCTTCGGGCGTGTGGATGACCACCAGCACGGACTGGGGGATCTTGTGGCGGGGCTGGACGACACTGCTGCACATGGCAGCGAGCATAGCGTGGCGCGCCGCCGCACCATGGAACCGGTCAGCTCGTACCCAGCCGCCCGATGGCGTGGTATTCGATGCCGGCCGCCGCCACGGTGGCGGGCTGGAACATGTTGCGCCCGTCGAAGATCACCGGCTGGCGCAGCATTGCGCCGATGCGCGCAAAGTCCGGGCTGCGGAACTCCTTCCACTCGGTGACGATGACCAGCGCGTCGGCCCCTTCCAGCGCCGCCATTGCACTGTCGGCATAGCCCAGCCCGGGCCGCTCGCCAAACACCCGGCGTGCTTCGCGCATGGCAATCGGGTCATAGGCCTGCACACTGGCGCCACGGGACAGCAGGCCGTCGATGACGACCCGGCTCGGCGCCTCGCGCATGTCGTCGGTGTTGGGCTTGAAGGCCAGGCCCCACAGCGCGAAGCGGCGACCGCTCAGATCGTTGCCGAAGCGGCGTACGACCTTCTCGATCAGCACACGCTTCTGCGCCTCGTTGGCGCGCTCCACAGCACCCAGCACCTGAAGCCCCTGGCCGGCCTGATCGGCCGTGTGAATCAACGCCTTCACGTCCTTGGGAAAGCACGACCCTCCGAAACCGCAGCCGGCATACAGAAAATCGAAGCCGATGCGCGGATCGCTGCCGATGCCCAGGCGCACTTGTTCGATGTCGGCACCGACCCGCTCGGCGAGCAGGGCCATCTCGTTCATGAAGGAAATGCGCGTGGCCAGCATGGCGTTGGCCGCGTACTTGGTGAGTTCGGCCGAGCGCAGATCCATCACCACCAGTTTGTCGTGGTTGCGCTGGAAGGGCGCGTACAGTTCGCGCATCAGGCGAATGGCCTGCTCGTCCTCGGCCCCGACGACGATGCGATCGGGCCGCATGAAGTCGTCGACCGCGGCGCCTTCCTTCAGGAACTCAGGGTTAGAGACCACCGCATAGTCGATGGCCGCACCACGCTCGGCCAGCACCTCGGCAATGGCAGCACGCACCTTGTCCGCCGTGCCCACCGGCACTGTGCTCTTGTCGACCACCACCTTGTACTCGTTCATGTACCGGCCGATGTTGCGCGCCGCAGCCAATACGTACTGCAGGTCGGCCGATCCGTCTTCGTCAGGCGGAGTGCCGACGGCAATGAACTGGAGCGTTCCGTGTGCTACGGATCGCTCGATGTCGCTGGTAAAGCGCAGCCTGCCTGCCGCCACGTTACGTTCGACGACGCGATCGAGTCCCGGCTCGTGTATGGGAAGACCGCCTCCTTCGAGAGTGTCGATCTTTGCCCTGTCGACATCGCAGCAAAGTACATCGTTGCCCATCTCGGCCAGGCAGGCGCCCGACACCAGCCCCACGTACCCAGTCCCAACCACAGTGATCTTCAACTTCTACTCCCCAAGACAACGGTGTCCAGACAGCCAACCCAGCCATCAGGCTGCGAGGGCCGACTATTCCGCCAGCACCTTCAAGAGATACTGTCCATAGCCGTTCTTCTGCAACGGCGCCGCAAGCTGTTCCAACTGGGCCGCATCGATCCAGCCGGCACGAAAGGCGATCTCCTCCGGACAAGCCACCTTCAGACCCTGCCTGCGCTCCAGCGTCGCGATGAACTGGCTCGCCTCCAACAGGCTGTCGTGCGTACCGGTGTCGAGCCAGGCGAAACCGCGGCGCATGATCTGCACCGCAAGCTGATCTTGGCGAAGGTAGATCGCGTTCAGGTCGGTGATCTCCAACTCGCCGCGCGGGCTGGGTTTCAGACCGGCAGCCAGTTCAGCCACCTGTTCGTCATAGAAGTACAAGCCCGTGACCGCATAGTTGCTGCGTGGGTTCTTGGGCTTTTCTTCGATGCTCACGGCTCGATGCGACGCATCGAACTCGACCACCCCGTAGCGTTCAGGGTCGTGAACGTGGTATGCGAAGACGCTGGCACCACTCGGCTTGGACGACGCGTCGTGCAGCAACCTAGGCAGGTCGTGGCCGTAGAAGATGTTGTCGCCGAGCACCAGCGCGCAGTGGCTGCCGTCCAGGAAGCTGCGCCCCAGGATGAAGGCCTGTGCCAGACCGTCGGGACTTGGCTGCACGCAGTAGCTTAGGTTCAGGCCCCAACGAGTGCCGTCGCCCAACAGTTCAGCGAAGCGCGGTGTGTCTTGCGGTGTACTGATGATCAGGATGTCGCGGATGCCGGCATGCATCAGCGTGCTCAGAGGGTAGTAGACCATCGGCTTGTCGTACACCGGCAGGAGCTGCTTGCTCACCGCCAGTGTCGCGGGGTGCAGCCGGCTGCCTGCACCGCCTGCGAGGATGATGCCCTTGCGTTGCATGTTTGCCTTTCCTCAAGCAGCCTGGCTGCCGTAGTGACGCGCCAACCAATCGCGGTAGCTGCCGCTCTGCACCCGCTGCACCCATCCGGCGTGGTCCAGGTACCACTGCACCGTCTTGCGTATGCCGGTCTCGAAACTCTCAACCGGACGCCACCCGAGTTCGCGCTCGATCTTGCGGGCGTCGATTGCATAACGACGGTCGTGGCCCGGTCGGTCGGTGACGAAACGGATCAACCTGGCATGGGGTCCCGCCGCATCGGGTCGCATCTCATCGAGCAACGCGCAGATCGCATCGACGATCTGCCGGTTGGTGCGTTCGTTCCAGCCGCCAATGTTGTAGACCTCGCCCGGCGTGCCGCGCGCCAGCACGGTGCGGATGGCGCTGCAGTGATCCTTGACGTACAGCCAGTCGCGAACGTTGAGGCCGTCGCCGTAGATCGGCAGCGGCTTGCCGGCCAGAGCATTGACGATCATCAGCGGGATCAGCTTCTCGGGGAAATGGTACGGACCGTAATTGTTGGAGCAGTTGGTGGTCAGCACCGGAAGCCCATAGGTATGGAACCAGGCGCGCACGAGATGGTCGCTGGCCGCCTTGCTGGCCGAATAGGGGCTGTTGGGCTGGTACAGATGGGTCTCGGTGAAGGCCGGCTCGTCCTTGCCAAGGCTTCCATACACCTCGTCGGTCGACACATGGTGGAAACGGAAGGCTTCCTTCTCGGCAGGCGGCAGGCCGGCCCAGTGCGCGCGAACGGCTTCCAGCAGCGTGAAGGTGCCTTCGACGTTGGTGCGGATGAACGCCCCCGGGCCATGGATGCTGCGGTCCACATGGCTCTCAGCAGCGAAATGCAGCACGGCGCGGGGCCGGTGCTCGGCGAGGAGGCGATCAACCAGCGCACGGTCGCAGATGTCACCGTGCACGAACACGTGACGCGCATCACCGTCCAGGGCGGCGAAGTTCTCCATGTTGCCGGCGTAGGTGAGCGCGTCGAGATTCAACACGGGCTCGTCGTGCGCAGCCAGCCAGTCGAGGACGAAGTTGCTGCCGATGAAGCCGGCGCCGCCTGTGACGAGGATCATGGTGGTCTGTACAGTTTGGGGTTCAGCCGCGACCGTAGTGGTCTTCGAAACGCACGATGTCGTCCTCGCCCAGGTAGCTGCCCGATTGCACTTCAATGATTTCCAGCGGCACCTTGCCCGGGTTGGCCAGGCGGTGAACCTGACCCAGCGGGATATAGGTGCTCTGGTTTTCTGACAGCAGGATCACCTGGTCGCCGTTGGTGACTTCGGCCGTGCCCGACACGACGATCCAATGCTCCGCGCGATGATGGTGCTTCTGCAGGCTGAGACTGGCGCCAGGCTTGACCATGATGCGCTTGACCTGGAAACGAGGGCCGGCATCGATGCTGTCGTACCAGCCCCAGGGGCGGTGCACCTGGCGATGCAGCGCTGGTTCGCTGCGACCCGCGCTTTGCAATGCGCCAACGATGTGCTTGACGTCCTGGCTGTGCTGCCGATCGGCCACGAGCACGGCATCCGGTGTCTCGACCACCACCACGTCACGCAGGCCGATCACGCCCACCAGGCGGCTCGTGGCATGCACCAGGGTGTCGCGTGTGTCGCGCAACAAGGCGTCCCCGGTGATGGCATTGCCGTCGGCATCCCGGTCGCTGACCTGCCACACCGCATCCCACGCACCGAGGTCGGACCAGGCCGCATCCAGCGGCACCATTCGTATATCGAAGGCGTCGGCGGCCGGACATCTCTCCATCACCGCGTAGTCCACCGATTCAGCCGGCACGGCCTGGAACAAAGCCTTGTCGGGTCGAACGAAGCTGGCATCGACACTGCGGCCCGCCCAGGCGGATTCGGTAGCGGCCAGGATGTCCGGGCGGAACTGCTGCAGCGCCCGCAACCAAACCGACGCGCGAACCACGAACATGCCGCTGTTCCAGTAATAGCCGCCTTCTTTCAGGTAGCGCTGCGCGGTATCGGCATCGGGCTTCTCGACAAAGCGGTCGACGCGCAGTTCGCCCTGGGCCGCGCGCTCGCTGCGCACATAGCCGTAGCCGGTTTCCGGACGGTCCGGCGCGACGCCCAGGATCACCACCGCGCCCGCCGCAGCGGCGCGCACCGCCCGCTGCAGTGCCGCAGAGAAAGCCTCGGCATTGCCCACGCTCTGGTCGGCCGGTGTGACCACGAGCACCGGGTCGCGGCCCTGCGCGGTGGCATGCAAGGCAGCCAAGGTCATGGCCGGCGCGGTGTTGCGGCCTGCCGGCTCGAGCAGCAGCGTCGCTGGCGGCATCTGCAGGCCCGCCAGCTGGTCCAGCACCAGGAACCGATGGTCCTCGTTGCAGACCACGCACAGCCCGCTGACAAGAATGTCCTCGGCAGCCAGCGCCTGAAGACGCAACGCGGCCTGCTGGAACAGGCTGCGGTGGCCGTGCAACGCCAGGAACTGCTTGGGGTAGGCCGAGCGGGACAGGGGCCACAGGCGAGTGCCGCTACCGCCGGCAATGACCACGGGTTGCAGGTCGATCGAGTTCATCGGATGAATCCAGTTGAATGGACGGCGTCTCGTGCTTCGGTGCTGGAAGGAGCCGTCATGCCGAGCGCGCCTCGAAGCCCTGCGGATTCATGCGCTGCCAGCGCCAGCTGTCCGCGCACATGCGATCCAGATCGTGCCGGGCGCGCCATCCCAGCAAACGCTCGGCACGCGATGGATCGGCGTAGCAAGAGGCCACGTCGCCAGGGCGGCGCGGCACCACCTTGAAGGGGATTTCGCGGCAGCTCGCCCGTTCGTAGGCGCGCACCACTTCGAGCACGCTGTGACCGCGGCCAGTGCCCAGATTGACCGTGAAGCCCTCTTCACCCGAGAAGAGCTGCCGCAGGGCGGCAGCGTGACCGTCGGCGAGATCACAAACATGGATGTAGTCGCGCACACCGGTGCCGTCGACCGTGTCGTAGTCGTTGCCGTAGACTTGCAAATACGGTCGCCGGCCGACGGCCACCTGCGCCACGTAAGGCATCAGGTTGTTGGGCGTGCCGCGCGGGTCCTCGCCGATCAGTCCGCTTTCATGCGCGCCGACCGGGTTGAAGTAGCGCAACGTGGCCACCTTCCAGCTGATGTCACTGTTGACCAGGTCGCGCAGCACTGTCTCGCCCATCAACTTGGTCTGGCCGTACGGGTTGGTGGCCGACAACGGTGCGTCCTCCGAGATCGGCAGGCGCTTGGGCACACCATAGACCGTGGCGCTGGAGCTGAACACCAGGTGTCGGCAGTCGGCCAACTGCATGGCCTGGCAGACCGCCACCAGACCGCCCAGATTGTTGGCGTAGTAGTCCAGCGGTCGGGCCACCGATTCGCCAACGGCCTTGTGGGCGGCGAAATGCACGACGGCGTGCGGGCGGTGTTTCCCGAAGATCCGTTCCATGGCTCGGCTGTCGCAGACATCGGCTTGCTCGAAGACGGGCTGTTCTCCGATGATCTGCCGCAGGCGCTCAAGCACCTGTGGCGAACTGTTGACGAAACTGTCCACGCCAACGACGCGATACTCGAGTGCCTGCAAAGCCAACCAAGTATGCGAAGCGATATAGCCGGTAGCACCGGTCAGCAGGACAGTCTGCTCGCTCATTGCAGGACGAACTGGGCAGAGCAGCTACCGCCATAGGCGCTGTAGGGCAGGAGCGAAGACGGATTCACACTCCCGCTCAAGTTGCGGTCGTTCAGCGTCAGATTGCATTGCACCTGCCAGTTGCGCGATGGCGTCCATGTCCCACCCAACTGCAGATTCGTGACTTGGTTGCGGCTGTCGAACGCAGTGGGCTGACCCGACACGTTGAACACCTGATCACGCTTCTGACTGAAGAACTGAAGCGCTGCGTTGAAGGAAGTCTTCGCGCTGAACGCGTAGGTGGCGTTGACCTGCAGGCCTGCGGTCAGCCATTGGTTTTGGCCGAGCCCGGACGCCGAACCACTTCCAACGCTTGTAAAAACGCTGTTGGCCTGAGTGTCGTAACTGAGGATAGTGTCAAACTTCAGTTTGCCGGTGGGGTTGTAGCTCCACACGAACCAACCAGCGAAACCATCCTGGTTGTACGGATTGAATCCGGTGTACTCCGTCCATCGGTAGCCAAGTCTTCCGGACAGGCTGCTTTGCCCGGTCACGCTCCAATTGAAAGTAGCAAACAGGTCGAAGCGATCGAACTCCTGGCCAATCGCGAAATAGTCTCCGCTGGTATACGCCATGCCAGCGCCTGCCGTCAGTTGACCGCTGAACTGCTTGCGCAAGCGTGCCTGGATCGAGGCCTGATCCAGTTCGTACTGGTCATACGATTGAAGCGAGTAGTGCACAGTGCTGTAGGCAACTCGGACGTCGGCCAGCCAAAGCGACAGTAAACCGTAGTTGACCGTGGCCTCCAACAGTCCGCTGTCCTGAATGTTCTTTTGGTTCTGTAATGAGACGTTGAAGCCACCGTAGTCCGCCAGGTTCTGGCTGTAGGAGGCGTAAAGCCTTCCCGAAAGACGCTCGACGGTCTCCCAGTCCCAACCTGCATTCAAGGCGTAGCTTGTGTTATCCAGATTGTTGACCTGCCCATAGACATTGGCCGCCACGTTGCCACTTCCGAAGAAGCGTTGCCGCCCATAGCGCTGGTCAAATCCGCCGACGAGACTCGTGCTGCTCCACCAACTGGCCTGCGCAAATTGATCAATCTGCCTAAAGACGTTGGTGTTGTAGCTGATGGCCTGGCTGACACCGAGATACCACGGATCGTTCTCGGCCATGGTCGCACCCGCGCCAAGCGTCAGAACAATGGCAACCGGCAGCCGCTTCCAGGACACGCGCTGGATCATCATGTTCTCCTCGTGAAGATCTCGCTCTTGGTGGGATTGCGCCGGCGGGTTCTAGTAGGCATTGCTGCCACGCAGGACGACGACGATGGTGCGCGCAATGATCTGCAGGTCCAGCCCTAGCGACCAATTGCGCAAGTACTCCAGATCGTATTCGACGCGCGCCTGCATCTTCTCCACCGTATCGGTCTCGCCCCGGTGGCCATGCACCTGGGCCCAGCCAGTGATGCCCGGCTTGACCTTGTGCCGCACCATGTAGGCCTTGATCAGCTGGCGGTACAGCTCGTTGTGCGCCACCGCATGGGGGCGGGGTCCGACGATGCTCATACGCCCCTGCAACACGTTGATGAACTGCGGCAGTTCGTCCAGCGAGGTCTTGCGCAGGAATGCGCCAAAAGGCGTGATGCGTGGATCCCCCTTGGTGGCCTGCTTGACCACCGCGCCGTCGTCCATCACGCGCATCGAGCGGAACTTGTAGACGATGATCTCCTCGCCATCCAGGCCATTGCGGCGCTGGCGAAAGATGGCCGGTCCGGGTGAACTCAGCTTCACCCCAACGGCAATGGCCAGCAACACCGGCGAGATGAGCACCAGGATGATCGAAGCCAGCACGATGTCGCTGATGCGCTTGACCAACTCGTTGGTGCCAGTGAAGGGTGTCTCGCAGATGCCCACCACGGGGACGCCGTTCATGTCCTGCAGGCGGCCCTGGATGATGCTGATGCCGAAGACGTCCGGGACGAAGAACACCGAAGCCGTGGTGCCCTGCACCTGCTCCAGCAGTTCGACGATGCGGGGTTGCGAACCCAGAGGAAGCGTGATGTAGACCTCGTGGACCGCATGCTCGCGGATATACGCCGCAGCGTCCTTCAGGGCGCCGAGCCTTCGAGGTGCGGCCTCGGTATGCACCCGTTCGTCGGTACGGTCATCGAAGTAGCCAATGAAATCGACGCCTTGCTCCTGGCTTTCGTTCAGCGCGTTGGCCACCTTGACGCCCAGCGGCCCTGCACCGATGACCACGGCCGCGCGCCGATTCTCGGCCCGGGTGGCCACGCGCCTCAGCACATGCTGCCCGGCCCACACCGAAGCCCATTGCGCCACGGGTGCCAGTACAGCCCACCACAGCAGCACCTGCATGTCGAAGAAGCCGAAGCTCGACGTGGCATAGGCGCACAGTGCCAGGATCGCCAGCAGTCCCAGCCACGAGGTGAATACATCGACGCCCGCCGTCAGCAGGGTGTCCTTGAAGCGGTTGCGTCCCGGGAAGGTCAGCGCCAGCACCAGCAGGCACAGCGTCAGATCCGAGCGCACGATCGGTTCATCGAACCACCAGCACACCGCCAGGTAGGTCAGTACGGCGACGGCTGGCTCGAGCAGCGCCGCCACGAGCGAAGTCACCGATTGCGGTGCGCTGTAGAAGGTTCGCTTGTAGCTTCGGTCTTCGAACATCGATTCGGAACAGGTTCTCCGGGCCCGCCGACCACCGTCCCGGTGCGATGCTCGCGCCAGGGCCGCACGCCCACGGCGTCTTTCGTCGGTCGTCCGACGCTCCCTGTGGGGGATTCTCTCCCAAACGCCTGCCACCTTCGTGCACAGGCTTCACGCGAAGGCAGCTGCAGCCTCCCTACAATCGGGCAATGCTGCACAGTTTGAACGCCATGCTCGCGCCGCCGCTGATGGAGCGGCTGGTTCTGGTCGTGAACCACGTGCTCAGCACCGAGCCGGCGGCCACGCAGCACCTGCAGCCCCATGCCAGGCGGGTGATCCAGTTGCAGATGCAGGGCTGGCCGTCGCTGCTGCCGGCACCGCCGCATCTGGCCTTCCGGGTCACGCCGGCCGGGATGCTGGAGTGGTGCGGCGGCGATGGAGCCCCGGCAGAGGCCGACTTGAGCGTGCGTGTCGACGCCTCGAACCCGCTGCTGCTGATGGCCCGGGCCGCCTCGGGCGACATGCCTTCGGTGGCCATCGATGGCGATGCCCAGCTGGCGGCGGATGTCAACTGGCTGCTGCTCAACCTGCGCTGGGACATCGCCGCCGACATGGAGCGCATGTTCGGCCCGGCCGTGGCCTATCCGCTGCACCGCCTGGGCTCGGCACTGGCGCGGGCGCTGCGCGCCGCGCTGCAAAGCGCACCCGGCCTCGGGCCGCGCCACCCGCCGCCGCCATGAGGCGCTTTCTGCGGCTGGTGTACATCGTGTACACCGTGCTGCGCTACGGGCTCGACGAGCTGGCCCTGTCCGGGTTCCGGCAGCGCTGGGTGCGTGCGCTGTCCTGGACCGTCACGCTCGGACGCCGTTTCGACCAGCCTCGCGGCGCGCGGCTGCGCATGGCGCTCGAACAGCTGGGGCCGATCTTCGTCAAGTTCGGCCAGGTACTTTCCACGCGCCGCGACCTGCTTCCGCTGGATGTGGCCGACGAGCTGGCCAAGCTGCAGGATCGGGTACCTCCGATACCGGGCGCACAGGCCGCCGAGCTGGTGGAGAAGGCCTTCGGCAGGCGCATCGATGAGTTGTTCGCCACCTTCGATGCCGAGCCCGTGGCCAGTGCGTCGATTGCACAGGTGCATTTCGCCACCACGAAGGATGGCCGCGAAGTGGCGGTCAAGGTCTTGCGCCCCGGCATGCTCGCGGTCATCGACGACGACCTGACCCTGCTGCACACGCTGGCACGCTGGGTGGAACGCCTGAGCGTCGACGGCAAGCGCCTGCGCCCGCGCGAGGTGGTGGCCGAGTTCGACGTGTATCTGCATGACGAGCTGGACCTGGTGCGCGAGGCCGCCAATGCAGCCCAGCTGCGGCGCAACATGCAAGGCCTGAACCTGGTGATGGTGCCGGAGATGATCTGGGACCTGTGCACGCCCACCGTCATCGTGATGGAGCGCATGTACGGCATTCCGATCAGCCAGACGCAGCGCCTGCTCGATGCCGGCGTCGACTTGCAGAAGCTGGCGCGCGATGGCGTGACGATCTTCTTCACCCAGGTGTTCCGTGACGGCTACTTTCATGCCGACATGCACCCCGGCAACATCCAGGTCAGCACCGCGCCCGAGACTTTCGGCCGCTACGTCGCGCTGGATTTCGGGATCATCGGCACGCTGACCGAGTGGGACAAGGAATATCTGGCGCAGAACTTCATCGCCTTCTTCCGGCGCGACTACAAGCGTGTGGCGGAACTGCATGTGGAATCCGGGTGGGTGCCCGCCACCACACGGGTCGATGCGCTGGAAAACGCCATCCGCGCCGTCTGCGAGCCGCACTTCGACCGGCCGCTGAAGGACATCTCGCTGGGTCAGGTGCTGATGCGGCTGTTCCAGACCTCCCGCCGTTTCAATGTCGAGATCCAGCCGCAGCTGGTGCTGCTGCAGAAGACGCTGCTCAACATCGAGGGACTTGGGCGGCAGCTCGACCCCGAGCTCGATCTCTGGAGCACGGCCAAGCCCTTCCTGGAACGCTGGATGAACCAGCAGGTGGGCTGGCAGGGCCTGCTCGACCGGCTGAAGAACGAGGCGCCGCGCTATTCGCAGCTGCTGCCCGAACTGCCGCGGCTGCTGCACCAGGCGCTGCAGGCGCCGGCCCAGTCGGCGGCCGGCTCGGCGGCGCTGGTGGCGCTGCTGGCCGAGCAGCGCCGCACCAACCGCCTGCTGCAGGGGCTGGTGTATGGCGCGCTGGGCTTCATCGCCGGCGCGGTGCTGGTGCGCGCCTGGTTGCATTGGTGGCCTGCCTGAGCGTTGCCCGGCACTGCTCGGCTGCGCGCTTACACTGCGCGTCGCTTTTTTCCGGAGGCCTGTCGTGCTGATCACCTTCGTCGCGCTGTACATCGCCCTGACCATCGCCATCGGGTTGATCGCGGCCCGGCGGGTGCACGGCTCGCGCGACTACCTGGTGGCGGGCCGCAGCCTGCCGCTGTACGTGAACGTCGCCACGGTCTTCGCCACCTGGTTCGGCGCCGAGACGGTGCTGTCGGTCAGCGCCACCTTCGCCAAGGACGGCCTGCACGGCGTGCCGGGCGACCCCTTCGGCGCCTCGGTGTGCCTGGTGCTGGCGGCCTTGCTGTTCGCGCGGCTTTTCTACCGCATGAATCTGCTGACCATCGGCGACTTCTACCGCCGCCGCTACGGCAAGCTGGTCGAGGTGATGACCAGCGTGGCCATCGTGCTGTCTTACCTGGGCTGGACGTCTGCGCAGCTGACGGCACTGGGCCTGGTGATCCACCTGCTGTCCGGCGGAAGCATCGACCTCAACACCGCCATCATGGGTGGCGCCGCCGTGGTGCTGCTGTACACCGTGTTTGGCGGCATGTGGTCGGTGGCCATCACCGATCTCTTCCAGACAGTGATCATCCTGGTCGGCCTGAGTCTGGTGGCCTGGCTGGTGGGCGACATGGCCGGCGGGCCGGCCAAGGTCATCTCGCAGGCCGCTGCCGACGGCAAGCTGACGATGTTCCCGGCTGACCTGGATGCGGCCGGCTGGTGGGCCATGGCCGGCGCGTTCTTTGCGTTTGCCTTCGGCTCCATCCCGCAGCAGGACGTGTTCCAGCGCATGACCAGTGCCAAGGACGAGAACACCGCCGTGCGTGGCACGGTGATTGGCGGCGTTGTCTACTTCTGCTTCGCCTTCGTACCCATCTACATTGCCTACTCGGCGCTGGTGGCAGATCCGTCGATCGCGGCACTGTTCGACGCCGAAGATGCCCGCGAGATCCAGCGCATCCTGCCCGACCTGGTGCTCGGCAAGATGCCGTTGTGGGCGCAAATCCTGTTCTTTGGCGCCCTGCTTTCGGCAATCCTCTCCACGGCCAGCGGTGCGTTGCTGGCGCCGACCGCCACCTTTACCGAGAACGTGCTGCGGCCTTTCGTGCCGCGCATGAGCGACCGGCAGTTCCTGCTGGTGCTGCGGCTGGTGCTGGTGATCTTCACCACCTGCGCGCTGCTGTTTGCACTGAACAGCCGCAGCACCATGTACGAGATGGTGCAGACGGCCTACAACGTGACACTGACCGGCGCCTTCGTGCCACTTTTCGCGGGGGCGTACTGGAAGCGGGCCAACACCCAGGGCGCCCTCTGCGCCGTGGTGTTCGGCATCGGCACTTGGCTGGTGGCCGATGCGGTGGCGGCGGAAGCGCTGATACCGCCGAACCTGGTAGGCTTCTTCGCATCGGTCATCGGCATGCTGCTGGGCACCCTGGCGCCACAGTTGCTGCCGCACAAGGGCATGTCCATCGAGCAGGCCGTCCATTCGGCACAGGCGCACACGGCGCACGGTCACGGGCGACGGCACGCACCGCATTGAGGCCGGAGGCAGACGACGCCGGAACCTATAATCGTGGGTTTTGCGTCGATGCCTCCATCATGCCGATCTACGCCTACAAGTGCGAGTCCTGCGGACACCGGCAGGACGTGTTGCAAAAGATCTCCGACCCGGCGTTGAGCCAGTGCCCGGCCTGCGGTGCGAACAGCTTCGTCAAGCAGGTCACGGCCGCGGGCTTCCAGCTGAAGGGTTCGGGCTGGTACGTCACCGACTTCCGCGGTGGCAGCCAGGCCGCAGCGCCCGCTGAAGACGCCAAGAAGCCGAGCGACACCGCACCCGCGGCAGCCCCGGCCGCAGCCCCGGCCGCCGCACCTGCAACGGCCGCCAGCCCGGCACCTGCCGACAAGCCGCGCCCGCCCACATCGGAAGCGGCGTGAAGAAGTTCCTGCTGGCCGGGCTGCTGGTCTGGACCCCGCTGGCCATCACGGTTTGGGTGCTGACATGGCTGCTGGGAGCCATGGATTCGCTGTTTGCCTGGTTGCTGACGGCGCCGCAGGCGCTGCTGCCGGCCACCGCCCACGCCAGCATCGAAAAGCTGCGCCACGTGCCCGGATTGGGCGTGCTGGTCATGGGCCTGGGGCTGCTGATGACGGGCGTATTCGCCACCAACATCTTCGGACAGTGGTGGATCCGGCAATGGAACCGGCTGCTGCACAAGATCCCGATCGTGCGGTCGGTCTACAGCTCGGTCAAGCAGGTTTCGGACACGCTGTTCTCCAGCAGCGGCAATGCATTCCGGGAAGCCGTGCTGGTGCAGTACCCGCGCCAGGGCTCGTGGACCATCGCCTTCGTCACCGGCAAGCCGGGCGGCGAAGTGGCCCACCACTTGCCCGGCACGCATGTCAGCGTGTACGTGCCGACGACGCCGAATCCGACCTCGGGCTTCTTCCTGATGATGCCGCGGGCCGAGGTGGTGCCTTTGGGCATGAGCGTGGATGAGGCGCTGAAGTACATCATCTCGATGGGCGTGGTGGCACCTGCCGGCCGTGCGCCCAGCGTGCAGGCAGCGCACAAGCCGGACGGCTGAGCAGCGGCCGGCCCGCCGCGCCTGCGGCGACCCCCACACTTGCGAATCGGAGCCATTGCATGAGAACGAGCTATTGCGGCCTGGTCAGCGAAGCGCTGATGGGCCAGACGGTGACGCTGATGGGCTGGGCCCACCGCCGGCGCGACCATGGCGGCGTGATCTTCATCGACCTGCGCGATCGCGAAGGCCTTGTGCAGGTGGTGTGCGACCCGGACCGCCCCGAGATGTTCGCCACCGCCGAAAGCGTGCGCAACGAGTTCTGCCTGAAGGTGGTGGGGCTGGTGCGCGCGCGACCGGCCGGTACCGACAACGCCAACCTCACCAGCGGCAAGGTCGAGGTGCTGTGCCATGCGCTGGAGGTGTTGAACCCGAGCATTTCGCCGCCGTTCCAGATGGACGACGAGAACCTGTCGGAGACCACGCGGCTGACGCACCGCGTGCTGGACCTGCGCCGGCCCAGCATGCAACGCAACCTGATGCTGCGCTACCGCGTGGCCATGGAAGTGCGCAAGTTCCTCGATGCCAATGGCTTCATCGACATCGAAACCCCAATGCTGACGCGCAGCACACCCGAGGGCGCGCGCGACTACCTGGTGCCCAGCCGCGTGCACGACGGCCAGTTCTTTGCGCTGCCGCAGAGCCCGCAGCTCTTCAAGCAGTTGCTGATGGTGGCCGGTTTCGACCGCTATTACCAGATCACCAAGTGCTTCCGCGACGAGGACCTGCGTGCCGACCGCCAGCCTGAGTTCACACAGATCGACATCGAGACCTCCTTCCTGACCGAGGAGGAGATCCGCACGATGTTCGAGGGCATGATCCGCAGTACCTTCCAGCACGCCATTGGTGTGGAGCTGCCGGCCTTCCCGGTGATGAAGTACGCCGATGCAATGCGGCTTTACGGCTCCGACAAGCCGGATCTGCGCGTGCAGCTTGAGTTGACCGAGCTGACCGACGTCATGCGCGACGTCGACTTCAAGGTCTTCGCCGGACCGGCCATGCAGGCGGACGGCCGGGTCGTGGCGCTGCGCGTGCCCGGCGGGGCCACGATCAGCCGCAGCGAGATCGACGAGTACACCGAGTTCGTCAAGATCTATGGCGCCAAGGGCCTGGCCTGGATCAAGGTCAACGACATGGCCAAGGGCCGCGAGGGGCTGCAGTCGCCCGTGGTGAAGAACCTGCACGATGCAGCACTGAACGAGACGCTGCGCCGCACCGGCGCAGCCGACGGCGACCTGCTGTTCTTCGGCGCGGACAAGGCCAAGGTCGTCAACGATGCGATCGGCGCGCTGCGCGTGAAGATCGGCCACAGCGAATTTGGCAAGACGCACGGCCTGCTAAAGGGGGAATGGGAACCACTGTGGGTGGTGGACTTCCCGATGTTCGAGCATGACGACGCCGCGGGGCGCTGGAATGCCGTGCACCACCCCTTCACCGCCCCAAAGGACGGCCACGAGGACTGGCTGCAGACCGACCCCGGCCGCTGCATCGCCAAGGCCTACGACGTGGTGCTGAACGGTATCGAACTCGGCGGCGGATCGGTACGTATCCACCGTGAGGAGGTACAGAGCAAGGTGTTCCGTGCGCTGAACATCAGCGCCGAAGAGGCACAGGCGAAGTTCGGCTTCCTGCTCGATGCGCTGCAGTACGGCGCTCCGCCGCACGGTGGCATCGCCATCGGCCTGGACCGCTTCGTCATGCTGATGACGGGCGCTGAGTCACTGCGCGACGTGATTGCATTCCCGAAGACGCAGCGGGCCCAGTGCTTGCTGACGGGTGCGCCGAGCGCGGTGGACGAGGGGCAGTTGCGGGAGTTGCACATTCGCCTGCGGAACACCGCTCAGCGCTAGTGCAAAGTGCCGCGATGGCCGCGGTGACTGGTGGTACGGCCCAGGGCCGATGTGTCACCCAACTCGGTTACCGATCTCCAATCACTGATCGGTCAACCTGGCGCCATCTGCGTGTCAGGATCAACATCAAGACACTCCCGGCCGCGAATAGCACTGCAGTGCCAGGTTCAGGTACTGGAGGCGGGACCGGACTCCCACTAGCCGTCAATGCCAATCGAACCTGATTGTCGGGCCCTTCAAAGGTGTAGGAGAAGCTTGAGGGCGCGTTGTACGTATCGCTCCAAGATAGGCCATACGCAGAAAGATAGCCGAAGCGGACATCGCCGCGAAACGTCATCCCGTTCGAATTGACATGATTATTGTTCTGGGACTTCGTCTCAATAACAAACCGCGAAAGGCCTAGGAATTCATTCCCGGGATAACCAACCCCAGCTCCGGATCCCGCAACGTCATAGGCGTACCTGATATCCACGGTGCCAGTTGCCGCTTTGCTGGAAAGGTTGCCAGAGGTCTTTTCCCATGCACCTGTGGTGGAAGACCAGGCGGAGATTACTTCGTGGTCCGCAGAACTGATCCAGCCGTCGCTATTGAGGTCAAACCCAGCGAAAGCCGCCTCCAATTGCCCTACGCCCTTGGGCAGAAAAAAAGTGAGCTTCACGTCCATGGCGTGTGCAGGCCACGCGATGGTCGCGACCGTCACGACTGCCCATGCACCCACAACTGTGCAATTGCGTTTTGCGGTTCTCATCGCGAAATCCAGTCACACCCCAAGCGACAACTCTATCACCACATCGGTGTCTTCATGACACTCCCATCGAAACCAGAAACGCGCCGGTATCTTGCCGCTAAGGTTGGCAGGTGCTCAATCGCGTTCGCGATAACCAACGGGTTTTTCGACGCGTCTTCGAGTGTCTTGCCTCGCGCGGTAGGGCATCACGCCTCACAGGCGGATTCCCCCTGAGATGAGGGGTGCGGCTCGGAACAAGACCATTGACAATTTGCTACAACGACGATGTCAGTATGGTTATTAGTCGCTGCGACGCAATAGATGTCAACTATCGCATTTGTCTGCTTCCCACGGGAGACTGATGCGTTGCGCTCGCAGTTGAGGGAGTTATCGAGTTGAAGTTGCTTGACGCTGATCTTGACGTACTGCTGGCGCACCTGTTGGTGGGGACGCGAGGGCAGTTGGAGGGGTGGGGGACGCGGGACGTCCTGGGTCAGTACAACAGCCTGCAGCCGGGTCAGAGCCTGCTGGGGGCGGCAGACCAGCCGTTCAAGCC
>JAFLDH010000061.1 GCA_017302505.1 Burkholderiales bacterium
GGCGCTGCTGCTGCCAGAACACGTCGGGTGCCAGCACCACGAAGCCGTCCAGCGCGTACTGCTCGGCCACCGTGCGGATGTGCTCGTTGACGCCGAAGATCTCCTGCAGCAGTAGCAGGCCCGGGCCGGTGCCGGCCGGCGGCAGGGCCAGGAAAGCATCGATACGGCCGGCGCTGCCGTCGATCTGGGTCCAGGTGGTGGTGACCGCCGAAAGCGGGCTGGCGCTCATGAGCGCTTCAGCCGCGGTGGCGGCGCACGCGCCAGGCCAGCAGCGGCAGGGCCAGCGCCATCAGCAGCAGCGTGGCCGGTTCGGGCACGGCCGCGGCGTACTGGTAGCCGGAGCCTGTGAGCAGCGCCTTGCCCTCCGGCGCCGTGATGCCGAACAGGGCGGAGTTGAAGGAGCTCAGCGATCCGAAGTCGTTGGCGAAGCCGGCCATCACGCTCAGCAGCACGAAGGGCTGGCCGTAGACGAAATCCAGCTCGCCGACCAGCCTGCCGCCGAAGTCGCTGCCGGGTGCTAGCAGCTCGCCGGATTCGGTGAAGCGGCTGGTGTCGATCACGTTCTGTTCCAAGGCCAGCAGCGCCTGCGGCAGCGCATCGTCGAGCAGCGGGCTCAAGGGGTCTTCCAGCAGCCCCGCCAGGTTCGTGGGCGTCACCTTGAACAGCATGTACATGCCGGTGGCGCCGAAGCCGTTGCCGAATTGGCCGGTCACGCTGCTGCTGATGCGCGCCGTGCCGGCGCCCGTGCCGCCTGTGATGGTGAAGGTGTCGTACCAGCCCGAGACTGCGGCGCTGAACGGGCCGCCGATCGACGATGCACGCAGCGCCTCGTTGTCCACCGGTGCGTTGTTGCTCACCTCGATGCGGTTGACGCCTAGCCGCGTTTGCGCCCGCGCGCTGCTGCTGGTGATGCTGCTGGAGGCGATGCCGCCATCGAGCACGAGCGCGTTCTGGTCGAACTCGATGATGCCGTTGTCGTAGTCCTGCTGCGGCACGCTGCTCGACTTGACCCCGGTGAAGGACACGACGCCGGCCGCGCTCTGGGCGAATGCGGTGCCCGCGCCCAGCCACAGCAAGGCGGCGAACAGGCAGGCCGACAGCCGCTGGATGGTGAAGCTCATGGGATCTCCTCCTGGTGTTGCATTGCTGCGCGTAAAGAATAGCAGCCACCTATTCGCCGCGTGAGTCAGTAGGTGCGCCCGCGCCGGTACTGCGCATGGGCTCGCGGCGCGAGCGTCGTGGCCTTGGCGATGGCGGCCAGTGCGCTGCCGGCATGGGCATGGGTGATGGCCAGGCCCAGCGCGTCCGCAGCGTCCTTGCCCGGCAGGCCGGGCAGCTGCAGCAGCCGCGCCACCATCTCCTGCACCTGGTGCTTCTTGGCATGGCCGTGGCCGACGATGGCCTTCTTCAGCTGCAGCGCGGTGTACTCGGCCACCTGCAAGTCGCTGGCCACCAGCGCCGCCAGCGCCGCACCGCGCGCCTGGCCCAGCAGCAGCGTGCTCTGCGGATTGACGTTGACGAACACGATCTCCACCGATGCACAGGTGGGCGCATAGGTGCTGACCACCTCGCGCACGCCTTCGAAGATGATCTTCAGCCGGCCCGGCAGATCGGACAGCGCGGCCTCCTGCGTGCGCACCGTGCCGCTGGCCACGTAGTCCATGTGCCGGCCGTCGACGTCGACCACGCCGAAGCCGGTGGTCTGCAGGCCCGGGTCGATGCCGAGGATGCGGCCCTTCATGGCGGCAGGCTTGCGTACCAGCGCACCGAGTGGAAGAACACCGGCGCGGCAAAGCACAGCGGCGCCACCCGGTCGAGCAGGCCGACGGCGCCGGTGACCGAGCTCTGGTTGCCCCAGTAGCGCACGCCGGCGTCCTTCTTCAGCGCCTTCATCACGAACTCGCCCAGCGTGCCGCAGCCGCCTGCGGCCAGGCCGATCAGCGCCGCCTGCCAGATGCGGAAGGGCGTGATCCAGGCCAGCAGCGCACCCACCAGTGCGGCGGCCAGCGCGCCGGCCAGCCAGGCGCGGTACGAGAACGAGCGGTCGATGTGCCGCGCCACCGGGCGGCGGCGCAGCCAGCGGCTGGCCAGCTCCTGCACGATCTGCGCGCTGGCTGCGACGATGACCAGGAAGAACAACAGGAAGGCGCCGCGTCCCACGTAGTCGGGGAACTCCAGCAGCAGCAGCGCCGGCGCGTGGCTCAGGCCGAACACGCACACCGTGATGCCCCACTGGATCTTGGCGTTGCGCTCGAGGAAGCGCTCGGGGTCGCCGGCCAGCGCGCTGAGCACCGGGATCGCCAGGAACACGTAGACCGGGATGAAGACGCTGAACAGGTCGAAGCTGCGCAGCCCCACCAGCACGTACTGCAGCGGCAGCACCACGAAGAAGGCCAGGATCAGGCTGCGGTGGTCGCTGCGCCGCGTGTGCGCCAGCGTGATGAACTCGCGCAGGGCCAGGAACGAGAACACGCCGAACAGCAGCGTCGAGCCCAGGGGCCCGGACAGCCAGGACAGCCAGAACACCAAGGTGCCGATCCACAGCGCGCGCAGGTCGCGCCACAGCCGCTGCTCGCGCTCGTTCTGCTCGCTGTGCTGGGCGCGCAGCGTGCGCGCGAACACCGCAATGCTGGCCAGCGTCAGCAGCCCGAACAGGATCAGGAACAGCAGCGCGACCTGCTGGTCGACACCGAGCGCGCGCAGTGAGTTCATCATCGCACCGCCTTCAGGTGACCAGCGGGCGCAGCGCGACCACCGCCGCGCGCGCGCGCTCCAGGAACGCGCGCTTGTCCTCGCCGGGCTCCAGTTGCATCGGCGCGCCGAAGGTGGCGGTGCACAGGATCGGCACCGGCACCACCTCGCCCTTGGGCATCACGCGCTGCACGTTGTCGATCCACACCGGGATCAGCTGCACCCCCGGGAACTGCTCGGCCAGGTGGTACAGCCCGCTCTTGAAGGGCAGCGGCTCGCCCTTGTTGCTGCGCGTGCCCTCGGGGAAGATGACCAGCGAATCGCCCTGCTGCAGCGCTTCGGCCAGCGGCTCCAATGGGTCCTGGTCGTCGGTGCGCTGGCGGCTCACGTAGACCGCGTGGAACACCTCGCGCGTCAGCCAGTGCTTGAAGGGGCTGGCCGTCCAGTAGTCGCGCGCCGCGATCGGCCGGGTGCGCACGCGCAGGTCGTTGGGCAGCGCCGCCCAGATCAGCACCCAGTCCAGGTGGCTCTGGTGGTTGGCGAAGTAGATGCGCTGCAGCGCCTCGGGCGGGCAGCCCTTCCAGTGGCCCTGCGCGCCCGTCACCAACCGGGCCACGAAGGACACCGCCAGCCCCATGGCCTTGACCGCGATCGTCATGGCGCGATGGTAGCGGCCCGGCCCGGCGGGCCGGCCGCAGCGGAATCAGGCCTCGTCGCCCAGGGCCACGTCCAGCCGCATCTCGGCGGCCAGCGCGTCCAGCTCGTGGCGCAGCGTGGCGCCGCTGACGCCCGGCGGCACGCGCAGGTGCGCGGTCACCTTGAAGCGCCGCACCGCGCCGCCGGTGGCGGCCAGTTCGGTGTGCAGGTGGTCGATACTGATGCCGCGCTCGGACAGGATGCGCGTCAGGCTGGCCACGATGCCAGGGCGGTCGTCGCCGATCAGCTCCAGCGTCACGCCGCGCGGCATGCCGGGCCCTGCCACGGGCTCGCTCTTGGCAATGTGCACGCGCAGGCCGGAGCCTTCCAGCCCGCCCAGCGCGGTGGCCAGCGCGTCGGCGTTCTCGCGCGGCACCTCGAAATGCACCATGCCGGCGAACTCGCCGGCCAGCCGCGCCATGCGGCTGTCGGTCCAGTTGGCGCCGAAGCGCTGCGCACGGTCGGACAGCAGGCGCACGATGCCCGGCCGATCGGCGCCGATCACGGTGACCACCAGTGAGGCATGCGTGGGCTGCTGCGGATCGACGCTGACCACCGGCTTGCGCACCATCGGTGCCTTGGTGGCGAAGCGCGGGTCCTGATCGAAGGCCGGCAGCGCGCCGGTGCGGGCGGCCTCGCGCACCACCTGCGTCAGCAGCTTCAGCCCCATCGGCGCCAGCGCGCGCTCCCACAGCTCGCGCGCGTTCTCGCCCTTCAGCACGAAGCACCAGTCCTGCGCCGCCACCGCGCCGGCATCCCAGCCGTCGGCCAGGTGGTAGACCGAGCCGCCGGCAATCGCGTCGCCTTCCAGCACGGTCCACTCCACTGCGGCGATGCCGCGGTGCCGCGGCAGCAGCGACGGGTGGTAGCCGATGCCGCCCAGCTTGCTGCGGGCCAGCGCCTCGTTGCTGACACGGGCATGGGTGTGGGCGGCGACGACCAGATCGGTGCCCTCGGGCACCGCCTCGGCCGGCACGATCTTCGGGTTGGCCAGCACGTGCAGGGGCAGGCCCTGCTTCTGCGCGGCCAGCGCCAGCCGGTCGTCGGCCGCCGGCGCGACGATGCCGACGATCTGCACCTCGGGCGCTTCCTGCAGCGCCTGCAGCACGCTGGTGGCAAAGAAGCGGGATCCGACCAGCGTGACTTTCATCGTGTGTCTCCGTAATAGGGGTGCAGGGGCGTCGGCCGCGTCAGTCGTCGACGAAGCCGGCCTTGTAGAAGCTCCAGGCGCGGCCGTCGTGCAAATAGAAGCGGCCGTCGGCGCAGAAGTCCTTGCCGGGGAAGTATTCGCGCCAGGCGCGCGGCACCAGCCGGGCCAGTTCGTCGTCGTCGAGCAGCTCGAACTCGTCGGGCGTGATGGCGCGGCCCACGCGCAGGCGCGGCTTCTCCATCAATGCCGGAAATGCCGCGTGCCGGTGAAGACCATCGCGATGCCGCGCTCGTCGGCCGCAGCGATCACCTCTTCATCGCGCACCGAGCCGCCGGGCTGGATGACGCAGGCCGCGCCTTCGTCGATGACCACGTCGAGGCCGTCGCGGAAAGGGAAGAAGGCATCGCTGGCCACCGCTGAAGCAGCCAGCGACAGCCCGGCATTGCCGGCCTTGATGCGCGCGATGCGCGCCGAATCGACGCGGCTCATCTGGCCGGCACCGACGCCCAGCGTCATGCCCTTGGCGCAGAAGACGATGGCGTTGCTCTTGACGAACTTGGCCACCTTCCAGGCGAACAGCAGGTCGTCCATCTGGGCCGCCGTCGGTGCCAGCTTCGTGACCACGCGCAGCTCGCTGCGTGCCACGTTCTTCAGGTCGGGCGTTTGCAGCAGCATGCCGCCACCCACGCGCTTGAAATCCAGCGCATTGGCCGCCGCGCCCAGCGGCACCTCCAGCACGCGCAGGTTCTGCTTGGCCGCGAACAGCGCGCGCGCGCCGGCATCGAAGCCCGGTGCGATCAGCACCTCGACGAACTGCTTGTGCTCGTTGATGCGCCGCGCGGTGGCTTCGTCCACCGGCCGGTTGAAGGCCAGGATGCCGCCGAAGGCCGAGGTCGGGTCGGTGCTCCAGGCCTTGTCGTAGGCCTCGACCAGCGTGGCGCCGACGGCCACGCCGCAGGGGTTGGCGTGCTTGACGATGACACAACCCGGCGCGTCGAAGGTCTTGACGCACTCCCAGGCCGCGTCGGCATCGGCGATGTTGTTGTAGCTGAGCTCCTTGCCCTGCAGCTGCGTCCAGCGCGCCAGCAGGCCTTCGGCCGGCGCGCCTTCGCGGTAGAAGGCCGCGGCCTGGTGCGGGTTCTCGCCGTAGCGCATGTCCTGCGTCTTCGCCAGCTGCAGGTTGTAGACCGCGGGGAAGGGCGCGCGCGCCGGTACCGCATCGACCTGCGCCTCGGCGCCTTCGGCCACCGCGCTCAGGTAGTTGGAGATCATGCCGTCGTAGGCGGCGGTGTGCGCGTACACCTTCTTCGCCAGGTGGAAGCGGGTGTCGCGGCGGACGCCACCGTCCTTCAGTTCGGCCAGCACGCGTGGGTAGTCGGTCGGGTCGATCAGCACCGCCACGTCGCCCCAGTTCTTGGCCGCGGCGCGCAGCATCGCCGGGCCGCCGATGTCGATGTTCTCGATGGCCTCTTCCAGCGTGCAGTCGGCACGCGCGGTGGCCTGGGCGAAGGGATACAGGTTCACAACCAGCAGGTCGATGGTGCCGATGCCGTGCTCGCGCAGCGCGGCCAAGTGCTCGGGCAGGTCGCGCCGCGCCAGCAGGCCGGCATGGATGCGCGGGTGCAGCGTCTTGACGCGGCCATCGAGCATCTCGGGGAAGCCGGTCACCTCGGCCACCTCGGTGACGGCCAGGCCGGCCTCGGCCAGCAGCCGGGCCGTGCCGCCGGTGGACAGCAGGCGCACGCCCAACACGGACAGCGCGCGGGCGAAATCGACGATGCCGGTCTTGTCGGACACGGACAGCAGGGCGGTCAGTTCAGCCATGGGGGTTCACTTGATCAGCTTGTGATCCAGCAGCTTGCGGCGCAAGGTATTGCGGTTGATGCCCAGCCACTGTGCGGCCTTGCTCTGGTTGCCTTCGGCCTGCCGCATCACCACGTCGAGCATCGGCTTCTCGACGGCGTGGATCACCATGTCGTGCACCGAGTGCGGCTCGGTGCCGCGCAGGTCCTTGAAGTACTGCTCCAGGCTGGCGCGCACGCACTCCTCGATGTGCTTCTTGCTCATGCCGAAAGCCGCGCGGAGGCGTCGTTGGCCGCCGGTTGCGGCAGGCAGGGGTGGGTTTCGGCCAGTTCGTCGAAGAAGGTAGCCACCGCACGCAGCTGCGCGGCGGTGTCGTCCAGCGTGTTCATCACCGCGCGGAAGGCCTCGCCGCCGGGCAGCGCGCGCACCGCCCAGCCGATGTGCTTGCGCGCGGTGCGCACGCCCACCGCCTCGCCGTACAGCGCATAGTGGTCCTGCAAGTGCTCCAGCAGCCAGCCGCGCACTTCGCGCGTGGCCGGCGGCGCCATCGGCACGCCGTGCGCCAGGAAATGGCCGATCTCGCGGAAGATCCAGGGCCGGCCCTGCGCGGCGCGGCCGATCATCAGCGCGTCGCAGCCGGTGTGGCGCAGCACCTGCAGCGCCTTCTGCGGCGAGTCGATGTCGCCGTTGGCCACCACCGGAATGCGCAGCGCGGCCTTCACCGCGGCCACCGTGTCGTATTCGGCCAGGCCCTTGTAGCCCTGCTCGCGGGTGCGGCCGTGCACCACGACCATGGCCACGCCGGCGGCCTCGGCCGCGCAGGCGATGCGCAGCGCGTTGCGCTCGGTGTCGCACCAGCCGGTGCGCATCTTCAGCGTCACCGGCACGCGCTGCGGCGCGCAGGCCGCGACCACCGCCTCGACGATGTCCAGCGCCAGCGGCTCGTCGCGCATCAGTGCCGAGCCGGCCCACTTGTTGCACACCTTCTTGGCCGGGCAGCCCATGTTGATGTCGATGATCTGCGCGCCGCGGTCGATGTTGTAGCGCGCGGCCTCGGCCATCATTGCCGCGTCGGTGCCGGCGATCTGCACGGTGATGGGCGCGCTCTCGCCGTCGTGGTTGGCGCGGCGCGAGGTCTTCAGCGAATCGCGCAGCTCGGGCCGCGAGGTGATCATCTCGCTGACCGCATGCCCGGCGCCCAGGCGGCGGCACAGCTGGCGGAAGGGCCGGTCGGTCACGCCCGCCATCGGGGCGACGAACAGGTTGTTCGCGAGCGCATGGGCGCCGATGTGCATGGCAGGCGGGGGGTGGGGCAAGACGGGAGGCGCGAGTATAGCGGCGTGCCCTGTCGCAGCTACCCATAATGCGCCGCGATGGAAGCCTGGCTGCACACCCTGCTGAACGCGCTGTCGTTGCCGCAATTCGGGCTGAGCACGGTGTTCGTCGTGGCCCTGCTGTCGGCCACGCTGCTGCCGATGGGCTCGGAGCCGGCGGTGTTCGGCCTCGTCAAGCTGAACCCCGAGCTGTTCTGGCCTGCGGTGCTGGTGGCCACGGCCGGCAACACCATCGGCGGCGCCATCAGCTGGTGGATGGGCTATGCGGCCGAGCGCACCTACGAACACGTCAAGCACCGCCCGCCGGCCGAACTGCGTGCGCTGGGCTGGCTGCGCCGCTTCGGCGCCAAGGCCTGCCTGTTGAGCTGGTTGCCGGCGGTGGGCGACCCGCTGTGCGCGGTGGCCGGCTGGCTGCGCCTGCCGTTCTGGCCCTGCGTGTTCTACATGGCCATCGGCAAGCTGTTGCGCTACATCACGATGACCGCCGCGCTGCTCTGGGTGTTCCCGGGCCGCTTCGAGTTCTGACGGGCCGGCCCGGCGTGACAAGCGGCACGGCGCCCGGCATCGATGGGCCGGCACGGCGCGATCGTCCGCACGGTCGGCCGCGGTCGCGGCGAGAATGCGCCTGCGGTCTGCACGCTGCGACTGCGACCCTGCCCTGAAGCCACCGATCTCTGCCCGATGCAAGCCACGCCTGCCTACGACGCACTGACGCACACCTACAACCGCCTGCACCGCCTGAGCCACCTGCAGTCGCTGGCCGGCTGGGACCAGGCCGCGAAGATGCCGCCCAAGGGCAATGCGGCGCGCGCCGCGGCGCTGGGCGAGATGGCCGCGCTGATGCACCGCATGCGCACCGACCCGGCGCTGGCCGACACCATCGCGCGCGCCGAGCAGGAGGCGCTGTCGGAGATGCAGCGTGCCAACCTGCGCGAGATCCGCCGCGACTGGCTGCGCGCCAATGCGCTGCCCGAATCGCTGGTGCACCGCCGCCAGCTGGCCGGCACGCGCTGCGAGCACGCCTGGCGCAAGCAGCGCCCGGCCAACGACTGGCAGGGCTTTCTCGGCAACTTCCGCGAGGTGCTGGCCCTGGCCCGAGAGGAAGCGCGGCTGCTGTCCGAGCGCAGCGGGCTGTCGCGCTACGACGCGCTGCTCGACCGCTACGAGCCGGGCATGAGCAGTGCCACGCTAGACCGCGTGTTCGGCGAGCTGCGCCGCTGGCTGCCCGGGCTGATCGCGCAGGTGCGCGAACGCCAGGCCCGCGAGACCGTGCTGGCGCCGGTGGGCCCGTTCCCGGTGGAGGCCCAGCGGCGGCTGTGTGAACGCGTGATCCACCTGCTGGGCTTCGATTTCGAGGCCGGCCGGCTGGACGTCAGCACCCACCCCTTCTGCGGTGGCGTGCCGGAGGACGTGCGCCTGACCACGCGCTTCGACGAGCACGATTTCCTGGGCAGCCTGCTGGGCACCGTGCACGAGACCGGCCATGGCCGCTACGAGCAGAACCTGCCGCGCGACTGGCTCGGCCAGCCGCTGGCCGAAGCACGCTCGATGGCGGTGCACGAGAGCCAGTCGCTCAGCTTCGAGATGCAGCTCGGCCGGCACCGCGGCTTCGTCGCGCTGCTCGCGCCGATGGTGGCCGAGGCCTTCGGCGCGCAGCCGGCCTTCGCGCCCGACAACCTGCACCGGCTGATGACGCGCGTGGAGCCCGGGCTGATCCGCGTCGATGCCGACGAGGTCACCTACCCGGCGCACGTGATCCTGCGCTACGAGATCGAGCGCCCGCTGATCGAAGGCGAGATCGAGGCCAAGGACATCCCGGCGCTGTGGGACGCCAAGATGATGGAACTGCTGGGCCTGGACACCCGCGGCGACTACCGCAACGGCCCGCTGCAGGACGTGCACTGGACCGACGGCGGCTTCGGCTACTTCCCTTGCTATTCACTGGGCGCGATGTACGCCGCGCAGTGGTTCGCGGCGATGCGCCGCGACCTGCCCGACCTGGATGCGCGCATCGCCGCCGGCGAGCTGACGCCGGTGTTCGACTGGCTGCGCACGCGCATCTGGTCGCAGGCCAGCCGCTGGACCACCGACGAACTGGCACTGCGGGCCAGCGGCGAAACGCTGAACCCTTCGCACTTCAAGGCGCACCTGGAGGCGCGCTACCTGGGCTGAGCGGCCGCGCCGGCTCAGGGCATGCCGTCGCGGCCGGCGGCAGCGAAGCAGGTGGAGCCGGGCTGGTCCGGGCAGATCACCACATAGGTGGCGCGCTTGCCGCAGCCGGTGGCGCCGATGGTGTATTCGGCGCGCTCGATACCGAAGCGGAAGGAGATCGGCTGCAGCGTCTCGCGGGACAGCACCTGGGTGCTGACGTTCGGGCAGTTGAACTCGAAGGCGGCGCGCCGCTGGGCGATGGCCAGCGCCTCGGGCTGCGCCTGGTCGATGAAGGGTGGCCCCGACGCACAGCCCGCCAGCACCACCGTGACGGCCATCGCCGCGGCGCCCCATGCCTTGTTCATCGTCCTGCTCCTCAGTTGCATCCCGTTTGCGCGGAATCTTAAGCTCAGGCGCCGCGCTGCGCCAATGCCGCGTCCAGGTCGTTCAGCACCTCGTCCAGCCGCTGCAACGTGCGCGCGGCGCGGGTGCGCAGCCGCGGCTTGCGGCTGACCAGGGTGCGATGCGGGTCGTCGAGCGTCGCCTCGTTCAGGCGGATGCCGTGCCGCGCCAGGGCCACCGACAGCGCACTGCGCCGCGAGCGCAGGTCGGCCCGGGTGTGCTGATACGCGTGTTCGGCCAGCGCGCGGCGCTGCGCATAACCGAAGGTGTTGGCCAGGAACATCTCCGGATCACGGTGGTCTGGCTCGAACAGCACGATGTCGGTGTGCGGATGGCTGCGCTCGTAGCCTTTCATGCCCAGCTCCAGCCGCGAATGGATCAAGCTGCGGAAGGTCTGGCTCAGCACCACCGGCAGCCCGCCGGACACCAGCCGGGGGATGACCGGATCGCCCAGCACGCGGTGCTGCTGCGAATGGCTGGCATCGAAGGGCACCAGCGGGTTCAGGCAGAACAGCAGGTCCAGCCCCATGTCCAGCAGCACGGTGGCATGCAGCGTCTTCTTCAGCGCGCCGTCCACGTACCAGCGGCCGTCGATGGCCACCGGCGGGAACAGTCCCGGCAGTGCCGCGCTGGCCGCCGCGGCCTGCGAGATCGGCACATGGTCCCAGCCCGGCTGGCCGAAGGGTGCGGCCTCGCCGCTGTCCAGGTCGGTGGCCACCAGCACCAGCTTGCGGCCCAGCTGGCGGAAATCGTTGCTGCGGCCGGGGGCGCTGAGCACGCGGCGCACCTGGGCTTCCAGCGGCGCATGGCTGAACACGCCGGTGGGCAGCGCCCGGCCCAGCACCTCGAAGGCCGACAGCAGGGCGCGGCGCTTGAACAGCACGCGCAGGCCGGCCTGGGCCACCAGCCCCGGCAGCAGCGCGATGCGCCGCAGGTACTCACCCCAGGCCGGGCGGATGAACAGCGACGGGCGGATCAGATCTTCGTCGGGGCTGTCGTTTTCGATGAAGGCGCTGCACAGCTGGCGCGGCGTCATGCCGTTGGCCAGCCCCGCGGCGATGAAGCCGCCGGCCGACACGCCGACATAGGCCTCGACATCGTTGAAGTCGACGCCGTCCAGCGATTCCTGCAGCGCGCACAGCGCGCCGATCTCGTAGATGGCGCCCAGCGGCCCGCCACCGGCCAGGGCCAGGCCGATGCGCGGTGGTGACGAAGCGGAGCGCGGCACCCCCGGCGCCGCCGTGGCGCCCCGAGGGGCAGTCGAGCGGGACATGGTCAGCTGCGGGTCTTGCGCGGTGTGGCGCTGCGGGTGGTTTTCTTCGCCGCGCGCGGTGCGGGCTGGGTGGCTGCCTTGGGGGCTCTGGCAGCCTTGGCCGCGGGCTTCGCAGCGGCCTTGGCCGTCGGCTTGGCCGGTGTCGTCTTCGACAGGCGGGCCACGGCAGCGGCCAGTTCATCCACGCGCTTGATCAGCGCATCGACGTCGCGCGCGGTGGGCACGCCCAGCTTGTGCAGCGCCTTGGCGGTGCGCTGCTCGAAGATCGATTCCAGTTTGTCCCAGTGCTGCCCGGCGCGGGCGCTGACATCGCCGGCCATCGCGCTCATGCGGTCGGTGACCTCGCCGATCTTTTCTTCGGCGGCGTTCTGTGTCTTGCGCTGCAGGTTCGTGCCTTCCTTGATCAGCGACTCGAAGACCTTGAAGCGGCCTTCCTGGGCCTTGGCGAAGGCGCCCATGCCGGCCAGCCAGATCTGTTGCGCCGATTCCTTGACCGATTGGGCCAGCTGGCTGTCCATCAGCCCGGCCGGCATCTCCGGCCGGCGGCCTGTGGACTTTTGTGCCTTCTTCACCATGTTGCCTCCTGCGGGTGGGTGGAACGGGGTCGCGGCATACGCGCCGCGCCAAGCTCCAATGTAGTGCGAAGCACCGTCCTGGGGCCGCGATTTCTCTAGGGCAGTGGCTCTACCCCACCCAGGGAAAGCCAGCAGCGGCGCCTGCTCTGGCGGCCACCAGAATCGGTGCTGCTCTGGCCTACCTTGCAGCCCATGCCCTCGCCCTTGCGCGTCCTCATCCTGCTGTTGCTGGCGTTGGCGGGCTGCAGCAGCCTGCGCAGCGACGACTTCGACCAGCGCTTCGGCCGTGCCGATCCCAGCCGCTACGACCGGCCGCTGGCGCCTGCCCCTGGGGGTGCCGGCTGGCACGCCGATGTGCAGCCGATCCTGCAGAAGCGCTGTGTGGTCTGTCATGGCTGCTACGACGCACCCTGCCAGATCAAGCTCGGCGCCTGGCAGGGTGTGGCCCGCGGTGGCAGCAGCGAAGCGGTGTACGACGCGACGCGCCTTCGCGAGGCCGACCCTTCGCGCCTGTTCATCGATGCGCAGACGGCCTCGCAGTGGCGCGCGCGCGGCTTCTTCCCGGTGCTGAACGAGCGCGCCCCCACGGCCGAGGCCAACCTGGCGGGCAGCCTGCTGTACCAGACGCTGGTGCTGAAGCAGCAGCATCCGCTGCCTGCCGGCCCGGTGCTGGGGCCCGAGTTCGATTTCGCGATCGACCGCACGGCATCGTGCCCGCGGGTCGAGCAGTACGCCAGCTTTGCGCAACGCCAGCCGCTGGCCGGCATGCCCTATGGCCTGCCGGGGCTGGACGCGGCCGAACTCGGCACGCTGCGGCGCTGGCTGGAGGCCGGCGCACCCTACGAGGGCGAGCCGCCGCTGAGCGCGCTGCAGCAGCGCGAGCTGCAGCGCTGGGAAGCGTTCCTGAACGGCGATTCGCCGAAGGAGCGGCTGATGAGCCGCTACCTGTACGAGCACCTGTTCCTGGGCCAGCTGCAGTTCGGTGGCGATGCGTCGCAGCGCAGCTTCCGGCTGCTGCGCTCGGCCACGCCACCGGGCGAGCCGGTGCGCGTGATTGCCACCCGGCGGCCCTACGACGACCCGGGCGTGGCACGGGTCTGGTACCGGCTGCAGCCGGAGCCCGAGGCGCGTCTGGCCAAGACCTACATGCCCTACGCCTTGAGCGCGCAGCGCATGCAGAAGTACCGGCAGTGGTTCCTGGCGGCCGGGCCGCAGCCCGTGGCGCTGCCGTCCTATGCGCCCGAGGTGGCCAGCAACCCCTTCGTCGCCTTCCGCGACCTGCCGGCCGACGGACGCTATCGCTTCCTGCTCGATGAAGCACAGTTCTTCATCATGAACTTCATCAAGGGCCCGGTCTGCCGCGGGCAGATGGCCGTGGACGTGATCGAGGACCACTTCTGGGTGAGCTTCGTCGCGCCGGAGGCCCATGCCGAAGCGGTGGCTCGCGACCTGCTGCTGCGCCAGGCACAGCAGCTCACGCTGCCCGGCGAACTGGGCAGCGACGCCGGCCTGTTGCTGCCCTGGTTGCGGCTGGCCGAGCAGGAGCGGCGCTTCCTGGTCGAGAAGCGCCGCGTGCTGCAGCAGAGCCTGCAGCAGGGGCCCGCCAAGCTGGACCTGCAGCTCATCTGGGACGGCGACGGCCACAACCGCAATGCGGCCCTGACAATCTTCCGTCACTTCGACAGTGCGTCGGTGGTGCAAGGGCTGGTGGGCGCACCGCCGAAGACGGCCTGGGTCATCGACTACCCCCTGTTCGAGCGCATCTTCTATCTGCTAGTGACCGGCTACGACGTCTACGGCAACGTCGGACACCAGCTGGGCAGCCGGCTGTACATGGACTACCTGCGTATGGAGGGCGAGTTCAACTTCATCATCTTCCTGCCTCAGAAGCAACGCGCATCGACCGCGGCCTACTGGTACCGCGGTGCCACCGGCGAGGCCCGCGAATACGTGTACGGTCGCGAGGCCCGGCTCGACGTGGAGAGCGCGGTGCCCTATCGCAGCGACGATGCGCAGCGCGAGCTGTACGCGCTGCTGCGCCAGCGGCTGGCACCGGTGCTCGATGCACGCTTCGACCTGGCCACCGTGCCCGACGCGTCGCAGCGCCAGGCGCTGCGGGCACTTGCCGAGGTGCGCGGTGCCAGCCTGAGCTGGCTGCCGGAGATGAGCGTGCTGCGCGTCGATACGCCGTCAGGCGCGGCGGCCTACTACACGCTGCTGCGCAACACCGGCCATGCCAATGTCGCGCACCTGGCCCGCGAGAAGTCGGAGCTGTTGCCGCAGGAGAACACGCTGACGGTGGTGCCGGGTTTCATCGGCGCCTATCCGAACGCGCTGCTGCGGGTGCGCGCCGACGAACTGCCGGCGCTGCGCGAGGCCATCGCCGGGCTTGCCTCGGAAGCCGATTACCGCCGCCTGGCCGACCGCTTTGCGGTGCGGCGCACGAACCCGCAGTTCTGGGCGGCCAGCGATGCGCTGCATGCCGCCTATCGCGACTGGTCGCCGCGCGAGGCGGCGCTGTTCGACTACAACCGGCTGCAGAACCGGTGAACCGTCAGTCGGCCACCTTCAGCACCAGCTTGCCGAAGTTCTGCCCGCTGAACAGCATGTCCAGCGCGCGCGGGAAGGCGGCGATGCCGCCGTCGACGATGTCCTCGCGGCTCTTCATGCGGCCGTCCTTCAGGTAGCCGGCCAGTTCGGCGATGGCCGCCGGGAAGCGCGGCGCATAGTCGAAGACCACCATGCCTTCCATGCGCGCACGCTGCACCAGCAGCGCCATGTAGTTCTTGGGGCCGACCATCGCGCCAGTGGCGTTGTACTGGCTGATGGCGCCGCACAGCACGATGCGCGCCTTGGGCCGCAGCCGCGCCAGCACATGGTCGAGGATCTCGCCGCCGACGTTGTCGAAGTAGATGTCCACGCCCTTCGGGCAGTGCTGCTTCAGGCCATCGCGCACCGAGCCGCTCTTGTAGTCGATGCAGGCATCGAAGCCGAGCTCGCGCACTACCCACTGGCACTTGGCCGGTCCGCCCGCGATGCCCACCACCCGGCAGCCCTTGATGCGTGCCAGCTGCCCCACCGTCTGGCCCACCGCGCCAGCGGCGCCGGACACCACCACCGTGTCGCCCGGCTGCGGCTGGCCCACGTCCAGCAGGCCGAAGTAGGCGGTCATGCCGGGGATGCCGAAGACATTGAGCCACTGGCTGGGGCTGCCCAGCCGGGTGTCGATCTTCTGCAGTGCACGGCTGCCCGGGATGGCCTGGGCGGCGGCGCAGTATTCCTGCGCGCCGAGCAGGCCGCTGACCAGGTCGCCCGGCGCGAAAGCCGGGTCGCGCGACACCAGCACCCGGCCGATGCCGCCGGCGCGCATCACCTCGCCGATGCCTACCGGCGGGATGTAGCTGCGCGCGTCGTTCAGCCAGCCGCGCATCGCCGGGTCCAGCGACAGCAGCAGCGTCTGCACCAGCACCTGGCCTTCGGCCGGCTCGGCCACCGGCGCTTCGATGAACTGCCAGTTGTCGGCGCTGATCGGCCCCACCGGGCGGGAGGCCAGCCTCAGCTGGTGGTTGACGAGCGAGGCGAGGGCGGTCATGGCGGCGGGCTTTCGAGTGGCGGTGTCAGGGGGCCTTGCGGATCGCGGTGACGGTGTAGTTGCCGTCCAGCCGCGCGGCGTCGAACTTGACGCGGTCGCCTACGGCCACGCTGTCCAGCAGCGCCGGATCCTTGACGCGGAAGACCATCGTCATCGGTGGCATGTCCAGCGCCTTCAGCTCACCGTGCTGCAGCGTGATGCGGCCTTGCGCCTTGTCGATCTTGCGCACTTCGCCGTCGTAGCTCTGCGCCTGCACTGCCGCCGCCGCTGCCAGCAGGGCCAGTGCCACCGCGCGCTTCAGTGGGGTCATGTTGCTCGTCTCCTGTCGCCAGTGCCAGTTTGCGGATGGTATAGACCCGGCGGGCGCGGGCGGGTTTCCTACAATCTTGGGTATCGATGCCTACTGCCACCGAACGGCCCCCGCGATGAACCAGCCTGCCACCGCCTCCGAACCCCGGCTCGACCACGTGTCGCCACGAGACAAGGCCGAGATCCTGTCGCAGGCGCTGCCCTACATCCGGCGCTTTCACGGCAAGACCATCGTCATCAAGTACGGCGGCAACGCCATGACCGACCCCGGCCTGCAGCAGGACTTCGCCGAGGACGTGGTGCTGCTGAAGCTGGTGGGCCTGAACCCGGTGGTGGTGCACGGCGGCGGCCCGCAGATCGACGAGGCGCTGGCGCGCGTGGGGAAGAAGGGCACCTTCATCCAGGGCATGCGTGTCACCGACGACGAGACCATGGAGGTCGTCGAATGGGTGCTGGCCGGGCAGGTGCAGCAGGACATCGTCGGCCTGATCAACGCTGCCGGTGGCAAGGCGGTGGGGCTGACCGGCCGCGACGGCGGCCTGATCCGCGCGCGCAAGCTGAAGATGCTCGACCAGAAGGACCCGAGCATCGAGCACGACGTCGGCCAGGTGGGCGAGATCGAGTCCATCGACCCGGCGGTGGTGCGCGCGCTGCAGGACGACCAGTTCATCCCGGTCATCAGCCCGCTGGGCTTCGGCAAGGACAACGAGAGCTACAACATCAACGCCGACGTGGTGGCCGGCAAGCTGGCCGAGGTGCTGAAGGCCGAGAAGCTGATGATGCTGACCAACACGCCCGGCGTGCTGGACAAGAACGGCCAGCTGCTGACAAATTTGTCGGCGCGCGAGATCGACGCGCTGTTCGCCGACGGCACCATCAGCGGCGGCATGCTGCCGAAGATTGGCAGCGCGCTGGATGCGGCGAAGAACGGCGTCAATACCGTGCACATCATCGATGGCCGAGTGCCGCATGCGATGCTGCTGGAGGTGCTGACCGACCAGGCCTACGGCACCATGATCCGCTCGCACTGATGGCTTTAGCGCATGTCGGCCAGCAATCGGTGCATCAGAGCGAAGTAGCGGTCGTAGAAGGGTCCGGCAGGAATGGTCTCGCTGCCCACCTTGACCAGCGAGTCCTCGCTGGACGACAGCGGTACCGAGATCGAGCCGAAGGGGCCCACGCCCAGGCTGGTGTTGTTGGGCAGTTTCTTCAGCACGTAGCGGTCCTGCTGCGCCGAGACGAAGGCCGTGGCCAGCACGCCGTCGGGTCCGTCGGGCACGCACACCACGTGGAAGCTCAACTCGATGTGCACCTCGCCTTCGGGCTGGAAGCGCTTGGTGGCGTTGATGGCGTCGCGCCGCGCCGCGCCGATGATGTAGCCCTGGCTCAGCAGCGCGCGGCGCGCCGCCTCGCAGGTGTCGTCCACATTGGCGTCGAACAGCCGCGAGAAGGTCTGGTCGGCCTGGAAGCGTTCCTGCTGGTAGACCGAGGGGGGCGCCTTGCTGCCGGGGACTGGCCAGGCGCAGCCCGCCAGCAGCGCCGCAGCCAGCCATGCCGCGGCGCGACCCCGCCGCAGGGGGGCGTGCCGAGGGGTCTGCGCAAGGGCCATCAAGCGTTTTCGATCAGGCAAGCAGAAGCGGGCGCGATTATCGAACGCAGGGCAGGGCGCGCCGGATGACCCCACGCCGCGCCGCCCCGCGCGTCTGGCTCTTCGACCTGGACGACACGCTGCACGATGCCTCCACCGCCGCGATGCCGCGGCTGCACATTTCCTTTGGCGAGTACATCCAGCAGCACCTGCAGCTGACAAAAGAGGAATCGGACGCGCTGCGCCGCCGCTACTGGCTGCGCTATGGCGCTACGCTGCTGGGCCTGGTCAAGCACCACGGCGTCGATGCCGCGCATTTCCTGCACCACACCCATCTGCTGCCCGGGCTGGAAGCCACGGTACGCGGCCATGCCCACGACTTCGCCGCGCTGCGGCGGCTGCGCGGCCGCAAGTTCATCCTGACCAACGCGCCGCGCGCCTATGCCCTGCGCGTGCTGGGCGCACTCGGGATCGCGCACCACTTCGAGGCGGTGTTCAGCATCGAGGACATGCGCATGTTCGGCGAACTGCGGCCCAAGCCCGATGCCCGCATGCTGCGCCGGCTGCTGGTGCGCCTGCGCGTGCCGGCCGGGCGCTGCGTGCTGGTCGAAGACACGCTGCAGCATCAGAAGGCGGCACGGCGCGTCGGCATGAAGACGGTGTGGATGCAGCGCTGGTCGCGCGGCGCCAAGGGCGCGGCGGGCTACCGCTTCAGCAAGCAGCCGCCTTACGTGGATGTGCGCGCGCGCCGGCTGGCGGTGCTGGCGCAGCGCCTGGGCTGAGCGATCGGCAGAATGCGGGCATCCCACCGCGGAGCCGCACCATGGACCCTGACCCCACCCCTCCCGCCTGGAAGCACGACGGCGTGCGTGTCATCCCGGGCGATCGGCTCGATCCGAACACCGCGCAGACCCCGGGCATGGACCGCAAGGCGGCCATCAATTTCGCCCGCGTCGGCGCGCAGAAGCTGTGGGCCGGCACGGTGCACATCCATCCCAACGCCAAGACCGGCGCGCACCACCACGGCCCGCTGGAAAGCGTGATCTACGTGGTGCGCGGCCGGGCCCGCATGCGCTGGGGCGAGCAACTGCAGTTCGTGGCCGAGGCCGAGCCGGGCGACTTCATCTACGTGCCGCCCTTCGTGCCGCACCAGGAGATCAACGCCAGCCCTGACCAGACGCTGGAATGCGTGCTGGTGCGCAGCGATGGCGAGGCGGTGGCGGTCAACCTCGACATCGAACCGGCCGAGCCGCCTGAAAGCGTGCGCTGGATCGACCCCACCCATCCGCAGGGTTGAGGGTCGCGCCGCGGCGAAAGTCAGTGTTTACCTGCACCCGGCGCCGTCGGGGCCCTATGCCAGAATGCGCCGGCACATGCCACCCGAGCAGTCCGCCGCCGCCATGTCCGACCCCACGCAGCGCCCAGGCGATGCCGTAGCCGGCGCGGATGAGCCCCAGGCGGCGCCCGGCCTGCCCGCGGCCGACGACGGCAGCCTGGACGCCACCGACAGCGCTGAGACGCTCGACACCGCGGCCCCGGCGGCGCGCGTACGCAAACGGCCGCGCCCGGGCGAGCGCCGCGTGCAGATCCTGCAGACGCTGGCCACGATGCTGGAGCAGCCCGGCGCCGAGCGCATCACCACCGCCGCGCTGGCGGCGCGCCTGTCGGTCAGCGAGGCCGCGCTGTACCGGCACTTCGCCAGCAAGGCGCAGATGTTCGAGGGGCTGATCGAGTTCATCGAGACCAGCGTCTTCACGCTGGTCAACCAGATCCTCGAGCGCGAGGGCGCGCCCACCGAGCAGACGCAGCGCATCGTCACCGTGCTGCTGCAGTTCGGCGAGAAGAACCCGGGCATGACGCGGGTGATGGTGGGCGATGCGCTGGTCTTCGAGCACGAGCGGCTGACCGCGCGCATGAACCTGTTCTTCGACCGGGTGGAATCGCAGCTGCGCCAGACCTCGCGCCAAGCAGCCGAGGCCGCCGGCTCGGCCACCCCGACGGTGGATGCGCAGGCGCTGGCCTCGGCGCTGACGGCGCTCACCGTCGGCCGGCTGCAGCGCTACGCGCGCTCGGGCTTCAAGCGCTTGCCGACCGAGCACCTGGACCTGGCGCTGCGCCGCCTCTGCGCCTGATCCGTCCGGTCCCGGCCGTGCTGGAGCTGCAGATCGCGGGCGCGCGGCTGGCCTTGCTGCCGCAGTGCGCCGCCTACCTGCCCGACGAAGGCTGCCTGCTGGTGGCCGACGCCCATGTGGGCAAGGCCGCCAGCTTCCGCGCGCTGGGCGTGCCGGTGCCGCGTGGCACCACCGCACAGACGCTGCAGCGGCTGAGCGAGGCGGTGGCGCTCAGCGGCGCG
>JAFLDH010000062.1 GCA_017302505.1 Burkholderiales bacterium
GGCCTGGACGACCTGGCCGAAGGCGGGCGCGCGGTGCTGCTGCCAACGCCGCAGCGGCAGCGTCTGGTCAAGGCCGTGGCGCGGGCTTCGACGGCGCGTGTCGGCCCGGGCACGCTCGAACGCGCGCGGCGCTGGCTCGAGGACCATTGGCACGAGCGCTACGACTTGGGGGCTGTGGCGCGCGCGGCCGCCACCAGCGAACGCTCGCTGCTGCGCCACTTCCGCGCGGCCTTCGGCCACACGCCGCTGCAGCATGTACACCAGCTGCGTGTCACCCACGCGCGCATGCTGCTGGAGACCACCTACCTGTCGATCGAGGCCATTGCCGAGCGCTGCGGCTGGCACGATGCGGCGAGCTTGCGCGCCGTCTTCGCCCGCCACACCGGCAGCACGCCGGCGGCCTATCGCCAACGACACCGGCTGCGCAGTACACGCCGCCAGTGGGGGCAGGACCTGGGCCGCTGAGGCCGGCTCAGCGCTTCTTCAGTGCATTCGCGACTGCATCAGACGCGGCAGCAGCAGCATGGCAACGATCGCCACCAGCGCAACAGTGAAAGTAGGCGCTAGACGAACATGCGCCACTTGCCTTCACCTTTGGACAGCGCGTTGCGAATCTGCGCCTTGGCCTGCGGGCCGAGGATCGTGCCCGCCACCACCGGCGCGGTGGGGAAGTTGAAACGGCGCATCACGACGACGAGCAGGCCGATGCCGGAGGTCGCCACAAGGTCGAATCCCGCTGGGCGCTTGCCATAGACCCCCACAGTGGCAAACAGCAGGATCATGGCGCAGGTAGGTCTCCGAGAAGCGGCTGCAGCATGCACATCGTGATGTCACCGCCGCAGTTCATGTAGTGGCGCAAAGCACGGAAGCCACAGTCAGCTTTGTGGCCGGGTTTCCGGTCTTGGGAATGTCGCTGAAGGGTTGAGATGTTGAAGTCATCGCCTCGACGAACAGCCGTTCAGTACGCGTTCGATCCAATGACTGCTGACTGCATCGACGGCGACCTGGCAGCCTCGGCCATCAGCGGCCGGTCGCCCAGCGCTCTCAAACTCGGATGCGCCAAGGCCTTGGATGACAGCTATACGGCGATGAGTCCGGACCGCTCGCCGGCCAGAGTCGGCCACAAGCGGGCAGCGCCAGGCCTGTGCTGCGCCAAGCCCCGTCAGGCACGATCGACCGACTTTGTCGGGCCCAGGCTCTGCAAGTCCTGGCCGGCCACGAGGCTGTTCGCATCGGCCATCGGGTTCACCATCCACAACGGCAAGCTCAGGCGCACACGCAGCCCGCCGCTCAGCGCGTCTGCCAGATGCAGGGTGCCGCCGCCCAGACGCACCAGCTCATCGGCGATGGCCAGGCCCAGCCCGCTGCCCGGTTGCGTCTCGTCCAGCCGGCGGCCGCGCTGCAGGGCCTCCTCTCGTCGCGCCTCGGGAATGCCGGGCCCGTCGTCATCGATGTCCAGGCGCAGCCGCTGCGCAGCCCCGTCCACCCGCAAGGCCACGCGCACCTCGGTTCGCGCCCAGCGGAAGGCGTTGTCGAGCAGGTTGCCGAGCAGCTCGTGCAGCACGTCGGAATCCACGGCGACCGTGATGGGCTCGGAGTCCCCCACCCGCACCGCGACGATTCCGCGTTCGGCATGCAGTTGCTGCAGCGTGCGCAGCAGGCTGTCGACCACGGCAGCGGCATCAGCGCGGCGATCGGCATCCCGCGCGGTCAGGGTGCCTGCCGCGGTGGCGCGGGCGCGGGCCAGCTGCAGCTCGACCTGGCGGTGGATGTGTGCCAGTTGCGCGCGCAGCCGTTCGCCCTCATCGCCCTGCCATCCCGCCGAGGCGTTGCCCAGCACGGCCAGCGGTGTCTTCAGGGCGTGCGCCAGGTTGCCGGTCTGCTCTCGCGCCTGCCGGACCAGCCTATCGTTGTCGTCGAGCAGGGCATTCAGCTCGTTGACCAGGGGCTGAACCTCGTCCGGGAACCGTCCCTGCAGCTGGCTCGATCGGCCTGCACGCAGGCCGGCCAGCGCCTGCTGCAAGCGCCGCATCGGCGCCAGGCCCAGCTGCACCTGCCACCATGAGGCCGCCCAGAGCGCCAGGGCCAGGGCCCCGAGCGCCCACGCCACGGTGCGTGCAAAGTCACGCGTGATGCCCCGCAGCCGCGTGGTGTCGTAGGCCACCGCCACCACGAGCGGCCGTTCCCAGTCTGCCAGCTCGACGCGCCGTGCCCACACGATGAGGGGTTGCGCCTGCGGGCCTGTGGCCTCGAAGCGGCCGACGCGCGCATCGACCAACCCGCTGAATTCGGCCGCCAGCTCGGGGGGTGGTGCCGCGTCCCACCAGGATCGCGATCGCAGCGGCGTGGACTGGCCATCACCGACCCACCAGTACGCGCCCCCATAGGGACGCTTGAAGGCTTCATCGGAGGGTTGCTCGGCCAAACTCAAGCGGGGAGCACCATCGCCGCTCGAAGGCAGGGATGGCGTCACGGCCAAGGCTGCGGCCAGCGTGTCGAGCGGGCCTGATGCCCGCACGGCCAGTTCCTGCTCCGCGTGTTGGCGGAACAGCAGCACCAGCAGCACGCCCACCAGCAGCAGCGCCAGCGTGATCCAGACGGCCGCCGCAGCCAGCAGGCGACGGCGCAGCGAGCCCGGCGTGGCCGTGGCCTCGCTCAAGCCGCGGCCCCGTCGATGCGCCAGCCCAGGCCCCGCACGGTGACGATGAAGTCGGGTGGCAGCTTGCGGCGCAAGCGGGCCACAAAGACATCGAGCGTGTTGCTGTCACGGTCGCTGTCCTGGCTGTAGACGTGCTCGGCCAGCTCCATACGCTCCACCGTCCGGCCGGCGTGGTGCATCAGGAAGGCCAGCACGCGGTACTCATGGCCGGTCAGGGGCACGCGCTGGCCGTCCACCGTCAGAGCGCAGGCCCGGGTGTCCAGTGCCACCGGGCCCTGGCGCAACACCGCGCTGGCCAGACCGGCACTGCGGCGAATCAGCGCGCGCAGGCGCGACACCAGTTCCTCCATCTGGAAGGGCTTGGCCAGATAGTCGTCGGCCCCGGCGTCGATGCCACGCACCTTTTCCTGCCAGCTGGCCCGGGCCGTGAGCAGCAGCACCGGCCGGTCCATGCCCTGGCGGCGCCAGGCTGCCAGCACGGCCAGCCCGTCGCGCCGCGGCAGGCCGATGTCCAGCACGATGGCGGCATAGGGTTCGACCGAGCCCAGGTGCTCGGCGTCAACACCGTTGTCGGCCAGGTCGACCGCAAAGCCGGCACCCTGCAGCGCGGATTGCAGCTGCTGGGCCAACTGGGCCTCGTCCTCGACCACCAGCACCCTCATCGCAGGCCCCCCCGTCCGGCTGCGTCATCCGAGGGGCGGCCCGCCGCTGGCTTGAACGCGGTCTCCAGTCGGGGGCCCTTGAGCTTGAGCCAGCGACCGTCACGCGCATCCAGCTCGATCTCCAGCCTGCGGCCGTCGGCCAGCTGCCAGCGCAGCTCGTAGACCAGCAGCCCGTCGTCGTCGTCGAGTTCAGCTTCCAGCAGCCGCCCGGGCACCACCTGGGCCACCTGGGCGATCAGCCGTTCCAAGGGCACTATGCGGCCCTGTTCGCGCGCCGCGCGCACCTGCTGGCCGTCGTCACGCCCGGCGTTTGCCGCGGGCCAGGCCAGGCCAAGACCACCGCACAGCGCCCACACCAGGCTGGTGGCCACGCGCCTGCGCAGGCCAGGATCGGGCCCGACGAGGCCTTGCGAGGGATGCACCATCGAACCAAAGCATGCCCGCTGCCGCATGAACGGCTCGTGAACAAGACGCGGTGCGCCGTTCATGGATCGTTCACACCCGGCTTGGCACCATGGCTTCCGTTCGTAACCCACTTCAAGCAACTGCCATGCATCGATCCATCACCTCGTCCCTGCGCCCGGTCCTCGCTGCGCTGGTGCTGACAACCGCCACCGCGGCCGCCGTCGCCCAGACCCCAGCCGCGCCACCCGCGGCGATGAACTTCCAGCAGGTCGTCGAACGCGTGGTGGCCCAAGGCTACAACGACGTGCGCGAGGTCGAGCGCAAGAGCGACAAGCTGTACGAGATCAAGGCCCGCAATGGCCAGGGCCGCTGGGTTGAGCTTTACGTCGACGCCCGCAGCGGCGAGATCCTGCGCGAGGAGGCCAAGCGATGACGCGGACGCTGCGCCTGGCGGTGATCGCCAGCATCGTGGTGCTGGCCGGCCTGTGGACGCTGGCGGCGGTGGGCGCCGGGTGGCTGCTGCAGGCCGGCGCCTCGGCGCTCGAGGCCCAGCCGGCCGACGTCAGTCTGCAGGCGGTCATGGCCTGGACGGAGCGCCCCTGGGTCCGCCACGGGCTGGATCCCCACGAGATCGACGCGCTGCGTGACGGCGTCACCTGGCTGCTGGGTGTTGGCGGCGGCCCTGCGGTGTGGATGGGCTCGGCACTGGTGCTGCTGGGCATCGCGCTCGTCCTCGTGTGGGCGGGCGGGCTACTGCTCGGCCTGGCCGCGCTGGCGGCGACGTGGTTCGTCGCGAGCAGGGCGGTGGCCTGGTGGCGGTCTGGTGCGCGCGGGCCCTGGTCGGCGCGGCCACACACGCCGGCGGTGGCTGAAGCGGGGCCCGCTCACTGACCTGGGCCACCGGCCGTAGCTCCCCGGGCGTCGGCTGGGGGGCAGGCTGGTCCGGTGCGCGATGGTCTGCTATGGGTCGTCCGCTGCCGACCGCGGGCGTCGGCTATCTGGTCGCTCAACTTGGAAGGCAGCTTTCCGGCGTTGAGATTGCTTCCCCCGCCGGCGTGGGCCGACCCACAGCGGTACTACAGGCGCTGGCATTCGGTTCCGCATAGCCGTCATTCCACGCCTGGATGACAAGTCTCGCGTGGACTTGCGGGGTCAACTTCAAGCGTGTCAGTTTCGCCCACACCTTGGCTCAACGCGGCTGCGGCATTGAACCTGACCTTGTAGTGTTCAGGCGCGCCGCCTGGGTAGCATACTGGTGAACAATACAAGTGAAAGCCGCGCTAGAGAAGCTTGTCGCGACTGACAGCAACCTTCATTGGTGCCGGACAGGAAGTCGCAGTTGTGAAGAATCAGAGCTCCACTTAGGCAATCACAAGCCGGCCCATCGCGTACCTCCACCGGCCTGTGGTGAAGGACTCTTCGCGGTTCAGTCCACCGTCTGACGGTAACGCTTTAGCGCGACCAGGCCTGCCACCAGCAAGAAGGCGAGCATCGGCCAGAGCTCGGGCAGCACCTGGGGCAGCGAGTTGCCCTTGAGCATGATGCCGCGCACGATGCGCAGAAAATGCGTCAGCGGAAGCAGCTCACCCAACGCCTGTGCCCACCCTGGCATGCCGCGGAACGGGAACATGAACCCTGACAGCAGGATCGAGGGCAGGAAGAAGAAGAAAGTCATCTGCATCGCCTGCAGCTGATTGCGCGCCAGCGTCGAGAAGGTGAAGCCCACCGCCAGGTTGGCCAGCATGAACACGCCGATCATTGACATCAATAGCGGGAAACTGCCGACCATCGGCACCTGGAAGAGCGCCCCGGCCGCAGCCATGATCACGGCCAACTGCACGTAACCCATTACCACGTAGGGCAGGATCTTGCCGACCATCACCTCCAGTGGTTGCACAGGTGTGGCCAGCAAGTTTTCCATCGTGCCGCGTTCGCGTTCCCGCGTCATCGCCAGCCCAGTAAGCATGACCAGCGTCATCGTCAGGATGGTGCCTATCAGACCTGGCACGATGTTGTATCGCGACAGTCCTTCAGGGTTGTAGCGCCGGTGGATACGCAACTCGAAGGGTGGCTCGATGGGCTTTAGTGCCTGCAGCGGTCCGACGAGGTCGCGTTGCAGCGCCTGCGTAGCAACGACATTGAGGGCTGCTATGGCATTGCCAGAAGCAGATGGGTCCGTGCCATCTACCGAGACCAGTAGGGCCGGGTGCTCGCCGCGAATCAGCCGACGCGTGAAGTCACCCGGGATCTGCACTGCAAACTGTACAGTGCCATCCTCGATCAACGCCTCCGCTTCGGCCTCGCTGCCCACCAAGTGGGTGAAGTGAAAGTAGCCAGAGTTTTGCATCGCAGCCACGAGGCTGCGCGACAGCGGTGAGGACTCTGCCACCACCAGCGCGGCGGGTAAGCTCTTGGGGTCGGTGTTTATGGCATAGCCGAAAAGCACCAACTGCAGTACCGGCACACCCACCGCCATGGCGAAGGTCAGACGGTCGCGAAGCATCTGCTGGAATTCCTTGATAAAGACCGCCAGCATGCGGTGCAACGAGATACGCCTCACGCGGAAAAGCCGTAGTTGTCTTGCGCTCGACCGATCAAGCTGATGAAAACGTCCTCCAGGTTGGGCTGGGCACGCGTCCAGCGCAGCTCAGCGCCTCCGTCTAGGCCTCGGATAGCCTGAGCCAGCAGTGCTTCGTCCTGGCCGGCCACATGTACAGCGTTGCCGAAGGCTGCAACACTGAGAACACCGGGCGCGGCCTTCAGCGGCTCGAGGCGCGCGGCCACGTTCTCGCCCTGGACCGACCACACGGTCAGACCGGCGCCAGCGATGATCTGATTGGCCGTTCCGCGAGCCAGTACATGGCCATAGGCGATGTACACCAGTTCGTGGCAACGCTCGGCCTCGTCCATGTAGTGCGTAGACACGAGCACGGTGATGCCCTGCGCGGCGAGGCGATGTATCTCGTCCCAGAAGTCGCGCCGCGCCTTCGGGTCGACGCCTGCCGTGGGCTCGTCCAGCAGCAGCAGTCGAGGCTCGTGGATAAGGCAGGCAGCGAGCGCCAGGCGCTGCTTCCAACCACCTGACAGGCTGCCAGCCAGCTGCTTTTGCCGCTCAACAAGACCTAAGCGCTGAAGCGACCTGTCGACCGCCTCATGGCGCCGCGGCAGTTCGAACAGGCGTGCCACGAAGTCCAGGTTCTGGCGGATCGTCAAATCGTCGTACAAGCCGAACTTCTGCGTCATGTAACCCACCTGACGCTTGATGGCCGCGGCTTGGGTATTGATGTCCAGGCCGAGGCAGCGTCCTTCGCCGGCATTGGCCGTGAGTAGGCCGCAGAGCATACGGATGGTGGTGGTCTTGCCGCTGCCGTTGGGGCCCAAGAAGCCGCAGATACGCCCCGGTCGCACCTGCAATGCGACATCGTCGACGACTGTGTGTTTGCCATAGCGCTTGGTCAAGCCACGGACGTCGATGGCCCAGGCGCCGGTGTCGCTGCCGCTCACCGGGTCAAGGTCCCGCCGTCCATACGGCGCACTTGTAGAGGCTGGCCCGGGCGCATGCGTGCCGCGTCACCCACCTGCTGCGGCCGCGCTTCGACCATAAACACCAGCCGTGCGCGCTGCTCGTTGGAATAAATCACCGGCGGCGTGTATTCGACCCGCGTTGCAATGAAACTGATGCGTGCGGCTATAGGCGCCCCGCAGCCATCACATTCAAGACTCACCGGTTGGCCAGTGGTCAACGTGCCGAGGACGGGCTCGAGTACGAAGAAGCGCGCCTTGACCTGACCAGTCGGCAGCAGCGCCAGCACGGGTTGACCTGCGGGGACGTATTCGCCGACGCGAAAATAGGTTTCGGACACGATCGCGTCGCCTGGCGCCTGTACCTGGGTCTGTTCCTCCCGCCATTGGCTTTGACGCAGCGCTTGGCGTGCCGCGTCGGCCTGGGCCACAGCGGCCAGCTGCTCGTCACGGCGCGCCGGCAGCCGAGCCACGGCCAAAGCAGCATCCAGCTCCGCCACACGCGCCTGGGTCTGCGCCATCGCCGTGTGCGCATCGTCGAGCTGAGCCCTGGAAATGAAGTTCTGCGCAAACAGCTCCTGCTGACGTGCCAGTTCAGCCCTGGCCAGCGCGGCTTGGGCCGCGGCCTGCGCGCGCTGCGCTTGCGTGACGGCGATCTCGTCGGCGCGACGGCCCTTGGTAGCGTTGGCGGCCTGCGCTTCGGCACCAAGAAGCCTAGCCCGAGCCTCCTCGCGTACCGCACGCTCGAGCACCGCATCCAGCGTGAACAACACTGCGCCCTTGGCTACCGTATCGCCGTCGCGCACCGACAGGCGGTCGAGCGTGCCGCCTACAGGCGAGGCAACTCGAACGTACTCTCCCTCGACATAGCCCCCCCAGGCGGGCGCCGGCGCCTTGCTGCAGGCCGCTGCAAGCACAGCCACGGCGCCAGAAAGAACGCCACGACGCAGCCACCGGTTCTGCCTGAGACGCCGCCGCGCAACTGGCCGGGGCCACCTGCCCGCAATAACCGAAGGCCCGAGTTCAGGCATCACGACTCTCCCGGGCCGTTCGCCTGCCTGAACGGCGCTTCACCGCCACGGCACGCAGCGCGTCCAGTGCCATATCCACTCGCGCGGCTATGGCGGCATCGGACATCACCTGCGTGGTCAACTGATCTTCTGAAAGCGGCGGCCCGACAGCAATGTCGGCCACCACTGGCGCAATGAACATCGGCGCAGCCACCGCTCCCATAACGAAAACGAGGCGCTGCACCGGCGGCATAGCTCGAAGCGCACCTTCGCTTTCGGCCTGCGCCAACAGACCCAGTAGCAGGCCAAGGTGGCGCGGTGCGTTGGCACGCACGAAATCGCGCGCCACAGGCTGGCCTTGAGCCGCATCGCTCCAAACCCGGGCGACTAAGGGACGATGCTCACGCACGAACAGCGCCAGAGCCAGCAAGGCATTTCGCAGCCGGACGAGAGCTGGCCCCTCATGGGCCGCTTCAACGCCAATGCGCGCGAAGACCTCCTCGTAAAGCTGCTGCAGCAGCACGCGCAAGAAATTGTCCTTCGTCTTGAAGTGGTAGTGAAACATGCCCAAGTTGACGCCTGCGTGCTCGGCCAGCGCGCGCAGCGACAAGCCATCGCAACCACTGGCGGCAAAGAGCTCTCGGCCGCTTCGCAGCAATGCCTGATCAATGCCTTGGGACGGGCGGGCCATGAGTAATTATTAGTCGATCGACTTGTAATTGCAAGGTCTCTGGATCTGCGTTCACTGTGCGGGCGTCATGGCCGAGGCCGAACACCGTTAAGTTGTCTCAGGTTTCCCCAGGAGATGACAAACAGCTTCTTGCCGGCACCACCCGGGCCGCGCAGCTCCTGGGGTTGGTGTCGGGTCTGGCGGTGCCGCCCTCGCATGTGTTCGCCGGCGTTAACACGGACGGTGCGCAGGGCAAACGACACCCGCTTCAACACCCGCATCCACCTCGGTAGCGAAGAGATCGTGGCGCTGCACCTATGATGGCTTTATGCCAACGAAGCCAAGCAGCAAGAGGTCTCGCCTGAAGCCGGCCAGCGCTCCCGCGTCCGCGACCCCGGTCGACCTCCCGGCGCAGGTGCTGCGCCGGTTTCGATCAGTGTTCAATGCCGTAAAGACGCACTTCCAGCAGGTCGAGAAAAAGGCTGGAGTTGGTGGTGCGCAGCTCTGGGCCTTGAGCGTGATCCAGACGCAGCCCGATATCGGGGTCGGCGGCCTCGCCCGTGCGATGGACATCCACCAGACGACGGCCAGCAATCTGGTCAAGGCCATGCTTGGCTCCGAACTTGTTGTCGCGAGCCGGGACGCTACCGACCGCCGCGCTACAAGGCTGCGCGTTACGGCTCGTGGGGCTCGGGTGCTGAAGAAGGCGCCGGGGCCCTTCTCTGGTGTCCTGCCCGAAGCACTGGCTGGGCTTGACGAAGAGACTCTCATTCGCCTTGACAACGACCTCGGCAAGCTGTTGGCCCTGTTGCAGACCGACGAGCGAGCGGCTGGCATCCCATTGGCGCAGATGTAGGTCGCCTCTGGTTGGCCTTCTGGCCGCGGGCGTCTGCGGCTAAACGCGGATCTGGCAATATGCAATTGGGCAAATACAATTGGCCTAACCATCCATCGTCAATGTGCCCCGCCTGTCGTTGTTGCCTTCTCCGACCTGATGGGGTTGGCGGCGCTTCGATGTGACAGGCGCATCCGCCATGAGGGTGGCACCCTTCCCAACCGTTGCACAGTGCGGCTTCAACCCTTCAACGCCTCTTCAGGATCAGAGTTCTTGTTGCAGACGCAGAACGTGGCCTTGACTTCTCGGGTCAATGGCCGGTCCGCTGACGTGTCGCGAGAAGGCTGCCAAGATGCCAGCTCCCACCGATGATGCCGAGGTGCAGTCCACCTCTTTAAGGGGAATCCTTCGCCTCGGACGGGCTTGGTTGCGCGGTGGTTGGCGTGCTGCCCGTGACGTCGATCCTGAGTTCTGGCGCAACGTGCAGCATGAGTTACTCGCCGGGCGGCAATGGCTCGACCGAGCCGTCGTGTTGGCCTACGCGGTGGCAACGGGGGTAATTGTGGTCGCCTTCACGCTGCTGGCTGAATGGGCGATCCATGGTTTTCGACAGATAGAAGGCTGGGGCGACCACGGCCGATACTTCACGCTGCTATGGACACCCGCGCTCACCGTGGCCTTGGTCTGGTGGACGCGCCGCTACGTGCCCGGAGCCGCGGGCTCGGGGATTCCACAGGTGGTACGGGCGCTTGAAGAGAATGTGCCGCCGTCGCAGGTCGCGTGGCTGGTCTCGATGCGCGTATCGCTCCACAAGATCGGGTTGGTATCGGGCGGCTTGCTGACGGGTCTTTCAATCGGTCGCGAGGGTCCCACTGTCCAGGTCGGCGCCGGCGTCATGGTCAGCGCCCAACGTTGGCTTTCGCCGCGGTCAGGCATCGACGCACACGACCTCATGGTGGCGGGCGCTGCAGCGGGGATTGCCGCGGCCTTCAACACACCGCTTGGCGGTATCGTTTTCGCGCTCGAGCAATTGACTCGGCGACGCCACATCTCGCACAGTTCGCTGGTGATCGCGGCCATCGTCGTCGCCGGTCTGGTTGCGGTGGCCGTATTCGGCAACGAGACCTACTTCGGCCGCCTACGAGTACAGGCCATGTCCTGGTCCCTGTTGCTGCCAGGTCTGCTCGTGGCCCTGGTGGCCGGCCTGAGCGGTGGGCTTTTCGCTCGGCTCATCGTGGTGTCGATGCGTGGCTTGCCAGACCGCTTCAGCCGTTGGCGCAGCGCCTATCCTCTGCGTTTTGCCGCCGGGTGTGGCCTCGCTGTCGCTGTGATCGGTCTGACCACCCAGGGCGCCACCGCCGGTGCGGGCTACCTCACGACGCGCGCCCTTTTGGAGGGCCAGGGCGAACTGCCGGGTGTCTACACCTTACTGAAGTTCTGCGCTACCTGGATCTCGGCCTGGTCGGGCGTGCCCGCTGGCGTTTTTGCCCCGTCGCTGGCCATTGGTGCCGGCATCGGCCACGACGTGGCGCTCTTCATGGGGATGAGCACCGAGGCAGCGATCCCACTGATCGCGATGGGAATGGCAGGTTTCCTGGCCGCCACGACGGGTGGGCCGATCACGGCCTTCATCATCGTCATGGAGATGGTCTCAGGCCAGGCCATGGTATTGAGCTTGATGGCCTGCGCACTTCTATCCAGCGGCGTCGCGCGCTTGGTCACGAAGCCGATGTATCAGGAGCTGGCAGCCATGCTGCCAATCGCGTCGCCATCCGAGTCGCGTCGGGGGAAGCTGTGACTGCGTTGCTTCAGGGGATGCATTACACGGATGCCCGTCATGTGATAGCGGGCCCATGTATCGCTGGCCGAGCGAACCTTAGGAAGGACATCATTGCCCCTGTCGCTCTCCCTGGACCGGAAACGCGAACAGGCGTGAGCTACCGCCGTTAGCCTGATTTTCGGCACGGCTACGACCGCAGGCCCGACATTCAGCTGACGCAGCAAGCTGCCGGAGCCAGCGTGCCACTATCGTCAGCCGTCATCGGCGTATGTGCACGAATCGTCGACGTCCGCCACTGAGGCCGGCGATCTACCTCATCTTTCCGAGCCGGTCACGAGCCTGAGAAAGTCATCCGCTTCAGCCACTTCGAAAGGGTTCATTTCGCGCGCAGGGCCATCGGAGGTTTGTATCCGCTGCATCCCGATTTCAGGCCAGTACTCAATCATCGTCACAGATTTCCCTGACAGCTTGGGGGCTTGGGTCAGCACAACCTCGCGGCCATAGAGCTTGGCCACGCCGCGGCGCCCGCGCCAAAGCAGACCAGTGCTGTAGAAGTCAAGCTTGCGCACGATTGCCCTTTCGCCGCACCGCTGTACTGATGTTCGACCTTGCCTCGTCCCGACGACGGACTAGGGCCATCGCAAGCGCCTAGTCGGAGCTGGCAGCTTCTTCGGCTAGACCCACACCAAGAAGTTCGGAGGCAGCGGCATGAGGCCGCTGTAGACGCGTGGCATCAGGCTCAGTCAGCTTCGGGGGAGGCTGGACAGCACCTCGGGCGCAATGTCCGACTCCTTCTTGCCGATCAGCACATAGTAGAAAAGCGCACGCCCATCGATCGAAATGCGGTGCTTGTAGCGCTCGAGATGATGTACCTGCAGCGTGTCGCTGACGAGGAGGTGCTTGACCAGCATCGAGAAGCCCGAGCGATCGCTTTCCTGCAGGAAGGTCTCCTTGATATTGAAGACCACCCATCCTTCCGAACGAATCAAGTTAAACGCATTGGCGAATGCAGTGACCGGGATGTCGCCAAAGCCGAGTGCCGCAATGCAGGTGAGGCAATCAAGCTTCCAACTCTTCATCTCGGAATGCATCTCCGGGCTGAGTCGGCTCATGTCGGTAACGTAATAGGCGTCGTAGGCGTCCGGCCTGTCACGTTCGCATGCCCTGCGCGCGCTCTCGGAGATGTCAACGCCGATCACGCGAGCGGCATCCAGCAGTTCACCGACCATTCCGTTTCCAGCGCCCAGGTCAAGCACGCGCAGTTCATGCAGCTCGACGCGGTTGTCCTGCAGCACTTTGGCCAAGAGGTCTCTCGCCTTCCGTGGGGAGGCGCATCGCAGACGCTGATAGAACAGCTGCTCGTACAGGCCTGGCCTGTCGAAGATCTGGTCATAGTCGTGAAAGCGGATCTTGATGTCTCGCTCATCCTCACGCAAGAGAAAGTACGCCTCGTCCTGCCCGAGAGCATGAGGTTCAGAGATCGGGAAACTGATGTTGTGGACTTGCTTGAACACGGATCGCCCTCGTCAAATGGTGTGGATCGGAGCGCCATACCTCGTTGCTGGCCAGGTGGAGCACCGGAACTGACCTATCGCACCGATGTAGGCGAGCCTTCAATCTCGAAGTGCTCAGGCCACGACAGCCGACTTAGGCTTGGTCGATGAGCCCTTGAATTTGCATTTGTCCAAAGATAACATGGTGACGGCCTTCTGCAATGAGTAACTCAGGAGCAGCGTCAACCATCGTTCGATTCGGCTCGCGCGCCGAGCGGGTGATGCATGGACCGTTCGGCGGTGGTCGGGCACTTCGGCCCCCCCGCAGACGAACAAGACGGCCTTCCTGCGCGCCACTCAACTCGGAGAGACGACCTGTACGGTCATGCCTGATGAGGGGAATACATTTGAGGCAATCTATAGGCTGTTGGAAGCTACGATTGCCGTTGCTAATTGGAGGCGCATGTACAGACGCATCATGGTCGTTGTCGATGACCGGCCGGTGAGCCAACACGCGGTGCGTCAGGGCATTGGGTTGGCCCGGATCCACGACGCTGAAATCGAGTTCTTCGCCATCATGCCGCGGCTCTTGGCAACTCTGTCGGACCCGCCCGGGGTCTCGGATGTGCTTTCACCCGAAGTTGAGCAAGCCGCGCATCAAGCAGCTGACGAGCTCCTTGTTCGCCTGGCGCGCATGGCGGAAAGACAAGGGGTGATGGGGTATGGAAGCAAAGGGCGCGAAGAGGACGGAGTATCCGGGGTAGTCGCTGCCGCGGTCCGCCGCCGCTGCGATCTCATCGTTGCCGCCTCCTCCGGTCGCAATGCCGTGATGCGACTGTTCGTCGAGCGCCTGATCCCAGGTCTGATCACTGCTTCCCCTGTTCCGTTGCTGATTTGCAAGGAGCCACGCGATTCACAGTTCGAAGCTGCCGGTGACGCGTCGACGGCATATCTACACCATGAAGCGCAGAGCGAGCCACGGGCGCGAACTGACCGGCCGTGAGGTTCGAACGTATCGATGTCGCAGCGTTCGCTCTGCTGTCTACGGACTCGAACTGAATCAGCTTGCCACGAGTGACACCTCTTAGCTCCCTGGCGTCTCGATCCAAAGAGCGAAATGCGGCGTGCCTCTCAGTCTGTGTCAGTCCAGGACCATTCGGTTCGCGAACTGCCAGGCCGTCCTATGCCTGAGCCAGGATGTAAGGGGAAGCGCTGGTCGCAGCCCCTGGCGGTATGGCGCTTGAAGAACGGGGACTGGCAAGGCCCGGCGGTAGGAACCATAGGGCAGCACGAGCTGAGCAGCCCATCAGGGAACTGATCGGATGCGAACTACTCGCTACGAGTGATACTGATGTCGCGCTGCACAGCCTTGCAAGCGCGGATTAGCTTCTCGAACTGTGTTCGGTCTGGCTCCGTGAGCGGCGCGGTTTCAGCGCGAGACTGCAAAGCGTACTCCGAATCAGCCAACTGCCGCACGAGTTCGATCGCTTCGTCTGCTCGGTTTTGGCGCGACGGCGGGATCAAACTGTAGACCGTGAAATACAAGGAGCTCAGACTGCGGTTCTGCAGTTCGGGCGTCAGTGGGTAGATGCTCTTGAACAGACCCTCGAGAGCCTTCTTCGCCTCGCCCACCGTTGTTGCGCGACGTAGCAAGAACTCCATGTTGTCGAGGCGGTTATTGATCTCGAAGACGTGATTCACCAGCTGCCGATGGTTCTGCTCACGGATCTGGAAGTTATGCTGCACCTGCTGGATCACTGCCGCGCCGCCGGTTAGCACCACCGACGACAGCAGCCACATGCCCAGCGATGAATTCAGGAACTCCATCAGCTTCTGCCCGAAGCTGGGTGGTGTTGGCGACGCAGCAGGCGAGGCAGGCTCAGTGGGCACAGCAGTAGCTTGCGCGGTCCCAAGTTCCTGACGGATGCGCATCCTCAGGACTTCTTCCTCCCGAATGCGGTCGATGTGCTCCTGCTGGATCATTGAGAATTCATCAACAACGCCGCTGTCGTCATCGACGCGACCACAGTTATGCAACTGTACGCGCCTTAGATCAGATGGGCTCTAGGTGCCTTCACTGGGGCAAATTGACTGGCGTCATTGATTGGGCCAGCGGAGGCGCTGAAGACTTTGGTGCGCACGCGGGCCGCAGGCAAACCATCCTTTTACCGGGAACCGCCTTCGAGGCCAAGGAGGGCAGACCGATGGTGACGATGCAGCCCGCCCTGGAGTTCAATGCCGACAAGGAGGGCGAGCCGATCGGCATCGCGCAGACCATCTGCAAACGGCCGATCGCTGCCGTCGGCAACAGCGACGGCGACTTCCAGATGCTGCAGTGGACGACGGACGGCTCCGGCAAGCGCCTGGGCATGATCGTGCACCACGACGACGCGGCGCGCGAATACGTCTACGACCGCGACTCGCCATTGGGCAAGTTGGTCGACGGACTCGATCAGTACAAGGCCAAGGGCAAGGGCCTGATCGGCATGACGAACGACTGGAAGGTGGTGTTCCCGCCGGCCAAGTGAGGTGTAGGCCGCCGTCGCGCGGCCACGCTGCCCTTGGACGGCGGGTCGGATCTGCGCCAAGTTCAGCGGGACCGGGTGAGATGCAGGAAAGCTGCCCTCCGAGTACGACTGCTCCTGGCCGGGTCCGGGTCTACATCCATTTCGCAGTTTGCTGACCTTCGCCAGCAAGGGATGAGAACTGGCGGTCAGCTGCCCGGCGCGGCCGCGAACTGGTAGTCCCCGCCACGAGCAGCAATCTGCGAAGGATCTCTTCGCACAATGACGATCAGCCACCCTTAAGCTGGATTCACCAGCTTTGCGCAGGCGCCTGCAACAACGCTGGACTTGCAGATCGCCTGGCCGCTCCCGTGGTCAGGCGGCGCTGGTACGGCCTTGCCGAACCCGCCGAAGCGTGCCCAGTGCCAGTATTCCCATGACTGCAAGTAGCCAAGTACCGGGCTCCGGAACGGGCGCATAGCTCCTCGTGTAATCCGTCCCAGACCCCGATTCGGCCGAGAACGACACGACGTTGAGGCTTTCGTCGCGCACGACCATGCCACCCCAGTACGCGGAGTTGAACGCATTGATCCAGGCTGTGTTCCCATTCTGAGCTTGGCTACTAATCGCGAGCGCTTGCCTGAGGTTGTACTCAACCCCGAAGACGAACGGCATCCTTACGGTGAAGGAGTTGTTGAGCAATGCACTCAGCGCCGTGACGTTGTCGCCAGTCACGCCAATTGGAACCTGCGTCGATACCGCACCCATTTGATACTGGCGCGCATATGCAGCTCCTGCCCCGAACTCGAGCGTCACGTCCGCCGTGTTGGACTGATCGTCGCTGCCGAACGGGACGTTCGAGAATCTCCATGAGTAGTCGATGCGGAAATCAACATAGCCCTGCTGTCCCTCGCGCCCCGGGCTGGAGATCGCGAGGGAATCACGAACAAGCGAGATTGCACTGGCGCCTGCGCCTGAACCATGCAAGATGTTCGTAGCTGACGTTGACGCCTTCAAGGTGCTGAATTGCGCCAGCGCCGCTGCGGAGCCGCTATTGATGGGGAACCCACCGGCGCCAATTTGCGTTCCAGCCAACGTGGTCGGTGTATTCGAGTCGACGCCGCACAAGAGTTGATTGCTGTTAAGTCCGGCCGCTCCGACGCACGCCTGTCTGGATGGTGCTTGCGCAAAGCTCAACGACGCAGCGCACAGTGAAATGGCCGCCGTCGCAAGTCTGCGCGCTAGTCTGAGCCTCGTCATCTGCTGTTCTCCCGGTCTCACTTCAAAACAAGAGGACTCTGGTGCAATACCCTTGACCTACATCGAATTCACCACCAGAGGCTATCGTTGCGAGCGGAATGGTAGCTTTCATCACCATCTTTGGTGATGGCAAGACAGACCCCCGCATTTGCGGGGGAGGCCGAAAGGCCGTCGACCTTGCGCCCCCCGCGGACAGCGTGATCGATGAACGACGAGGAACTGATCGCCCAGTGCTATGAAGCAGCCGCCCTGCGGGTTCCGTGGACCGTGCCCTTGCACGGGCTGGCGCAACGTCTGGATTGTCTGGTGGCTCAGCTCATCGGCGTGGACCTTGTGCGGGGACAGCTGAGCTTCTCCTTCGAGGGCGGTAACCCGATGCCTGGAGGCGCACTCGAGTACGCAAGAAGGTTCCACACTATCGACCCGCATGTCCAAGCCATCGCCGCCGAGCCGATCGGCAGTCCGGTCTCGTTCAGCAGGGTATTCAGCGCGCAGTTCGTCGAGTGCAGTGCCTTCTATCAGCAGTTCCTTGTCCCGTACGGCGTTCGCCATATGCATGGTGCCAGGCTGTACCAGGACGAAGCGATGGGGGTGATGCTAGGTTTGCACCGGGCGGTCGGCAATGAACCTATTGACGGCGAGGATTGGCAGTACGTGCGCCGACTGTGCTTCCATCTCGTACGCGCAGCAGGGATCTACATCGCCAGTCGCCGCACGTCCACTGACGCTGCCATTGGCCGTGTGACCTTGGATCGAATAGCTGCCCCGCTGCTACTGGTCGATCGACACTTCGTCGTTGTGCAGCGCAACAACGCAGCCGAGAGTTTCCTGAAGACGTCAGGTGTGCTTGGCGAGCGGAACGATGGGTATCTGGTCTGCGCTGATCCGGGCAACACCGATCGCCTCGAGCAGGCTGTCGTTGACCTGATGCACCGCAAATCGACCGTCGGTTCGGACCATTCGGATCGGTTGGCCCAGCAACGTGTGATCGTGCCGTTGCGTAAGGCGGGCTCGATCCGGCCAATCGTCGCATGTCTGGTTCCGATTCGCGCATCGGACACGATGGGAGCCTTTGGTGCCGGCGATCTGGTCATGATGGTGCTTCACGATTGCAATCAATCCGCCTGCCCTGAACCGTACGTGCTCAGCGCAGCGTTCGATTTCACCCCTACGGAAGCGCGTGTCGCCAGCGCCCTGGTCGAGGGTCTGAGTCCGAAGGAGATCGCCCGGCGGCACGAGGTGTCACTGAACACGGTGCACAGCCAGGTTCGCTCTCTGCTTGACAAGGTTGGGACGAACCGTACTGCCGAACTGGTCTCGTTAATCGGTACGCTGTCCGCCCGGACGAACTGAGGCTGATGCGCGGTACCTTCCGATGGGTACCACGACTGAAGTGTGTCCTGAAGCAGGTGGCTCACCTGTTGAGCCTGCGAGCTCCTAAAGTGGTGGAATGAAGAAGCCAGCACATTCGCATAAGGCACGCACAGGCTTAGCTGACGAGCCGCTCACCGAAGCAACGCCCTGCGACCTCGAGTGCCGTGTGTTTGTAGTGAAGGTAGGGAACTTCCGGGACGCGCCGCAGGTGGAAGCGCAGCCCGACGTGTGGCCGCGCGCCTGGCAGATTGCTGAGGATCAGGATCAGTGCCTACACCTGCTGTGCCTTTTGATGACGAGCGATACGACGCGTGTAACGACGCCACTCGTCGAAATCGACTTGGGTCGACGCTGCGTTATGACTCGATCGGCGCGGCGCTACCACCTTGCAACGCCACCGACACATGAACCAAAGGTGCTAGCGGTCATGGCCGTGCATGCCGCATCTTTTGGACTCAAGATGGCGCCGGAGGTAAGCGAGGACGTTTGGAGCCGTATGCTGCAGTCTATGCATTGACCGCATACGAGTCTCGGGCGGTGGGCTCAATCGTCAAGACTGTGCCGCAACGTGCAGACGCCGAGTTCCCGCCGGGTTGCTGGAAGCTGACCTTGACAGGCAAGATCATCGCGCCCGAAGTCAGCTTTCTGGCGTCTCCTCCTACTCACTCTGGCGGCCAGTTCGCGGCCATACACGGCCGGCTGCTTTACCGCGTTTCACCTGGTATTGCGGACGCCGCGCGGCCTACTGCGTCGTCTGGTAGGTCAGCTCGTTGTAGGGACGCCTGATGTGCGCATTCTTCGCGATATGCAGCAATCGCCGCCGGCGTGCGCCGCGTCGAGGAGCTGACGGGCGACAACGCGCTGGCCCACGTACAGGACATGGGAGGCGCGTTGGGAGGCGTGGCCGGCACGCTGCCCGTGGTTAAGCCCGAGGTGCCGGCCCGCGCCAACGCCCTGCTCGACCACATGCGCTTGCTGGAGAAGGCGTTGAACGCGCTGAAGCGCAGGTTGGCGTGGGCGCAGGCCGACGAACCGGTGGCGCGTGCGGTGCAGGTGGCCGGCATCAAGATGCTGGCCGCCACGCTGCAGGGCGCCGATGCCAAGGCGCTGCGCGAGGAGACCCTGGGCAAGCTGAAGGACAGGCTGAAGAGCGCAGCGATCGTGCTGGCCACTGTCGATGGCGGCAAGGTGCAGTGTAGCTGGCCGCCGGCGTCACTCCCAACCACATGGTCAACATCAAGGCCGGCAAGCTGGTCAACTTCGTCGGCCAGCAGGTCGGCGGCAAGCCGGACATGGCGATGGACGGTGGCACCGATCCGTCGAAGCTGCCCGCGGCGCTGGATTCGGTGCGCGACTGGGTGGCGGAGCGGATCTGACCCCCGCGAATAGGGGAGTTGGCGGCTGCGCCGCTGAGCAAGACAGGCGAAGATAATCCCGGCAATGGCGGGGCGCGGAGCCTTCTTGGCGCGCGCAGCCGATGCCGCGAGGAGGAGCCGTCCGATGAAGCTGCACCCTGCCCTCGAATCCGCTGGCCGCCGGCCTTGGGCCGCGCTGGGCGTCTTTCTGTTGATGGGTTCGCTGGTCATGGCGCCGGCGCAGGCCCAACCGCTGCCGCCCGCCGGCCCCTATTACGGTGTCGGCATCGACGGGTTCGGCAGCAAGGAGGCCACCAGCTTCGGCCCGCTGGACATGTCCAACGAGTTCGGTTCGGCCAGCGCCATCGTCGGCACGAACCC
>JAFLDH010000063.1 GCA_017302505.1 Burkholderiales bacterium
CGGCGTGCCGCTGACCGCGCTGGATGCCTCGCTGCCCGGGCCCACGCTGGCCGACTGGCTGCCGCCCGAAGGCGCGCGGCCCGCGCCGGTGGCGATCCAGCCGGACTGGGCCTTCAACATCATCTATTCCAGCGGCACCACCGGCACGCCCAAGGGCATCGTGCAGCCGCACGGCATGCGCTGGGCGCATGTGCTGCGCGGGCTGAGCTACGGCTACGGCCCCGACACGGTGACGCTGCTGTCGACGCCGCTGTACAGCAACACCACGCTGGTGATCTTCTTCCCGACGCTGGCCTACGGTGGGACCGTGCACCTGATGCCCAAGTTCGACGCCGCGGCCTATCTGAAGCAGGCCGAGGCGCTGCGCGTCACGCACACGATGCTGGTGCCGGTGCAGTACCAGCGGCTGATGGCGCGGCCGGACTTCGATACGCACGACCTGAAGTCCTTCCACATGAAGTTCTGCACCAGCGCGCCCTTCAACGCCGCGCTGAAGGCCGACGTGCTGAAGCGCTGGCCCGGCGGGCTGGTGGAGTTCTACGGCATGACCGAAGGCGGCGGCAGCTGCATCCTGAACGCGCATGAACATCCGGACAAGCTGCACACCGTGGGCCGCCCGGCCAACGGCAGCGACGTGCGACTGATCGACGAACAGGGCCGTGAGGTGCCGCCCGGCGAAGCCGGCGAGGTGGTCGGCCGCTCGGCCGGGATGATGAGCGGCTACCACGGCCAGCCCGAAAAGACGCGCGAGGTGGAGTGGTTCGACGCCGAGGGCCGGCGCTACATCCGCACCGGCGACATCGGCCGCTTCGACGCCGACGGCTTCCTGATCCTGTTCGACCGCCGCAAGGACATGATCATCAGCGGCGGCTTCAACATCTATCCCAGCGACCTAGAAGGCGTGCTGCGCGGGCACGAGGCCGTGGCCGAAGCGGCCGTGGTGGGCGTGCCCAGCACCGAATGGGGCGAGACGCCGGTGGCCTACGTGGTCTTGAAGCCCGGCAGTGCGGCCACCGAGGCCGAATTGCGCGACTGGTGCAATGCGCGCGTCGGCAAGACGCAGCGGTTGGCCGCCGTACACCTGATCGACGAACTGCCGCGCAGCGCCATCGGCAAGGTGCTGAAGCGTGAGCTGCGTGACCGCCACGCGGCCCTGCGATAGTCGTGTGACGCGGCACCTCGGGCGCCCAGCGGACCCACAGCTTCTTTGCATTTGCGCGCGACGAGGACGGCGGGGAAGCGAATTCGTCCATGTCCCCCGCCCGGTCTGGTGACCGGGCTCCTCCTTCACTTCCCCAATTCGCTTCCCCACCATCCTCGTCGGGGCACCGCAGTGGCGTTCGGGGCCGAACACCGGGAGCGGTCGTTGTACTGCGGTGGTGGCCACCCGCGGGCGCAGGCCCCATTCGCGGTACGCTGGCTGCTGACCTGCCTGATCGGCGTTGATGAGGCAACGGTCGTCCACAGAAGCCAGTCGCCCGCGAGCGTGGGCCGGAGAACGCGGGTGACGCCAGCGCGCTACAGCAGCCGACTCTGCAGGCCGCACACCGCAACTAAGCCGAAGCAGACGGCTTCAACAACACCAGCGAGAGCGACACGGCGCAGCACACCATCGCCGCCCATTGCGTGGGCCCCAGCGGCTCGCCGTGCACCAATGCGCCTGAGACCATCGCCACCATCGGCACCATGATCGACGACAGCCCGGCCACGTTGACCGGCAGCATGCCGACGATCGAGAACCAGGCGACATTGCCCACGCTCATCGGCACCAGCGCGATGTAGGCCACCACCAGGATGGTCTGCCACGAGGGCATGAACCAGTGGCCGTCGCCCAGGATCAGCGCGCCGGCCGTCGTCGGCACCGCAGTGATCAGCAGCTGCCAGCCAGTCAGCACGGTGGCCGGCACGGCGACGCCGCGGCGCTTGAGGATCAGCGTGCCGATGGCCCAGCCCAGCCCGGCCGACAGGCCCAGCGCAAAGCCGGCCGGCGCGCTGGCATAGGCTTTCAGGCTGGGCACCATCAGCAGCCCCACCGCCGCGCCGCCGAACAGCAGGCCCAGCAGCATGCGGCCGCTGAGCCGCTCGCGCAGCACGGCCCAGGAAATCAGCGCCGACCACAGCGGCATCGTGAAGCCCAACACCGAGGCCTGGCCCGACGGGATCAGGATCGCCGAATAGGTGCTGGCGATGTTCCAGTACACCAGGTAGAAGAAGGTGGCGACGACGATGGTCGGCCAGTACTCGCGCGGAATGGCCAGCGACTGGCCGCGCGCCCGCGCCACCGCCAGCAGCGTGACGCCGGCCAGCGTGACGGCCACCGCGCGGAAGGTCCACACCGAGATCTCGCGCACCGCAAAGTGGAACAGGGGCCAGTTGGTGCCCCACACCAGCGTCAGCACCACCAGCAGGAACAGCGCGCGCGGCGGGACGGCGCGGTGCGGCATCGGATCAGGCTGCCGACGCGGTCAGCGCAGCGACTGCAGCAGCCGGCCCAGGTGCTCGGCCACCTCGTCGGGCTTTTCCAGCGGCGTCCAGTGGCCGGCGTCCTCGATGATGTGCAGCCGCGCGCCGGGGATCAGCTCGGCCGCCTCGCGCGACAGCGCCAGCGGCGTGATCTGGTCGACGCGGCCGCACAGCACCGCCACCGGCATCTGCAGCGTGGCCAGCATCGGCCGGTGGTCGGCGCGGCCGATGATGGCGCGAATCTGGCCCACCGCCGCCTCGGCGCCCACGTCGCGCATGATCTGCTGGCAGCGCAGCATCAGCATCACGTCGGACAGCCGATCCGAATGCACGCCGCGGCGCAGCAGTGTCAGCGCGGTGGCGCCGAAGTCGCTGCGCAGCCCGTCGATCAGCGCTTCGCGCACGGGGATGTTCTGCGGCGCCTCGGGCCGGCAGCTGGTGTCCACCAGCGCCAGCGCGGCCACCGGCCGCGGCGCATCGGCCAGCATCTGCAGCGCCACGTAGCCACCCATCGAGAAGCCGGCCAGCACGATGGGCACGTCCTCGGGCACCAGGGTCAGCTCGCCCCAGGCCTCGCGCGACATCTGCGCCATGCTGTCCTGGCGGCGCAGGTTGGGAATGACGATGTCGGCGCGGCCGCGCAGCCGCGTGGCTACCGGTTCCCAGACGCGTTCGTCGTTCAGCAGGCCGTGCAGCAGCACCAGGGTGGGTTTCATGCGGGGCGACGCTCCCATTGCAGGCGGTGGTGGCGCTGCACGGTGCTGCCCGGCAACGTGTCCGAGGCCGACAGCGTGAGCCGGCCTTCGGCATCGAAGTGCATGTCGCGCACCTGCTCGCTGCCGACGAAGCTGGGGTTCAGCGACATCGTCACCTGGTGCACCACCTGCGGCCGGCCTTCGTGCGTGCGCAGCATGTAGCGGCCGGCGTACTGGAAATAGCTCTCGAACGCGGCCACCGCCTCGGCGGTGGGCAGCTTGCGCATGCTTTCGGCCGACACCGGCGGCCGGCCAGCGCGCGCGATGCAAGCGCTCATGCCGCCGTCGGCGGTGTACTGGATCAGCCCCACCGCATCGGGCCCGAAGGGCAGCGTGGGTGCGCGGCCGTCGCTGTAGGTGATCTCCCAGCGCCGCAGGTGCCAGGTGCCGAGCAGGGGGTTGTGCGGTGCAGGGGTCATGTCGGCGCCGGGGACGAAGCGGCTGACTCTAGGCCAAGCCCCGGCCCCGGACAACCCGGGCTTGCCCCTTCACCAAAGCGACAGCGAGGCCGCGGGCACATCGTGCACACTCGGCGTTTGGCCGCGCGCCGCGGCGCACTGCAGGGGACAGCACACCATGGGACCGTTGAAGGGACTGCGCGTCATCGAACTGGCCGGCATCGGCCCGGGGCCGTTCTGCGCGATGCTGCTGGCCGACATGGGCGCCGACGTGGTGCGCGTGGACCGCACCGAGGCCAGCGACCTGGGCGTGCCGATGGACAAGCGCTTCGACATCAACGGCCGCAACCGCCGCTCGGTGGCGCTGGACCTGAAGTCGCCCGCCGGCCGCGATGCGGTGAAGCGCCTGGTGGCCACGGCCGACATCCTGATCGAAGGCTTCCGCCCCGGCGTGGCCGAACGCCTGGGCCTGGGCCCGGCCGACTGCCATGCGGTGAACCCGCGGCTGGTCTATGGCCGCATGACCGGCTTCGGCCAGAGCGGGCCGATGTCGCAGGCCGCGGGGCACGACCTGAACTACATCGCGCTGACCGGCGCGCTGCATGCCATAGGCCCGGCCGGCGGCAAGCCGGTGCCGCCGCTGAACCTGGTGGGCGACTACGGCGGCGGCGCGCTTTACCTGGCGATGGGCCTGCTGGCCGCGCTGCACGAGCGCACGCAGTCGGGCCGCGGCCAGGTGGTGGATGCGGCGATGGTCGACGGTGCGGCCTCGCTGGCCTCGATCTTCTACGGCATGACGGCCAGCGGCCGCTGGACACCCAAGCGCGGCGACAACCTGCTGGATGGCGGTGCGCCCTTCTACGACACCTACGAGACAGCCGACGGCAAGTACGTGTCGATCGGCGCGCTGGAGCCGAAGTTCTTTGCCGAGATGGCCGAGCGCATCGGCCTGGACGCGCGCTTCATCAAGGGCCAGTACGACCGCCGGCTGTGGCCCGAGATGCGCGCCGAGATGACGCGCCTGCTGCGCGGCAAGACGCGCGACGAATGGAGCGCATTGCTGGAAGGCAGCGACGCCTGCTTCGCGCCGGTGCTGAGCATCGAGGAAGCGCCGCGCCATGCCCACGCGCAAGCCCGCGGGGCCTTCATCGAGGTCAACGGTGTGGTCCAGCCCGGCCCGGCGCCGCGCTTCGACCGCACGCCCACGGGCACGGTCAAGCCCGCACCGGCCACCGGCGCGCACACCGACGCGGTGCTGGCCGAGGCCGGCTTTAGCGCCGACGAGATCGCCGCGCTGCACCAGGCCGGCGTGGCGCGGCAGGCCTGAGCGGCCGATGAACGCGCCGCGCGCCAGCAACATCCGGCCGGCGGCGTCGGTGCTGGTGCTGCGCGACGCACCCTGCGGCGTCGAACTGCTGCTGATGCGCCGGCCCGAACGCGACAACGATTTCCGCAGCGGTGCCTGCGTCTTCCCGGGCGGCGTGCTCGATGCCAGCGATGCCGCCGCGGCGCCCTGGTGCCTGGGTCTGGACGAGACCGAGGCCAACCAGCGGCTGGGCCTGAGCGAAGGCGGCATCGCCTACTTCGTGGCGGCGCTGCGCGAATGCTTCGAGGAAGTGGGCCTGCTCTTCGTCTGCGGCCCCTGCGGCGAGCCGGTGGACCTGGGCCCGCATGCCGAGGCGCTGCGCGACTGGCGGCACAGGCTGCACCTGGGCCAGACGACGATGGCCGCGCTGTGCCAGGCCTTCGGCTGGCGGCTGGACCTGCGCGAGATGGCCTACTTCAGCCACTGGCTGACGCCGGTGCTGCGGCCCAAGCGCTTCGACACGCGCTTCTTCGTGCGCCTGGCGCCGCTGGGGCAGGAGGCGATGCCCGACTTCGGCGAGGCGCTGGAATTGATGTGGCTGACGCCCGACGACGCGCTGGACCCGCAGCGCGCGCTGAAGCTGCTGGCGGTGACGCAGCGCACGCTGGCCGACATGCGCGGCTTCAAAAGCGCGCGCGCCGCCTACGACCATGCGCGCGCGCTGCGCGGTGTGGCGCTGCACTTCCCGCGGCCGGCACAGGGCCACGACGGCCTGCAGCTGATCATCGAGGACCATCCGGCCTACGAGGAGATCGCCCACCTGGACCCGGAGGGCCGTGGCGACCTGCGCTGCGTGCTGCGGCCGGGGGATGTGACACAGCTGTCGGCGCGTGTCTGGCGCATTGCCGGCACGGAGCGCCACGCCTTCCTCGTCAGCGACAGCGCACGCACCGAGACGGCCCTGATCGCCGGCGATGCCAGCGAGCCGGCGCTTCAGGCCGCGCTGCAGGCGCTGGCCCTGCCGGTGCCTCGCATACGCCTGGCTTCGCATGACCACACCCAGCCGTCGCTGCCGCTGCGCATCGGCAACGACTGCAGCTTGCGCCGGCTGGCTGGCACGGCGTGGCTTGTCGAGGAAGAAGGGCTGGCGCTCGGTGGCGACGCGGCCGTCGCGTCGGCCGAAGCGCTGTGGCTTGCGCCGTCAACGGGCTTCCTGCGCCGCGGCCCGCACCCCGGCGATCAGGGCTGAACAGCCGCGGGCGGCTCCCGCCACTGCCCGTCCACCAGCAACTGGTGCGGGCGGAACTGCGACTTGTAGGCCATCTTCGGGCTGTGCTCGATCCAGTAGCCCAGATACACGTGGCGCAGCTTCAGCTGGCGGGTCTGCTCGATCTGCCACAGCACGCTGTAGGTGCCGTAGCTGGCCGCCGCCTCGGGCTCGTAGAAGGTGTAGACGGCCGAGATGCCGTCGTTCAGCACGTCCAGGATGGACACCATCTTCAGCGCGCCCAGCGCGTTGCCTTCGGCCGGCTCGCGGAACTCCACCAGCCGGCTGTTGACCCGGCTTTGCAGCAGGAACTGGGTGTACTGGTCGACGCTGTCATGGTCCATGCCGCCGCCGCTGTGCCGGCCGGCCTGGTAGCGCAGGTACAGCTGGTAATGCTCGGGCACGAAGCACAGCCGCAGCACCCGCGCCTTCAGCCCGGCATGCTGCTTCCAGGCGCGGCGCTGGCTGCGGCTGGGCTGGAAGCCGTCCACCGGCACACGCAGCGGGATGCAGGCGCGGCAGCCGTCGCAATAGGGGCGGTAGGTGAACATGCCGCTGCGCCGGAAGCCGTTGGCCACCAGCCCGCTGTAGACGTCGGCATTGATCAGGTGGCTGGGGGTGGCCACCTGGGAGCGCGCCTGCCGCTCGGGCAGGTAGCTGCAGGGATAGGGCGCCGTCGCATAGAACTGCAGCGACGACAGCGGTAATTCCTTGGGATGCGTCACGCGGGCTCTCGCTCGGGGGGCCGTTGCAGCCCTTCCAGCTGCGACCACATGCAAGGATCATAGGTCCAATCGGCGATGTCCGGCTCCCCCAGGCTGCGGGTGAGGTGGGCCTCGAAGGCCGGCCGCGGAATCTCGCGCGCGCCCAGCGATGCCAGGTGCCCGGTGTGCTGCTGGCAGTCGATCAGCGCCACGCCGTGGCCGCGGCAGAAGGCCACCAGGCCGGCCAGCGCGATCTTCGACGCGTCGGTGGCATGGGCAAACATCGATTCGCCGAAGAACATGCGCCCCAGGCCCACGCCGTACAGCCCGCCGACCAGCCGGCCATCCACCCAGGTCTCGAAGCTGTGCGCCCGGCCCAGCCGGTGCCACGCCACGTAGGCCGCCACCATGCGCGGCACGATCCAGGTGCCGGCCTGCCCCTCGCGCGGCGTGCTGGCGCAGGCCTGGATCACCGCCTGGAAGCTGCTGTCGATGCGCAATTCGCAGCCCGGGGTGCGCAGGAAGCGGCGCAGCGTCTTGGCCAGGCTCTTCGTCAGCCGGAATTCGTCCACCTGCAGCACCATGCGCGGGTCGGGGCTCCACCACAGCACCGGCTGGCCGTGGCTGAACCACGGGAACACGCCCTGCCGGTAGGCCTGCTCCAGCCGCGCCGGCGTCAGCTGCCCGCCGGCGGCCAGCAGGCCCGGCGCGTCGCTGTCCGGGCCCAGCGCCAGGTGCGTGGGCGGCAGCGGCTCGTCGTCGGCGATCCAGTGCAGCATCTGCATGGGCTGCACTATGGCAGCCCGGCGGCGCCCCTGCCATGCCCAGCGGCAAATGCTTGACATCTAAAGCATTGACCACCAAACTAGCAGCATGATCACCGTAGCAAGGGGCGGGCTGGCATGAAGATCGTCTGCATCGGCGGCGGCCCCGCGGGGCTGTACTTCGGCCTGCTGATGAAGCAGCTGGACCCGGCCCACGACATCACCGTGGTCGAGCGCAACAAGCCCTACGACACCTTCGGCTGGGGCGTGGTGTTCTCCGACCAGACGATGGACAACATGCGACAGTGGGACCCGCCCACCGCGCAGGCCATCCAGCAGGCCTTCAACCACTGGGACGACATCGAGCTGGAGTTCAAGGGCCGGCGCATCCGCTCGGGTGGCCACGGCTTCGTCGGCATCGGCCGCAAGAAGCTGCTCAACATCCTGCAGGCGCGCTGCGAAGAGCTGGGCGTCAAGCTGGTGTTCGACACCGACGTCGATTCGGACGCCGACTTCCCCGACGTCGACCTGGTCATCGCCAGCGACGGCATCAACTCGAAGATCCGCAACAAGTACGCGGCCGTCTTCAAGCCCGACCTGGTGACGCGGCCCAACCGCTACATCTGGCTGGGCACGCACCGGCTGTACGACGCCTTCACCTTCGTGTTCGAGAAGACCGAACACGGCTGGTTCCAGGCGCACATCTACAAGTTCGACGAGAACACCACCACCTTCATCGTCGAGACGCCCGAGCATGTATGGAAGGCGCACGGCCTGGACCAGGCCGACCAGGCCCAGTCGATCGCCTTCTGCGAGCAGCTGTTCGCCGACAACCTGCGCGGCGAGAAGCTGATGACCAACGCGCGGCACCTGCGCGGCTCGGCCTGGCTGAACTTCCAGCGCGTCAAGTGCGAGCAGTGGTCGCACTTCAACGGCCGCGCCCATGTGGTGCTGATGGGCGACGCGGTGCACACCGCGCACTTCGCCATCGGCTCGGGCACCAAGCTGGCCATCGAGGACGCGATCGAGCTGACGCGCCAGTTCAAGACGCTGGGCGACTCGCCGGCGCAGATCGGCCAGGTGCTGCAGCGCTATCAAGAGTTGCGCAGTGTCGACGTGCTGCGCCTGCAGAACGCCGCGTGGAACGCGATGGAATGGTTCGAGGTGGTGGGCGAGCGCTATGCCGACCAGCTGCCGCCCGAGCAGTTCATGTACTCGATGCTGACGCGCAGCCAGCGCATCAGCCACGAGAACCTGCGCCTGCGCGATGCGAAGTGGCTGGGCGGCTACGAGCGCTGGTTTGCCGAACAAGCCGGCATGACGCTGCCGGCGCATGTGCCCGCGCCGCCGCCGATGTTCACGCCCTACATCGTGCGCGGCATCACGCTGAAGAACCGCGTCGTCGTCTCGCCGATGGCGCAGTACTCCTGCGTCGACGGGCTGCCGGCCGACTACCACCTGGTACATCTGGGTGCGCGCGCGATGGGTGGCGCCGGCCTGGTGATGGCCGAAATGACCTGCCCCACGCCGGACGCACGCATCACCCCCGGCTGCCCGGGACTGTGGAACACCGCGCAGCGCGACGGCTGGAAGCGCATCGTCGACCATGTGCACGCCCATACCGACGCCAAGATCGGCATCCAGCTCGGCCACGCCGGCCCGAAGGGATCGACCAACGCGCCGTGGGACGGCGACGGGGCCGACCGGCCGCTGCCCGCTGACAACTGGCCGCTGATCGCGCCGTCCGCCCTGCCCTACCTGGAAGGCGGCGCCGTGCCGCGCGCGATGACCCGCGCCGACATGGACCGGGTGCGCGACGATTTCGTCAAGAGCACGCGGCTGGCGGCCGAGGCCGGCTTCGACTGGCTGGAGCTGCACTGCGCGCACGGCTACCTGCTGTCGGCCTTCATCTCGCCGCTGACCAACCGGCGCACGGACGAGTACGGCGGTGCGCTGACCAACCGGCTGCGCTACCCGCTGGAGGTGTTCGCCGCGGTGCGCGAGGTCTGGCCCAGGCACCTGCCGATGTCGGTGCGCATCTCGGCGCACGATTGGGTGGAAGGCGGCATCACGCCGGAGGACGCGGTGGAGATCGCGCGCGCCTTCAAGGCCGCCGGTGCCGACATGATCGACTGCTCGTCCGGCCAGGTCAGCGCGGCGCAGAAGCCCAGCTACGGCCGCATGTACCAGACGCCCTTTGCCGACCGCATCCGCCAGCTGGCCGGCATCCCGACCATCGCGGTCGGCGCCATCAGCGAGGCCGACCATGTCAACAGCATCATCGCCGCCGGCCGCGCCGACCTGTGCGCCATCGCCCGGCCGCACCTGGCCAACCCGGCCTGGACGCTGACCGAGGCCGCAAAGATCGGCTACACGCCGCAGCCCTGGCCTAAGCAGTACCTGTCGGGCAAGAGCCAGATGGAGTCGATCTTCGCGCGCGAGAAGGCGATGCAGGCCGCGCCGGCCTACAAGGAACCCGCGTGACATGAGCCCCCAAGACTCGCTTTCGCTCGTCGCCCCCCCGAGGGGGAGCGCATCGGCTTCGGGCGGCCGGGCGCCGATGCCATGAAACGCGCCGCGCAACAGGAAGTGGCCCCGCTGCTCGACGAGCAGAGCATCGGCCTGGAAGCCCGCTCGGTACACGATGACCACCTGTCGCTGCGGCTGTGGCTGCGGCTGCTGGCCTGCAGCACCGACATCGAGACGGAGATCCGCAAGCGGCTGCGCGCTACCTACGGCATGACGCTGGCGCGCTTCGACTACCTGGCGCAGCTGGAGCGCCACCCCGACGGCCTGCGCATGAGCGCGCTGTCGCGCTACCTGATGGTCACCGGCGGCAACGTCACCGGCCTGACCGACGAGCTGGTGAAGGAAGGCCTGGTGCAGCGCGACGCCGAGCCGGAAGACCGCCGCTCCTGGCGCGTGACGCTCACGCCCAAGGGCCGCAAGGCCTTCGAGAAGATCGCCCTCGAACACGAAGGCTGGGTGGTCGAGCTGCTCGGCGGCATCGCCGACGCCGAACGCCAGCAGCTCTATACCCTGCTGGGCCGGCTGCGCGTGCAGCTGTCGGCCCGGCATGAACGCAAGGAGAAGTGAGCCCATGAGCATCGACCCCGCGCTGCTGGCCGGCAACCGACGTCCGCTGGCCGGCTACCAGGCCCGCCACTTCCTGTGGCACGTCGAGGGCGGCATCGGCACCATCACGCTGAACCGGCCCGAGCGCAAGAACCCGCTGACCTTCGATTCCTATGCCGAGCTGCGCGACCTGTTCGAGCGGCTGCGCCATGCCGACGACGTGAAGGTGCTGCTGCTGCACGGCGCCGGCGACAACTTCTGCTCCGGCGGCGACGTGCACGAGATCATCGGCCCGCTGATCCAGCTGAAGGCGCCCGAGCTGCTGATGTTCACCCGCATGACCGGAGACGTGGTCAAGGCCATGCGCCACTGCCCGCAGCCGATCGTCGCGGCCATCGACGGCGTCTGCGCCGGCGCCGGCGCGATCCTGGCGATGGCCAGCGACCTGCGCTTCGGCACCGCGCGCAGCAAGACCGCGTTCCTGTTCAACCGCGTCGGCCTGGCCGGCTGCGACATGGGCGCCTGCAACATCCTGCCGCGCATCGTCGGCCAGGGCCGCGCCAGCGAGCTGCTGTACACCGGCCGCGCGCTGGGCGGCGAGGAAGGCGAGCGCTGGGGCTTCTTCAACCGCCTGTGCGCGCCCGAAAGCCTGGTGGCCGAAGCGCGTGCGATGGCCCAGGAGCTGGCCCGCGGCCCCACCTTCGCCAACGGCATCACCAAGAGCATGCTGCACCACGAGTGGGCGATGGACGTCGACCAGGCCATCGAGGCCGAAGCCCAGGCGCAGGCGATCTGCATGCTGACCGAGGACTTCGGCCGCGCCTACCGCGCCTTCGTCGCGAAGAGCAAGCCCGTCTTCGAAGGCAACTGAGGCCATGAGCGATACCCGCTACCTGGACTGGCCGTTCTTCGAGTCGCGCCACGTCAACCTGCAGCGCGAGCTGGACGCCTGGGCGCGCGAGCATGTCTCGCAGGACGCGCATGCCGATGTCGACAGCGAATGCCGCGCGCTGGTGGCCGCGCTGGGCGACGGCGGCTGGCTGCGCCATGCGGTGGCCGGCGCGACCTATGGCGGCGCCGGCGAGACGCTGGACACCCGCGCGCTGTGCCTGATCCGCGAGACGCTGGCCCGGCATTCCGGCCTGGCCGACTTTGCCTTCGCGATGCAGGGGCTGGGCTCGGGCGCGATCTCGCTGCACGGCACGCCGGCGCAGAAGGCCGCGTACCTGCCGCGCGTGGCGCGCGGCCAGGCGATCGCGGCCTTCGCGCTGTCCGAGCCCGAGGCCGGCTCCGACGTGGCCGCCATGCGCTGCGAGGCGCGCATCGACGGCGACCATGCGGTGCTCAACGGCAGCAAGACCTGGATCAGCAACGGCGGCATCGCCGACTTCTACGTGGTCTTCGCCCGCAGCGGCGAGGCCGAGGGCGCGCGCGGCATCTCGGCCTTCATCGTCGACGACGGCACGCCGGGCTTCGAGATCGCCGAGCGCATCGAGGTCATCGCGCCGCACCCGCTGGCGCGGCTGGAGTTCCACGACTGCCGCATCCCGCTGGCGCAGCGCATCGGCGGGCCCGGCGAAGGTTTCAAGGTGGCGATGCGCACGCTGGACGTGTTCCGCACCTCGGTGGCCGCGGCGGCGCTGGGCATGGCGCGGCGCGCGCTGGACGAGGCGCTGCACCGCGCCACCACGCGGCAAATGTTCAAGCACCTGCTGGCGGACTTCCAGCTGACGCAGGCCAAGCTGGCGAAGATGGCCACCACCATCGACAGCGCGGCGCTGCTCACCTATCGCGCCGCGTGGATGCGCGACCAGGGCCGCAACGTCACCCGCGAGGCGGCCATGGCCAAGATGATGGCCACCGAAGGCGCGCAGCAGGTCATCGACGCGGCAGTGCAGCTGTGGGGCGGCCGCGGCGTGGTCAGCGAGCAGCCGGTGGAGCGGCTGTACCGCGAGATCCGCGCGCTGCGCATCTACGAAGGCGCCACCGAGGTGCAGCAACTGATCATCGCCCGTGAACTGCTCAAGGACATGAAAGGCTGACCGCCATGCCCAGCGCCCATGTCGACACCTTCGCCCGCGACCACCTGCCGCCGCCCGAGGCGCTGCCCGAGCTGCGCTTCGACCTGCCGACGCTGCAGTTCCCCGAGCAGCTGAACTGCGCCACCGAACTGCTGGACCGCCACGTGGCCGAGGGCCGCGGCGACCGCCTGTGCATCCAGGCGCCGGGCCTGCGCTGGAGCTATGCCGAATTGCAGGCGCAGGCCAACCGCATTGCCAACGTGCTGGTCAGCGAGATGGGCCTGGTGCCCGGCAACCGCGTGCTGCTGCGCGCGCCCAACAACCCGATGCTGGCGGCCTGCTGGTTCGCGGTGGTCAAGGCCGGCGGCATCGCGGTGGGCAGCATGCCGCTGCTGCGCGCCAAGGAGCTGAAGCAGATCATCGACAAGGCGCAGATCAGCCACGCGCTGTGCGACCTGCGCCTGGCCGACGAGATGAAGCTGGCCGCCGCCGACTGCCCCATGCTGCTGCAGCTTTGCTTCTTCAATGACGCTGGCGCCAACGGCCTGGAAGCCGCCATGGCACGGCAGCCCGACACCTTCGCCAACGTAGCCACCGCCGCCGACGACACCTGCCTGATGGCCTTCACCTCGGGCACCACCGGGCAACCCAAGGGCACGATGCACTTCCACCGCGACGTGATGGCCGCCTGCGCCTGCTGGCCGCCGCACGTGCTGCGGCCGCGGCCCGACGACATCTTCATCGGCAGCCCGCCGCTGGCCTTCACCTTCGGGTTGGGCGGTCTGCTGCTGTTCCCGATGAGCATCGGCGCTTCGACCGTGCTGGTGGAGAAGGTCTCGCCGCCCGACCTGATGGGCGCGGTGCAAGCTTTCGGCGCCACGGTGATGTTCACCGCGCCTACCTCGTACCGGGCGATCGCGATGTCGTTGCAGGGCCAGCCTTGGCCGGCGAAGAGCCTGCGCAAGTGCGTGTCGGCGGGCGAGGCGCTGCCCGCGGCCACGCGCAAGCTGTGGCGCGAGACCAGCGGGCTGGAGATCATCGACGGCATCGGCTCCACCGAGTTGCTGCACATCTTCATCAGCGCCGACGAGCAGGACGCCCGCCCCGGCGCCACCGGCAAGGCGGTGCCCGGCTACACCGCCTGCGTGATGGACGCCGAAGGCCGGCCGCTGCCGCCGGGCCAGGTGGGCGCGCTGGCCATCAAGGGCCCCACCGGCTGCAAGTACCTGGCCGATGCGCGCCAGGTCCAGTACGTGCGCGACGGCTGGAACTACACCGGCGACGCCTACCTGCTGGACGAGGACGGCTACTACCACTACCAGTCGCGCACCGACGACATGATCATCTCGGCCGGCTACAACATCGCCGGGCCGGAGGTGGAGGACGCGCTGCTGCGCCACCCCGACGTGGCCGAATGCGGCGTGGTGGGCGTGCCCGACGAGGAGCGCGGCCAGATCGTCAAGGCCTTCGTGGTGCTGAAGCCCACGGCACAGCCGACGCCGGCCACCGCCGCCGCGCTGCAGGACTACGTCAAGCAGGCCATCGCGCCCTACAAGTACCCACGCGCCATCGAGTTCCGCGACAAGCTGCCGCGCACCGAAACCGGCAAGCTGCAGCGCTTCCGGCTGCGTGAAGCATGACGGGCGCGGCCGAGCGCCACCGCTTCGAGCGCGAGCGCACGATCCGCTTCTCGCACTGCGATCCGGCGGGCATCGTCTTCTTCCCGCAGTACCTGGTGATGGTCAACGACCTGAACGAGGACTGGTTCGGCCACCTGCTCGGCGTGCCCTATGCCGAGCTGATCGGCCGACGCCGCACCGGGCTGCCCACGGTGAGCCTGCAGTGCGAGTTCAGCGCCGTCAGCCGCATGGGCGAAGTGGTGACGTTGGGCCTGTCGGTGGAGCGCCTGGGCAGCAAGTCGATCACGCTGCGCCATGGCTGCCGGTTGGGCGATGAAGCGCGATTCGCCATCCGCCAGGTGCTGGTGACCACCGACCTGGACACGCACCGCGCCATCGATATCCCGGCCGACCTGCGCGCGGCCATCGAAACCCACGCATCGGAGACCGCCTGATGAAGAAGATCCTGCAACCGGCCGGCTGGGCGCGGCCCAAGGGCTATGCCAACGGCGTGGCGGCGCGCGGCACCGTCGTCAGCGTGGCCGGCATGATCGGCTGGGACGCCGAAGAGCGCTTTGCCAGCGATCGCCTGGCCGACCAGGCGCGGCAGGCGCTGGCCAACGTGGTGGCGGTGTTGGCCGAGGCTGGCGCCGGCCCGCAGCACATCGTGCGCATGACTTGGTACGTGACCGACAAGCGCGAATACCTGGAACAGTCGCGCGAGATCGGTGCCGCCTATCGCGAACTGATCGGCGACTTCGGCGTGGCGATGACGGCGGTGCAGGTCAGCGCGCTGATCGAGGACCGCGCCAAGGTGGAGATCGAGGTCACGGCCGTCGTGCCGGATTGAGCCTGGGCGGCGCACCGTCCTGGGGCGGGGAACCTGCTCGGCAGCGGGCCATCCAACCGGGCATGTCTGCCGATCCGCATTCACGACGTCGCCTGCTGAGTCTGGCCCTTTGGGCCGTGTTTGCCGTCGGGGCCCTGCTCTGGACCCTGGGCGCGCTGGCCACCTCGGCCTTCCTGCACTGGAGCGCCGGGCTGCTGGCCGCGGGCGACGCGGTGCCGCTGTCGCAGTCGCTGGCCAGCATGCCGATACCGGCATGGCTGACCTACTGGGTCGACGTGCAGGCGCTGCACGCCACGCTGGACGGCATTGTCTGGACGCTCGAATCGGCGCAGCGCTCGCTGCCGTGGCTGGCCACCGTACTGCGTTGGCTGCAGCCGCTGACCTGGGTGCTGTGGGCGCTGGGCGTGGCCGTCATCCTGCTGGCCGCACTGGGCACGCAGATGCTGGTGCGGCGGCTGGGCCGGGGCGGGCCGCCGGCCGTGGCCCGGGCCTAGGCTAGCGCCCAGGCCCGGGCCGCCGCGGGCTCAGTTGCTCCAGAAGTGGATCTGCTGGTTCAGCTTGCGGTTGCCGTCGCGGAACTGAAGGCCAGCCTCGCGGTACGACGCGCGCGTGTTGTCGCCATCCAGCGGCAGTACCTCGTCCACACCGCAGCGCGGGTTCGGGCTGTTGTTCGAATTGGCCACCGTGGACGTGCCGCCCACCGGCGTGACCGTCGACAGCTCGACGCCCGAGCGGTTCGGCGCCCATTCGTAGGCCGGCGCGCTGGCGTCACCCGCCGCGCCGATGCGGAACCACAGGCTGCCACGCTTCCAGTAGTTGCCGTTCTCGTTCTGCACGTTGGTCGCGGCCACCCGGTTCTGCGAGAACAGGTAGCCGAAGTTCACGTAGCCATCGGTGGGGTTGATCCACTCCAGGCCGTGCGCCAGGCTGCCCAGCGAGCCGGCGTTGGCGCCGGTGGGCTTCAGGTAGGCGTCGATCGAGGCCGCGGCCAGCGTCGGCCAGTTCTTGCCCGCGCCGGCCGAGGCCCGCTCGTAGGCGGTGCTGTTGCGCACCACGATCACTTCGTCGGGCGTGTTGCCGGCATTGCTGTAGTAGTAGATCTCGGCGGTGTACACCGACCATGCCGGGATCGTGCCGGTGAAGGGCGCCGAACGGTAGTCCTGGTTGAAGGGCGCGCTGTTCGTGGCCCAGTTGGTGCTGGGCGACGGCATCGTCACCGCCGAGCCGTCCAGCTTGGCCGCGTCGACGATGAAGTCGTTGCCCCCGCCGTTGTTCCACCACTGCAGGCCCGACTGGTTGTTGATCGTCAGCAGCCCTTCCTGGTTGGTGATCGGGAAGCGGTCGTCGGTGCCGCAGCGTTGCGAGCGGTGCGTCACCACGCCGGCGGCCGGCAGGCCCGGGCCCTTCCAGACCACGGCGCGCACGTTGCTCGTGTCGGCCATGCTGCCGTCCGGGTTGAAGGTGAGGCGGATCGTCGACTCGAACCGGTCCTGCAGGAAGTAGTTCGTGGGGTTGGCCGCGGCCAGCGTCGTGTTCACCGCCACACGGCGGTTCAGCCGCTGCTCCACGCCCATGGCATAAGGCAGCTGGTTGCCGACGAACTCCCACTGGCCGGCCACCTTGCCCAGCGTGTAGAAGCCGCCACCCGCCTTGCCGGAAGCCGTGGTCGTCGGCACGTACATGATCACGCAGGTCTGCGTGTTGCAGTACGGGTGCTGGAAGGTGTTGCCGCTGTAGTTGGGCGGGGCCAGCACGGTGGCGATGGTCGGCTGGCCGACCTTCAGGCCGGTGTTGGCGGTGTAGCGGAACACGCCGTTGCCCATGCGTTCGACCCAGCCGCCACCGTCGGACTTCCAACCCGGAATGCCGAAGTTGCAGGCTCCCAGCACGGCCGTCACCTCCTTGTTGGCGTCCATCGTCACGCGCTGCTCCAGTGGCAGGGCCAGGCAGGCCTCGACCTTCTTGGCGATGGCCGTCATCTCGGCCACCGTCGGCACGTTGGAGGGCGGCTCGCTGGCCGGCAACGTGGGCGCCTGCGTGGGCGTGGCCACCTGCGCCTGCGTCAGCAGCACCGGCGCCGGCGGCGTGCCGGCGTCGCTGAGCGGCGCCGTCAGGTTGGACAGCGTCACGCCGTTGGTGTCTACCGTCACCTGCAGCTGGTCCAGCACCGAATCGATGCCGCTGCCGTTGGCCGTGAAGGGCGTCTTCAGCGGGTCGAAGCCTTCGCCCAGCAGTGCGGCGAACACCGGGTTCGACTTCAGCGTGTTGACCACCAGCGTGGTGGCATCGGCCAGCTTGGCGGCATCGATCGCGGCGATGCCGTCAGCCGAACTCAGCGCGTTCAGGTTGCCGCCCGGGGCGATCAGCGCGGCCACGGCGTTGGTCAGCGAGGTGACGTTGGCGGTGTTGTCGGTAGCCGCCGACAGCGTGGGCACGACGGCGACGATGCGCACCGGCTCGCCGTTCAGCGTGCCGCTGGCGCTGACCAGCAGCGGCGGCTTCAGCGTGGACACATCCAGCGCATAGGCGCCATTGCCATCGGCGGTGCCGCTGATGTCGGCGGTGGCACCGTCGGCGTCGGTGATGGTGAGCTCGGCGCCGGGCACTGCGGCACCGACGGCCACGGTGCCTTCCAGCATGGTCGGCGCCACGTCGTCGCCGCCGCAGGCGACCAGCGCGGCGGCCGCGAAGACCGTCAGGGTGAACAGGCCCGCGCGGCCAAGTTGGCGGGCAGGCAGGGATCGTTGGGTGATTCGCATGAAGGGCTCCTCGTTGTGGGAGCCCGAAGGCTAGGCAGCACCCGCCGCGCCGGCATGCCTCATCTTGTGGATGCCGGGGCGCGGCATCCTCAGCCCTGTGGAGGCTTCTCCACCGGAGGCTTGGCCGGCGCCTCGTACCAGCGCTCGGGCGGCACCAGCTTCGGCTCGGCCGGGTCGCCGCGGTAGTTGGGCGACATGATCTGCACGCCGTAGCGGTTGAAGACGTCCTGGATGTTGGCGTGCAGCAGGCTGATCACCTCGGCCCGCGGCCGCGGCTGGTCGGGCACCGCCTGGCAGACCAGCCGGTACTCGGGATAGAAGTCCGACAGCTTGGTCTGGAAGACCACCGGCATCGGGTCGGACAGCACGCCCGGCGTGCGCAGTGCGGCTTCCGTCAGCATCGCCTGCACCTGCCGCCACGGCGTGTCGTAGCCGATGGTCACCACGGTGTCGACCACGTAGCCCTTGCCCTTGACCGCGCGCGAGTAGTTGTGCGTCACCGCACCCAGCACCTGCGAGTTGGAGATCGTCAGCTCCTCGCCCATGCCGGTACGGATGCGCGTGGTGAAGGCGCCCAGGTTCATCACCGTGCCTTCGTGGCCGTCAATGCGCACGAACTCGCCGCTGTGGAAGGTGCGGGTGTAGGTCAGGATCAGCCCGCTGGCCAGCTGGCCCACCAGGTTGGATGCACCCAGCGACAGCATCAGGCCCACCAGCACCGACAGGCCCTTGAAGGCCTCGGTGTCCGAGCCCGGCAGGTAGGGGTAGGCCATGGCCAGCGCGAACAGCCAGATCGCACCGACGCACAGCTTGGACGTGATCGGCGCCACGTCGGCATCGAGCCAGCTCACCCGCACATGGCCGCGGCTGATTCGCAGGAAGAAGCTGCGCAGGATGCGCGTCAGCACCCAGGCCAGCCAGAAGATCAGCGCCGCCACCAGCAGGTCGGGGATGGCATGCACGATGGCCAAGGCAAAGCGCGTCAGCAGCCCCAGCAGGAAGCCGCTGAGCTGCTCGCCCCACGGCCGGGTGAAGGGGAACTGCGCCAGCGCGATGCTCAGCCACTCGTACACCACCACCAGCGCCAGCACCGTGAACACCAGCTTCAGCAGCCACTGCTCGAAGCGCAGCACGCCTTCGCGCCGCACCACCTCGACGCCGCCGACGCGCAGCCGGTCGGCATGGGCCAGGGTCTTGCCGGTCAGCCAGTCCTGGATGCGCCGGTGCACGCGACGCAGCAGCCACAGCAGCGCCAGCATCAATATCGCACTGCCCAGGGCCACGGCAGCGCCCCACAGCAGCGAACGCATGTCGCGCGATTCGCGCGATTCCTCGATCACCTGCTGCAGGTTCGCCGCGGCCCGCTTCGCCTCGGCCTGGGCAGCGGCCAGGGTGCGCTCGGCGGTGTCGGCCGGCGCGATGGCAAACATCAGCGCGCCATCGATGCTGACGAGCGCGCCTTCGTTGACGTTGAGGGTCTGCACCTTGAGCTCGCCGCCGGCGCGCAGTGCCGCCCGGATGCGCGCTTCGCTCTCGGCCGCCCGCGTCGCGGCAGACACGCCGAACAGGCTGCCGCGCAGCAGGGTGATGGGCCGGTTCAGCACCACGATCTCGCCCGGCGGCTGCTCCTGCCCCGCGCCCGGCGCACTGACCAGCGAGGCCAGGTCGGGCATCGGGGCCGAGGCCGCGGCCGACGGTGACGCCGCATGGGCCGGCCCGAGGGC
>JAFLDH010000064.1 GCA_017302505.1 Burkholderiales bacterium
GGCACCAGCGGCGGCCTGCTGCTCGGCGCCACCGGCACCGATGCGCAGGCCGATTTCGGCACCGCCAACGACCGCGCGCTGGTCAACGCCCAGGTGGGCGAGGGCAGCACGCTGACCGTGCCCGGCACGCTGGAGGTGTCGGCCACGCTGGACAGCAGCCAGCGCGCCGCGGCCAGCGGTCTGGCGCTGGGCATCGCCGCGGTGGGCTCGCACGATGCGCAGGCACGCTCCTTCACCCGCACGCAGGCCGAACTGGGCCTCGATGTCGGCATCGTCGGCGACGCAGCCGGCAGTGCGTCGGTGACGGCCGACGGCCACGACCGCAACATCGCCTCGGCGGTGTCGGGCAGTGGCGGCGTGATCGCCGGCGCGGCGGCGCAGGCCCGCACGGTCAGCGTCAGCGACACGCGGGCCTTCGTCGGCGATCCGCTGCAGGCCACCACCGGCGCCACGCTGCGCACCGGCCGCGTCACGGTGCGGGCCAGCCACATCACCGACTACAACGCCAAGGTCGACAGCACGCAGGCTTCGGTGGCCGGCGCCAGCGGTGCGGCCAACGCGCACTTCGTCAACAGCGCGGTCGATGCCGGCATCGGCCATGGCGTGGAGATCACCGCCTCGAACATCGCTCTGCGCGCCGACAACAGCAGCCGCAAGTACTGGTGGGGCCGCAACGACGACCTGAACACCATCGCGGCCGCCGATGGCGCCGACTGGAACGTCAACTCCGGCTCCGGCGGCCTGCTGAACCTGCCGGCCGGAAGCACCACGACCACGCTGCTGCAGCGCACGACCGTCGGCACCGGGGCGAACTCGCTGCTGCACGTGACGCTGCCGGGCAATGGCAACGACGGCGCGCTGGACATCGAAGCCCTCAACACGGTGGTGTCCTACGACAAGACCAAGCTCGATTCGGGCGGCGCCATCGCGCTGGCGGCGTCGAAGTCGACGGTGCAGGCCGGCACGGCAGACGTGCCGATCAGCGCCACGGTCACGCTGGCGCCGGGTTCGCGGCTGACCAGCGATTCCGGCGACATCGACATCAACAGCCGCAGCGACGTGAAGCTGGACGCCCGCGCGGTGGCCAATGCCTACGGCCTGGCCGGCGCGCCGTCCGGCACGGCGCAGGTGGACTTCCACGGCAGCCACCAGACGAACATCGGCAGCAACGTGCTGCTGCTGGCCAGCGACCCCGAGCACGGGCAGATCCGCGTCGGTGCCGGCCAGGGCTCGGCGCTGGTGGCCGACACGCACGTGAACCTGTGGAACAAGACGGCGGTGCCGATCAATTCCACGCCCGACGCGCGCACCACGGTGACGATGAACGCCAAGCTCGACCTGGCCGACGACAGCAAGGTGCTGGCCGGCGGCGACGTCGGCCTGGCCGCCGATCGCGGCAGCCTGCGCACCAGCGCGGTCGGTATCGGCAAGGACCTGTACCGCGAGGCCCTGGCGGCCATCGCCGGGGCCATCGGCATCGATGCTTCGCTGGACATCAAGGGCGGTGACGCGCCCAGGCCGGGTGGCATCGCGGAGGTGAACGTCGACGGCACCGTGCTGGCCGGCCTGCTGCGCCAGTCGGCCACGCAGATCGACGTGGAGATCGCTTCGCCCTGGAGCTACAACGCCAGTACCAACCAGGTCAACATCGTCTGGGGTTTGAGAGTCGCGGCAGCGGACAACCGGTTGAACGGCGGTCTGGCCCTCAACCCGGTGGATTCGACGCAGGCCAACCCCTACATCGGCGTCGCCAGCGTGAGCTCGAGCGATGTGGCGCCGAACTCGCAGTTGCAGTTGCGCCTGAACCGCCTGTACCAGCTGCGTGCGCAGTACGCCACCGACCCGGTGGCCAGCGCGGCTTACGCCAGCGAAATCGCCTTCCTGGAGAAGAAGCTCGTGTCGCAGGGCGTGAACCAGCGCTCCGGCTCGATCACCGAGCGGGGCCTGGCCGCACTGCGGGCCGCTTCCGAGGCCGAGGACAAGCTGCTGAACGCGCCCGATGCCCAGGCCGCCATCACCGGCAACCTGTTCGGCAGCACCCGGGATGCGCAGATCGGCGCGGTGGGCACCTTGGTGGACACCTATGCGGACATCGACGCCGCCAACAGCGCGATCGATGCCCACCTGCGCGCGATGAAGAGTCCTGCGCCCACCACCGACACCGACTACCTGGCGCTCGTAGGCGCGCGTGGCAGCGCCGCGGCCGCCTACAACGGAGGCAACAGCGACCTGAAGCAGGCCACCGGCGAGAACAACCTGGTGTCGGCCGTGCAGCGCATCGGTCACTATGGGCTGACGGTGGGCTGCGTTGCCGATGCCGGCTGCACGGTCGAAGGCCCGCTGGGCACCTTGGGTACGGCGCCCAAGGACGGCACGCTCAGCTTCAGCGGCAGCGGCTACCTGGGCGCGGTGCAGCAACTGGTCAGCAACGTCAGCCTGCTGGCGCTGAAGAGCGGGGGGGGCGGTACGCTGGAGACCACGGTCAGCGACATCTCGACGCAGATGGACCTGATCAAGAACGCCAACGCCACGATCGGCAGCAGTGCGAGCACGGTCCGCAGCAACCTGGTGCTGGCCGCCACGAAGCAGGAGAGCGTCAGCGCCGCCTGGAGCGACAAGGCCACCACGGACAACGTCGATACGGCCAGGGTGTCCGCGGTTCAGGGCCTGCGCAGTGCCAATGTCCCGCGCCTCGAGCAGTTCGACGCGAGCCAGGCGGGCTCGGCGGCCAAGCGCATCGCCGATGCGGCGACCCAGGTGGTCGATGCGGCCTCGGCTGCCGGCCAGGCCGCGGCCACGCTGCCGACGAAATCCGACACCGCGGTGCCCGGCTCGGAGAAGCTGCTGACCTTCGGCCCCGTCGACATCAAGCTGCGCAACGTCAACCTGCAGGCCGAAAGGCTGACCGGCGCGGGCGAATTGAAGGCGCCGGGCGACGCGAAGATCTGGATCCTGAACAACGCGCCGGCCTCGCTGAAGATCGGCAACCTGAGCATCGATTCCACGGGCGGCAACGTCCGGCTGAACGGCTTCCTGGTCAACGGCCTGAACGACCTGGACAGCTTCGACTCGAGCTTCAGCGGCGATATCTGGACGCGCGAGAACGGCCTGGCCGGCCCGCCCGAGATCCGCATCGTCAGCAACTACGACCCGGATGCGTACTGCTGCAAGGCCGTGTTGCAGTCCAACGGCACCTATGCCGCGCCGCTGCCTCCGCCCGTGGGCACACCGGCAGCGCGCCAGGTTCCTGGCCCGGCGCCGGACATCACGCTGGCCTACCGCGACACGGTCGGCGAGCCGTCCAAGACCATCAGCAACCCGAACGGCAGTGTCGTCGTCAGAAGTGCCGCCGGCGACATCTACGTCGACGGCAACATCACTGCCGGCAGCGTGTCGGTGCTGGCAAGCAACGGCGACTTCGTGCAGCAGTACGTCAACGGCTTCAACGCCGTGGCGGGCGAGCCGAGCGGCAATGTCCAGGGCGGCAGCGGTGTGCTGGTGCAGCCACCATTGGCAGCAGGCCCGGGCATCGTAGCCAACGGCAACATCTTCATCAGCGCGCGCTTCCTTAACATCAACGGCCTTGTGCAGAGCGGCATCGTCAACCACCATCTGAGCATCCCGGACGATGCGTCGCTGCGCTTCGTGGTGCCAACCAGCCGCTGGCTGGCGGGCTGGACCAGCGCGATCCAGGCCTGCAGCACCGCGACCTGCACCTTGCTCAATCAGAACGGGCGGCTGGTCACCTACGAGAAGGACTGGGTCGGGCTGGACAACACGCTGGGGCGCGTGGTGGCCAACAAGGCCTACGTGGACCAGGTGCTGAACGAGGCGGTGGACGTGGCGGTCACGACCAATGGCACGCGCGACTTCGGCGCCATCGGTGCCAGCTACGACCCGGCCACCCAGCAACTGACGATGACCGGCAGCGCCAAGGTGCGCGGCGGCAGCATCGTGCTCTTCGGCCAGATCATCAACACCGCCAACGGCAGCACCGGTGGCACCGGCAAGCTGGCCGTGCTGGACGGCTTCGGCCAGATCGAGGTCGACAACCAAAGCAGCCTGGCACTGAAGCTGGGCACGCTGGACACCGGCGCCGATCCCGATCCGATGACGCCGGGCCGCGGCACGGCGGGCACCATCCGCATTACCGACGTGCAGTACGTGGGCGCTGCCGGCGACCAGAACCTGTATGCGATCGATACGTTGATCGAGCGCCTGAACGGACAGGTCGCGGTGACGCAGAAGGGCGCCTGGAACGGTGCCAGCTTCGACCCCGACGTGGTCTACACCAGCTTCGGCGCCGATGCCAATGCCGCCCAGCGGGTGGAGGTCGATGGCGCGCGGCAGGCCAGCTACAACCCGCAGGGCGGGCTGCGCTATGTGTTCACCACCGGCCGCAGCACGTCCACCGAGTACACCTGGGTGTTCAAGGGTCAGAGCTTCTTCGGCACCTCGTCGCTGTCGCTGCCGCCCAGCGGCGTGTCGCGCACGCAGAGCGGTCCGCCGCGCACGTTGTCCAACCAGCTGCTGGAGAACGGGACCTACCTGTCCTACAAGGCGCCGGCCGGCACGGTGGCCCACAACAACCAGCTGGGCACCGATGCGGCCATGACCAACAACGTCGGCGGCAGCAGCGCGTCGCCGACGCTGCAGTACACCACCCCGCCCACCACCACCAGCAGCGTCTACAACAAGCTGGCCGAATGGAACGACTGCGACTGGTGGTCGCTGTGCATCTCGTCGAAGTACACCTCGATCTGGTCGCAGACGGTGGGCCAGACGACGATCACCACCAATTCGGTGAAGGCCGACTACCCGATCGCCATCGAGTTCCTGGGCGCCGACCGGCCCAGCCTGAACATCCAGTCGCCGAACGCCGCGCTCAGCCTGGGCTCGGGCGAACTGCTGGCCAACCGGCATGGCGACACCGTCATCGACGTGCGCTCGTTGAGCGCGGGCCATGGCTCGCTGATCGACACGCGCAACCTCAGGTTGAACGCCAGTGTCGGCTCGGTCGGTGCGGTGGGCGCACCCGTCAACGTGCTGCTCAGCGGCGCGCTGACAGCCGCTGCGCCCAGCGGCGACGTGGTGGTGCGGCAGGTGGCCGGGCCGCTGCAGGTGGCCAGCGTCAGCGCTGCGGCCGTGGCCTCCAGCGATGCCGGCAAGGTGCTGCTCAGCGCGCAGGACGACATCCGCGGCGTCGATGCCAACAGCCGCATCAGCGGCGCGCGCATCGAGCTGCAGTCCAGCACCGGCGGCATCGGCGGTGCCACCCCCGGCAGCGCGCTGCGCATCGCGCCGGGCTACACGGCCGACCGTTCGCAACAGGCGCAATACGGCCTGGACGCCAGCGCCGCGCGCGACATCCACCTCGAGGTGGTGGCCAGCGCCCCGGGTGGCAACAACCCGCAGGGCCACTTGCTGGTCGATCAGGTGGTGTCGGCGGGCGGCGATGTGCGCCTGGCCGCGCCAGGGCAGATCCTCGACAACAACCCCGAGTTCACGATCGACACGCGCAGCTACGCACAGCTGCTGGCCTATGCCGACACCGTGGGCCTGCGCGCCGGCACCGCCAGCCGTGCCGAGAAGCTGGACACCGCGGTCGATGCGCTGGCGAACGCACGCACCCAGCAGTTCCAGCAGTACTGGCTGCTGCGCGAGCGCCAGGCCGCGCCGGTGGCCTACGACGCCACGTGGCGCTATCAGGCCACCGTGGCCGAGCGCGCGGCGCTGAAGGGGGACGCTGCGGCGATCGCCCGTTTCGAGAGTGAACGCACCGCGCAGTACTGGCGGCTGGCCGAGGCGGTGGCCGGCTTCGACGGTGCGGCGCTGGCGCGCGGCCAGGAAGCCGCACGGCTGCTGGCCCAGGCCCGCGCCGACGATGCCGCCCGCATCCGCGCGCTGCATCCGCAGTGGACGCAGGCGCAGGTGGATGCGCAGGTGCAGGTCGAGGCCGCGGCCGACACCGGCCGCATGGACCGGGTGCGCACCCAGGTGCTGGCCGCCGAGGCCGCGGGCACGCTCGCGTCGGCCCCGGCCGGCTCGCGCATCGACGGCTTCGTCTACATCGTCTCCGCGGCCGAGCGCACGGCGCAGGAGCAGGGCAGCAGCTGGACCAACAGCCAGCTGGCGCTGGCGGTGAACCCGGGCCTGCTGAAGGACCTGACCGACACCAACCCGGTGATCAAGGCGCCCAACGTCTCCGGCCGCCGTGTGGAGCTGCTGGCCGGCACCAGCCTGGGCAGCACGCTGCCGGTCGGCGACCCGGCGGCGGTGGTCATCCCCCTGAACACCGATGGCAACCTGAGCGATGCGCAGAAGGTGGCGCTGGCCACCGCCGAGTTCAGTGACTTCACGTTCTCCGACCCGGCTCGGCGAACGGGCACGGTCAGCATCAGCCAGCGGCTGCCGCTGAACTTCAGCGCCTCGCAGAGCCTGTCTGCGCAGGTCGGCGACGGCAGCACGCTGACGCCGCACGTGGCCGGCAGCGACGTGGGCAATGCCTACCTCACCTCGCTGGGCGGCGTCGCGGTGGACCGCATCGCGCTCGACGGCGAGCTGCGGCTGAAGGTCAAACGCGACCTGCAGGCCCTGGACGCGGCGGCCACCGCCATCCGCGCCGGCGACCTGATCCTCGAGGCGGCCAACGGCCGCATCGGCGGCGATGCCGATGCGCTGCTGCCGCTGCGGGTGGAGGTGGCGCGCAGCGCCGCGGCCGACAGCTTCGGCAGCCTGACGGCGCGCGCCACCGGCCGCATCCACCTGGCCGAGAACGGCGACATGGCGCTGGGCGGCATCTTCTCGCGCGACGCGGTGCGGGTACGCAGCGAGACCGGCTCGGTGCTGAACGCCCGGCCCGCGCAGAACAGCGGCCTGGTGCTGCTGGGCGGCGAAGTGCAGATCGCCGCGCCGCAAGGCTCGATCGGCGACGTGGCGGCCGACCAGCCGCTGGCGGTGGGCACCAACCCCTTCACCACGCGCAGCGGCCTGATCCAGGCCGAGGCGCGCGACTGGATTGTCCTGAAGGGCCCGGCCAGCCCGCTGGTGCCGTCGCGCTTCGCGATCGGTGCGGTGGATGCCAGCAGCCCGGCGTTGCAGGCCGGGCTGGGCCTGCAGCTGCGGGCCGAAGCCGACCTGCAGCTGAGCGACGCGATGGTCACCCCCGGCGCTGCGAACCTGGTGGCCGGCGGCGCGCTGCTCTTCAACGGCAGCGCCTGGCTGCAGGCCGGCGGCGAGACGCTGATCGATGCCGACAGCCTGCGCATGGCCAGCGGCGCGCGCCTCGACAGCGGCGGGCCGCTGCGCATCACCACGCAGCGCGATGCGGTGGTCACCGGCCTGAGCAGCACCGACCCGTCGGCCTATGCGGTGCGCATCACCAGCCGGGCCGGCGCCATCCTGGCTGGCCATGCGCCGGGCAGCGGCGATCTGGACATCGTGGCCGAGTCCGGACCCGGCGCCACGCTGACGCTGCGCGCCGCGCGCAACATCGGCAACGAGCCGCTGAACCTCAGCGTGGTCAACCTCGACGCCGAGGCCGGCGGCATGGTCGACCTGAACGAGCAGGGCGACGTGCAGGTGATCCAGCTGCTGGCGGCCGACCGCGTGCTGCTGAATGCCGGCGGCGCCATCACCGGCGGCTCGGTGATCAGCAGCGGCACCGGTGGCCATCCCGACCAGCGCATCGTGCTGCAGGCCAGCGACATCGATCTGCAGCAAGTCAGCGGGCAGGGCGACGTGACACTGAACGTCCTCGGCAACACGGCCGTCGATGTCTTGCAGGCGGCCGGCCGCGCCACGATCACGGCGGGGGGCAATATCACGTTGCCTTCGGCACAAGCCGGTGGCGATGTGCAACTGCATTCCGGCAGCGCGGTGAGTGTCGGCCGTCTCGTGACCAACGGCCCGGGCGGCGTGACTGCCAACGCGTGGATGGACGTGCGAATGGACGAGGTGCAGGCGAGCGGTCCTGTCGACGTCACGTCGCAGATGGGCGACGTCGCACTGCAGGCGGTGCAGGCCGATGCGCTGCAAGCCAGCGGCGCTCGCATCGACATTGGTGAGGCCGCGCTGCAGTCGTCGCTGCAACTGGCCGGCGATGAGATCCATGCGGTCGTCCAAGGCGGCGGCACACCGCTGCGCGGCACGGTCTCCTATGGCAGCGGGTTGCCCGCGCGCGAAGTGGACCTGACGCTCTCCGGCACCGGCGGCTTCCAGCTCAGTGTGCTGGCAGCGCGGCAGGCCGATGTGTGGGTGCCGCTGGGCGCGCTGTCCATCGACGCGCTGTGGGTGCTGGAGCAGGCGCGCATCCGCAACCCGCTGTCCTACGTGCTGGTGGGCCAGGATCTGGCCGGTCTGACGCCCGCCGACGTGCAGCTGTACAGCGCCGGCAAGCCCATCTACCTGCGGCTGGACGGCAACCAGATCGGCACCGATGCCTTCGTCGTGCGGCGCAGCCCCCTGCACGAGATCACCGGCCCCGACGGCCCGGTGCGCAGCGTGGCCGAGGTGGCGATGGACACGCTGACCCGCGTGACCTTGCCGCCGGCACCCGAGCCGCCGGCGCCACGTACGGAGCCGACGCGCAGCCCGCTGCGCTTCAGCGGCGTGCCGGTCTCCACCCAGGGTCTGTGCGACCCGGCTTTGAACACGGACTGCCCCAAGTGATGAAGAGATTGACGGTTCTGCTGGCCGCCTGGCCCTTGCTGCAGCTGGCGCCGGCCTGGGCCCAGGCGCCGGCCGCCAGCCCCGGCGCCACCCAGCAACGGCAGATCGAGGAAGAGCGCCGCCTGCGCGAGCAGGACCGCCTGCCGCAGCGCCCGGCCACCGACCCGTTGCGTGTGCAGCCGGTGCAGCCCGTGCCGGTGATGCCGACCGCGCAGGCCGTGCGCTTCGCGGTGCGCGAGATCCGCTTCACGCCGTCGGCCTTCCTGTCCGCGGACGAGCTGCAGGCGCTGGCCAAGCCCTACCTGGGGCCGCAGGTGTCGCTGGCCGATCTGCAGAAGCTGGTGGCCGAGGTGAACGCGCTGTACCGCAGCCGCGGCGTGGTCACCGCGCTGGCGCTGATCCCGTCGCAGGACGTGTCCTCCGGCGTCATCACCATCCGCCTGGTCGAAGGCCGGCTGGGGCAGGTGCGCATCGAAGGCAACGCCAGCACGCAGGCCGACTACGTGGAAGCGCGCGTCGGCCTGCCGCCGGGCGCGCTGATCGACCTGCCCACGCTGGAGTCGGCGCTGATCCGCTTCAACCGCACCAACGACGTGCAGCTGGCCGCCGAGCTCAAGCCCGGCAGCGAGGCCGGCCTGTCTGACCTGGTGGTGCTGCTCAGCGAGCCGCCGCGCCAGCAGTTCCAGGTGTTCACCGACAACTTGGGCGTGCCTTCCACCGGCACCTACCGTGCTGGCGCCTCGTACCTGAACCGCAGCCTGCTCGGCTACCGCGACGAGCTGAGCGTGCTGCTCACCGGCGCCGAAGGCATGCGTAGCGCCGCCGCGGTGTACGGCTTCCCGATCAACACCGTGGGCGGGCGACTGAGCTTCGGCTACTACTACGCCGACACCGAGATCCGCAACGGCGCCCTGGCGCCGCTGGACGTGACCGGCGATTCGGTGACCAAGGTGCTGACGCTGCGCCAGCCCACCTGGGTGGCGCCGGCCGGGCAGCTGGATGTGGTCTATGCCGCCGGCTGGAGCAACAGCGGCACCGACATCTCCGGCGTGCCGCTGCAACTGCTGAACACCCGCTACCAGAGCCTGGGGCTGGAAGCGCAGTGGCTGCAGGCGCAGGCCGCCACCTTCGCCGGCTACAGCTACACGCTGGGCGACGTCACCTCGGCCGACCCGCGGCAGTTCGGCATCAGCCGCGTGCAGCTGCGCCACAACCGCGACCTGCCCGACGCCTGGTCGCTGTGGGGCACGGCCAGCGGGCAGTGGAGCGGCGACGTGCTGCTGCCGTCGAACCAGCAGTACTACATCGGCGGCGAAGGCAGCGTGCGCGGCTATGCCACCGGGTTGCTGTCCGGCGACGAGGGCTACACGCTCAGCGTCGAGCTGCGCCGGCCGCTGCCGCTGAGCCTGGCGCTGCCCGACGGCCAGCCGGTGAACGCCAGTGCCTTCGTGTTCGTGGACTACGGCCGGGTGTACCCGTTCCGCCCGCCGGGCAGCGTGCTGCCGGCCTGGCAGCAGCTGACAGGCACCGGGGTGGGCGTGCGTGCGGCATTGGGCCGGCAGTTCTATGGCACCTTCACGGCCGCCTATGGGCTGAACGATGTGCCGCTGCAGCCGCGGCCCTATGCGCTGACCTTCCAGCTCAGCGTCGCGTTCTGACGGCGGCTTCGGCGCGGCCTTCGGGCGCGGCGGCCAGGGCGTCCTGCTGCAGCGCCTCCAGGCGGCGGATCAGCGCGTCCATGTCGTCCAGGAAGGCCTGGCGGCTGCCATGCGGGCTGCCGGTGACCAGGGCCGCGCTGCTGGCGGCCAGATCGGCCTGGCCGGCCTTGCGCGCCCAGCGCCGCACCTCGCAATAGCACAGCAAGGCCAGGCGGCCTAGATCGTCGTTGCGGCGGGCATGCCGCAAGTCCGCCAGGAGGTCTTCCAGGTCCAACTGCAGGCTTGGCGAGAGGTTCATGAAGAAGGCTCTATGTTGCAGTGCAGCATCGGCTTCGAAGCTGACGCGAAACTGACAAACTCTAGGGGCGGCACCCTCGCTCTGCGGGCCCAGGCATCATGTCCGCTGCACCAACGTGGAAATCGCCCGACCGATGAACCCCTTTCCCCGCATCCCCGGCCAGCGGCTGCTGCATTCGCCGGGCCCGACCCGGCTGCCCGACGAGGTGCTGCACGCCCTGAGCCGGCAGCCAATGGACCTGGCCGACAGCCGACTGGACCCGATCATCGCGGCCTGCGAGGACGGCCTGAAGCGCCTGCTGAACGCGCCGCAGGCCGAGGTGCTGATGTACATCGCCAACGGCCACGGCGCGTGGGAGGCGGCGGTGGTCAACCTGCTGGCGCCGGGGTGCATCGCGCTGATCCCCGGCACCGGGCATTTCTCGGAAAGCTGGGCGCTGCAGACCGAGGCGCTGGGCGGCCAGGTGTTGCGCACGCCGTGGGTCGAAGGCCAGCCGATCGACGTGGCCGCGGTGGCGCAGGCGCTGCGTGACGACCGCGAGCGGCGCATCGCCGCGGTGTTCTGCGTGCACACCGACACCGCCAGCGGCGTCACCAGCGACCTGCAGGCGCTGCGCGCCGCGCTGGACGACAGCGGCCACCCGGCGCTGTTCGTCGTCGACGTGGTGGCCTCGCTGGGCGTGGTGCCCTTCGACATGCAGGCGCTGCGCGCCGACGTGGTGATCGGCGCGTCGCAGAAGGGGCTGATGCTTCCGCCGGGGCTGGGCTTCGTGGCCGTCAATGCCGCCGCGGTGGAGGTGGCGCGCGCCAACCCCACGCCGCGCTACTACTGGGACTGGGGCCGCCGCATCGACGCGCTGTCGTACCGCAAGTTCTGCGGCACGCCGCCGATGAACCTGCTCTACGGCCTGCAGGCTGCGCTGGGCCTGCTGTTCGCCGAAGGGCTGGATGCGGTCTTCGCCCGGCACCGGCTGCTGGCCGGCGCGGTGCAGGCCGCCGTGCAGGGCTGGAGCGAAGGCGGCGCCATCGGCTTCTTCTGCCAGCCGCCGGCCTGCCGCTCGTTGTCGGTCACCGCAGTCACGCTGCAAGGCTTCGAGCCCGAGGCGGTGCGCCGCACCGCGCGCGAGCGTTTCCAGGTGGCGCTGTCCGGCGGGCTGGGCCCGCTGGCTGGGCGCGTGTTCCGCATCGGCCACATGGGCGACCTGAACGCCGGCATGGTGCTGGGCGCGCTAGCCGGCGTGGAGGCCGCGCTGCAGGTCCACGGCGTGCCCATCGGTCATGGCGGCGTGCAGCGCGCCATCGCCCACCTGGCTGCGGACTGAACGGCGGTGCTGCGTTCGGAACCGAAGCGCCTGGCGTCGCTGCTGCATGCCGCGCTGCTGCTGTGGCTGGAGCGCAATGCCTTCACACATGCCGCGGCGCTGGCCTTCTACACGCTGTTCTCGCTGGCGCCGGTGGTCATCATCGCGGTCACGATCATCGGCGTGGTGCTGGGCGAGCAGGCCGCGCAGGGCCAGATCGTCGCGCAGCTGCAGGACCTGATGGGCCACGAGGCCGCGGCCGCGGTCGAGCAGGCGGTGGCCCGCTCGCGCCTCAGCGAGACCGGCCTGCTGCCCACGGTGCTGGGCGCGGCGGCCATGGTGGTCGGCGCCACCACCGTGTTCGCGCAGATGCAGCAGGCGCTCAACGCGATGTGGGGCGTGGCCGCGCGGCCCGGCCGCAGTAGCCTGTTCGCCTGGGTCAAGCGCCGGCTGCTGTCGCTGACGGTGGTGCTGAGCATCGGCGTGGTGATGCTGGCCTCGCTGCTGTTCGGCGTGGCGCTGCGCGCGGTGCTGCGCTTCACCGACCGCTTCCTGCCGTCCACCGCGGTGTTGCTCAGCGGCGCCGAGGTGCTGGTGTCGTGGGCGGCCACCACCATGCTGTTCGCCGCCATCTTCAAGGTGCTGCCCGACGTGGTGCTGCGCTGGCGCCACGTGCTGCTGGGCGCTGCCGTCACCGCCACGCTGTTCGCGGTGGGCCGCTATGCGATCGCGGTGTACCTGACGCACACCGCCACCGCCAGCACCTACGGCGCCGCCGGCGCGGTGGTGCTGATCCTGATGTGGGTGTACTACTCGTCGCTGATCCTGCTGTTCGGCACCGCCTTCACCTGTGCGCAGATGCAGGCCGGCGGCCAGCTGCCGGCGCCGCGCGCCGGGGCGGTGCGGGTGCTGTGATCAGTTGCGTGGCGCGTGGCCGTGGCCGCCGTCCACGTAGAAGGTCTGGCCGGTGATCCATGCCGCCTGCTCGCTGCACAGGAACACCACCATGTGCGCGATGTCCTCGCCGGTGCCGGCGCGGCCCAGCGGGATGTTCGCCTTGACGATGCGCTCCCACACCTCGCCCCGCGGCACGTCGTCCATGCGGCTGGTGTCGATCATGCCCGGCGCCACCGAATTGACGCGGATGCCCTTGGGCCCCAGCTCGCCGGCCAGCACCGTGCTCAGCGCATCCAGCGCAGCCTTCGACGTGGCATAGGCCGCGGTGTTGGGCATGCGGTGGCGTCCGGCGATGGAGCTGATGTTCAGGATCACGCCGCCGCGGCCGCCGGCCACCATGCGCTGCGCGAAGCAGCGCGACATGTAGAAGCTGCCGTCCAGGTTGGTGCTCATCACGCGCTGCCATTCGGACAGCGGCAGGTCCACCGCCGGCACGCGGTCGCTGCCGCGGGTGGATCCGGCGTTGTTGACGACGAAGTCGACGCGGCCGAAGGCAGCCTGCACCGCATCGGCCAGCGCCTCCACCGCCTGCGGATCGCGCACGTCGGACACCTGCGTCAGCGCCCGCCGGCCCAGCGCGCGCACCTCGTCGGCCACCGATTCGATGTCGCGCCAGCCGGCCTGCTGCTCGTCGGCCGGATAGGCGCTGGCCGGCTTGCCCGAGCCGGTCAGCACCACGTCGCAGCCGGCCCGCGCCAGCGCCAGCGCGATCGGCCGGCCGATGCTGCGCATGCGCCCCGCGCCGGTGACCACCGCCACCTTGCCGTCGAAGCCGGTCAGTGCATAGCTCATGGGTCGTCTCCTCGTGTCGATGTCGTTCAGGCCTGCACGCCGATGCCGATGGTGCCCAGCATCGCACGCGCGCCGTTCCAGCAGATCTGCACGCCGATGCTCATCACCAGCAGCGCCGACAGCCGCAGCATCACTTCCATGCCCTTGCTGCCCAGCCAGCCGCTGACGCGGCCGGCGTAGCGGTAGGCCAGCAGCAGCGACGCCGCGATCAGGGCCGAGCCGATCAGTGCCGCGGCAATCTGCAGCAGGTCGCGTTCCAGCGTCGTGCCGTGGTTGGCGCCCAGCGTGATGGCCACCGCGATCACGCCGGCGTCGATGGACACCGGCAGCGTCAGCGGATAGAAGGCCCGCGCCGTGGCCACCTTGCGCGCATGGTGCGGGTCGGGCAGCTCGTCGGTGTCGGGAGGCTCGTAGTGCAGCAGGTGCCAGCCCAGCGCGATGACCACCGCACCGCCGGCCACCTGCAGCGCCCAGACCGACAGGTCGAACAAGCGCAGCACGATCGATCCGAACAGCATCGACCCGGCCAGCAGCGCGAACGAATACAGCGCGATGCGCCGCGCCAGGTCGCGGCGCGTGGCCTCGTCGCAGCCGCGCGTCAGCGTCAGGAAGATCGGCACGTTGCCCGGCGGGTTCACCACCGGCAGCAGCGCGCCCACGATCAGCAGCACCGCATGCATCAGCTGCAGCAGGTCGTCCTGGATCACGGCAGGGCAGGGCGGTGGCGCATCGGGCCAAGAATAAGCCAGCGCCGCGCCCCGGCCGCCGCACGGCGGCTGCCTACAATGAAACCGCACCCCCCACACACACCCGCGAGAGAGGACGCGCCACCATGAAGATCCGCACCCTGGCCATCGGTCTGCTGGCCCTGAGCAGCCTGCCCGCGCTGGCCCAGGCCGGCCGCAGCACCATCGACCTGGGCGGCTCGTACATCCGCCTGGGCGATGCCGTGGTCGACGGCCCTACCGGCGCCGGCGCGCCGGCGCTGGCCGGGTGGGACGTGGGCAACCGCACCGCGGTGATGCTGAACTACGAATACCGGCCCTGGGCCAACGTGGGCCTGCAGCTGGTCACCACGCTGGGCGGCTCGTTCAAGGTCACCGGCCTGGGCAGCCTGGCCGCGCAGGGCGAGCTGTTCCAGGCCACGCCCTACAGCGCCACGCTGCTGGTGAACTACCACTTCTTCGACGAAGCCAACGCGCTGCGACCCTTCCTGGGCATCGGCGCCAACTACACCGGCTTCTCCAGCGTGCAGTCCACCACCGCCGGCCAGGTGGTGGACATGAGCAGCGGCTTCGGCCTGGCGCTGCAGGCCGGCGCGCGCTACATGTTCGACAAGAACTGGTCGGTGTTCGGCTCGCTGGGCCTGAACTGGACCAAGAGCGACGTCACCATCAGCGGCACCGGCGGCCCGCAGACGGCCACCATCGATTTCCGGCCGGTGACCTGGAGCCTGGGCGTGGGCTACAGCTTCTGACATGGCGGTGCCGCCCGCGCCGCACTGGCCGCAGCCGCCGCGCCCGCCCGCGGGCACGCCCAACCTGCTGGTGATCCTGTTCGACGATGTCGGCTTCTCCGACTTCGGCTGCTACGGCTCGGCCATCCGCACGCCGTACATCGACGCGCTGGCCGCGCGCGGGCTGCGCTACAGCGGCTTCCACACCACGGCCATGTGCAGCACCACGCGCGCCGCGCTGCTGACCGGCCGCAACCACCATTCGGTGGGCATGGGCTGCCTGGCCAACTTCGACAGCGGCTACCCCGGCTACCGCGGCAAGATCTGCCGCGAGGCCGGCACGCTGGCCGAGATGCTGCGGCCGCACGGCTTCCGCAACTACATGGTGGGCAAGTGGCACGTGACGCCGCTGACACAGAGCGGCCCTACCGGTCCCTTCGACGGCTGGCCGCTGGGCCGCGGCTTCGACCGCTACTACGGCTTCATGGACGCCGAGACCGACCAGTACGCGCCCGAGCTGGTGCGCGACAACACCCATGTCGATGCGCCGGGAAGCTTCGCCACCGGCTACCACCTGACGGCCGACCTGGTGGACGAAGCCATCCGCATGATCGCCGACCACACGGCCGATGCCGCCGGCACGCCCTGGCTGACCTGGCTGGCGCTGGGGGCCTGCCATGCGCCGCACCAGGCGCCGGCAGAACTGATCCGTGAATACGACGCCGCGTTCGCGCACGGCTGGGACGAAGAGCGCGCACGCCGGCTGGCGCGGCAGAAGGCCATGGGCCTGGTGCCGGCCGATACCGAGCTGCCGCCGCGCAACGACGGTGTGGCGCCGTGGGACAGCCTGGGGCCTGACGAGAAGAAGGTCTTCACCCGGCTGCAGGCCGCCTATGCCGCCATGCTGGACCATGCCGACCAGCACATCGGCCGGCTGATCGGCTGGCTGGAACAGGCGGGCCAGCTGGACCACACGCTGGTGCTGGTGCTGTCGGACAACGGCGCCAGCCAGGAAGGCGGGCCGCTGGGCATGGTCAACGCCATGGGGCCCTACAACTTCAAGCCCGAGCCGATGGCCGAGAAGCTGAAGCGCCTCGACGACATCGGCGGACCCGACACGCACAGCAACTTCCCGCAGGGCTGGGCGATGGCGTCGAACACGCCGCTGCGCCGCTACAAGCAGAACACGCACGGCGGCGGCATCCGCGACCCGCTGATCGTCAGCTGGCCGCAGGGCATTGCCGCGCGCGGCGAAGTGCGGTCGAACTTCTGCCATGCGGTGGACCTGGTGCCCACGCTGCTGCAAGTGCTGAAGCTGCCGCCGCCTGAAGCCGTGCAGGGCGTGGCGCAGATGCCGATCGAAGGCGAGAGCTTCGCCGCCAGCCTGCACGACGCCGCTGCGCCGCCGCGGCGCAGTGCGCAGTACTTCGAGATGTTCGGCCACCGCGGGCTGTGGGCCGATGGCTGGAAGGCGGTGGCCTTCCATCCGCCGGGCACGCCCTTCGACGCTGACCGCTGGGAGCTGTACCACCTGGACCGCGATTTCGCCGAGGTGCATGACCGCGCCGCCGCCGAGCCCGAGCGGCTGCAAGCCATGGTGGCGCGCTGGTGGCAGGAGGCCGAGGCGCACCAGGTGCTGCCGCTGGACGACCGCTTCGGCCCGCGCTTCGTGGAAAGCGCGCGCCGCTACCACGGGCCGCGCAACCGCTTCGTCTTCCATGCCGGCGTGGGCCATGTGCCCAGCGATGTGGCGCCCGACGTGCGCGGCCGCGGCTACCTGATCGAGGCCGAGGTCGTGACCGACGGCCCGCACACCCAGGGCGTGCTGGTCGCGCATGGCGACGCCACCAGCGGCTACAGCCTGTTCGTGCACGAAGGCAAGCTGGTGCACGACATGAACATCGGCGGCCAGCACCATGTGCTGGTGTCCGACCGGCCGGTGCCGGCCGGCCCCTGCCGCCTGGGGCTGCGCATGACGGTGGGGCCGCTGGTGCCGGTGCCGCCGCCGCCCGCGCCGATGCACGCCATGGTGCCGGCCTGGCGCGAAGCCACGCTGCTGATCGACGGTGAGCCCGCCGGCAAGCTGAAGACGCAGGCCGGCTTCAACAACTTCATCTCGTGGAGCGGGCTGGACATCGGCCGCGACCGCGCCAGCCCGGTGTCCACGCGCTACCAGGCGCCCTTCGGATTCACCGGCAAGCTGAAGCGCGTGAGCTTCGCACTGGACGCGCCACAGGGCCTGGACGGCGACGCGCTGGGCCGGGCCGAGATGGCGCGGCAGTAAAGGCCGCTTTCGCGGCGCCGGCGCGCACGCCTGCACCGGCCAACATGCCCACTTGCGGGCGCCGTGGCAGGGGCGCCGCGGCAGGCCGAAGCCGCGTCGATACCTATTCACGCTCCATGGGCTGTTTGCGCAAGATCGACCCTTTCATGGCCGAGAATCCAGGCATGGCCAGCGCAGCCCATCGGGCCAAGTCCGGTGCGATCTCCATCGCCCTGGGGTATGCCTTGTTTGCAGGGCTCTGGATCCTGCTGTCCGACCGGGTGATGGGCCTGTTGATCACCGATCCCGACGCGCTCGTGCGGGCGAGCATGCTCAAGGGATGGTTCTTCGTGGCGGTGACGACGCTGCTGCTCTACAGCCTGGTGCGCCGCCTGGCGGCCAGCCTGGTCGAGGCGCAGCAGCGCGAGCTGGACATGGTGCAAGAGCGCAAGCAGCCGCCGCCGATGCTCGTGGCCATCGCCGAGGCCTCGGACGATGCCATCTTCGCCAAGGACGAGGAAGGGCGCTACCTGTTCCTCAATGAAGCGGCGGCCCGCATCCTCGGCACCGACGTCGAGCAGGCGCTGGGCCGCAACAACCGCAGCCTGCTGCCGCTCGAGCCGGCCGACGCGGTGGAGGCGATCGAACAGCGAGTACGCGAAACCGGGCAGACCGAAAGCGCCGAGCAGACGGTGCAGACGGCCTATGGCGAGCGCAGGTTCCTCACCACACGGGGACCGATGCGCGGCCATGACGGCAAGGTCTTCGGCACCTACGGCATTGCGCGCGACATCACGGCCGCCAAGCAGGCGGAAAGCGATCTTCGCGTGCTGGCCGACGACCTGAGCGCCACGCTGCAGGCCATCCCCGACCTGATGTTCGAGTTCGATGCCGAAGGCCGCTACATCAAGGCCAAGGCGCTGAACGAAGCGCTGCTGGCCGCGCCGCAGCAGCAGCTGGCCGGCCGCACGGCGCGTGAGGTGCTGCCTGCCGAGGCCGCCGAGACCGTGATGCAGGCGCTGGCGGCGGCCGCCCGCTCGGGCACCGACTTCGGCCGTACGATCGTGCTGCCGCTGGCGTCGGGCGAAAGGCACTTCGAGCTGTCGGTGGCCCGCAAGCCGGTGGCCGAAGGGCAGCCCGAGCGCTTCATCGTGCTGTCGCGCGACATCACGGAACGGCAGCGCGTCGAGGCCGAGCTGCGCCAGCGCAACCAGGAGCTCGAGCGCTTCAATCGCGCGGCCACCGAGCGCGAGCTGCGCATGGTCGCGCTGAAGCGCGAGGTCAACGCCTGGGCCCGCGACGCCGGGCAGGCCGAGCCCTACGACACCTCGTTCGCCGACGCGCCCCGATCGTCGGCCGCGCCATGAGCCGGCATCCGCTGTCGGCGGTGCTGGCGCGGCTGATCTGGCTGTGCATCGCACCGCTGCTGCTGCTGGCGGTGTGGCTGGCCTGGAGCCACCTGCGCGAGCTGGATGCGCGTCAGCTGCGCGAGGCCGGTGCCTTCGCCCACAACTACGCCACCGCCAACGACCGCTATCTCGACGCGCGCCTCAAGGCGCTGAACATGCTGGCCTTGTCGCCGCTGGCCGACGACCCGCGGCGCTGGCCCGAGCTGTACCGCGAGGCGCAGGGCCTCCAGCAGAGCTTCGGCACGCACGTCATCTTCGCCGACGACCAGGGGCAGATGCTGTTCAACACGCGGCAGCCCTACGGTGCGCCGCTGCCGCCGCTGCCCACCTCGAAGGGGCGCAGCGCCGCGCCGCTCGCACTGCAGACCGGCAAGCCGCAGGTGGGCGATATCGTCGTCGGGCCAGTGACCCAGGTGCCGTCGGTCGGCATCGTGGTCCCGGTGCTGCGCGAGGGACAGCCCACGCGCCTGCTGCTGGCCACCATCGACAACGCGTTCTTTCAGGAGCGCCTGGATCAGCTGGCGCTGCCCGAAGGGTGGTCGATCGCGCTTCGCGACGGCACGGGCACCGACATCGCACGTCGCGCGCTGGCCGGCGTCGACCGCGTCCGCGATGCCGATGACGAGCACCGCATCGTCGTCAGATCCGATCTCGCGGCCTGGTCGGTGGCGCTGGACGTGCCCGACGGCGCCGCCGCTGGCG
>JAFLDH010000065.1 GCA_017302505.1 Burkholderiales bacterium
CGACACCGGGCCCACCGCGGCGCCGGTGGCGGCCTGGCTGGCGGGCTCGGCCGGCAGGAAGGGCACCAGGTCCTCGACCACGCACACCGGGCCGACGCCGGGGCCGCCGCCGCCGTGCGGGATGCAGAAGGTCTTGTGCAGGTTCAGGTGGCTGACGTCGCCGCCGAACTCACCCGGCGCGGCCAGGCCGACCAGCGCGTTCATGTTGGCGCCGTCCACGTAGACCCGGCCGCCGAACTGATGCACGGTGTCGCACAGCGCCTTGACGCCGGCTTCGAACACGCCGTAGGTGCTGGGGTAGGTGATCATCACTGCGGCCAGGCGATCGCGGTGCTGCTCGCACTTGGCGCGCAGGTCGGCCAGGTCCACGCTGCCCTGCGCGTCGCACTTCACCACCACCACCTCCATGCCCACCATGCCGGCGCTGGCCGGGTTGGTGCCGTGCGCCGATTCGGGGATCAGGCAGATGTCGCGCTGCGCGTCGCCGCGGCTGGCATGCCAGGCACGGATGGCCAGCAGGCCGGCGTATTCGCCCTGGCTGCCGGCGTTGGGCTGCAGGCTGATGCCGGCATAGCCGGTGGCCTGGCTGAGCCATGCGCAGAGCTGGTCATTCAGCGCGCGGTAGCCGGCCAGCTGGTCGGCCGGCGCGTAGGGATGGATGTGCGCGAACTCGGGCCAGGTGATCGGGATCATCTCGGCCGTGGCGTTGAGCTTCATCGTGCAGCTGCCCAGCGGGATCATGCTGCGGTCCAGCGCCAGGTCCTTGTCGCTCAAGCTGCGGATGTAGCGCAGCATCTCGGTCTCGCTGTGGTGGGTGTTGAAGACCGGGTGCGTCAGGAAGGGGCTGGTGCGGCGCAGCGCCACCGGGATCAGCGGCTCGATGCCCTTCTCGAAGGCGTCGAAGGAGGGCAGCGCGCGCTCGCCGGCGAACACCCGCCACAGCGCGACGATGTCCTCGCGGGTGGTGGTCTCGTCCAGCGTGATGCTCAGGTAGGCGTCGCCCCACTCGCGGTAGCGGCGCAGGTTCATGCCGGCCTCGCGGGCGCGCTGCACGAATTCTCCGGTGCGCCCATCGGTCTTCAGGCACACGGTGTCGAAGGCCGAGCCGTCGCCGTGCGGCGCGAAGCCCAGCTGCCGCAGCCCGGCCGCCAGGATGGCGGTGTAGCTGGCCACGCGCTGCGCGATGCGCTTCAGCCCCTGCGGGCCGTGGTAGACGGCGTACATGCTGGCGATCACCGCCAGCAGCACCTGCGCGGTGCAGATGTTGCTGGTGGCCTTCTCGCGGCGGATGTGCTGCTCGCGGGTCTGCAGCGCCAGCCGGTAGGCCGGCGCGCCGTGCGCGTCGACACTGACGCCCACCAGCCGGCCGGGCAGACTGCGCTTCCATTCGTCGCGGCAGGCCATGTACGCGGCATGCGGGCCGCCGCCGCCCATCGGCACGCCGAAGCGCTGCGTGGTGCCGACCACGATGTCGGCGCCGAACTCGCCCGGCGGCGTCAGCAGCGTCAGCGCCAGCAGGTCGGCGCAGACGATGAAAGCCGCATCGGCGGCATGCACGCGCTGCACGTCGGCGGCCAGGTCGTCGATGCGGCCGTGCGTGGTGGGGTAGGCCGCCAGCACCGCGAAGTAGTCGCGGCTGGCGATCAGCGTCTCCCACTCGGCGGCCGAGTTGGCCAGCTTCAGCGCCAGGCCCAGCGGTTCGGCGCGGGTCTGCACCACCTGCAGCGTCTGCGGGTGGCAGTCGCCGGCCACCACGATGACGTTGCTGGGGTTCTTCACGCTGCGCTTGGCCAGCGTCATCGCCTCGGCCGCGGCGGTGGCTTCGTCCAGCATGCTGGCGTTGGCGATGGCCATGCCGGTCAGGTCGCAGACCATGGTCTGGAAGTTGACCAGCGCCTCCATGCGGCCCTGCGAGATCTCGGCCTGGTAGGGCGTGTAGGCGGTGTACCAGGCCGGGTTCTCGAGGATGTTGCGCAGGATGACGCCCGGCGTGTGCGTGCCGTGGTAGCCCTGTCCGATGAAGCTCTTCAGCACCTGGTTCTGCGCGGCCAGCGCCTTCAGCTCGGCCAGCGCCTGCGCCTCGGTGGCCGGCGGCGGCAGCTGCATCGGCCGGCTGCGGGCGATGCTGGCCGGCACGATGCGTTCGACCAGCGCCGCGCGCGAGGCCGCACCGATGGTCGACAGCATGTGCTGCTGTTCGGCGGCATCGGGGCCGATGTGGCGGCCGGTGAATTCGGCGGCGTGCTCCAGCTCGGCCAGGGGGGTCAGGGCGGACATCAGCATGGCGGTCTCGTGCAGGCAGGGGGCAAATGGGGGATCAGAGGGTCTTCAGCAGCGCGTCGTAGCCGGGCGGGTCCATCAGCTGGTCGAACTCGGCCATGTCGCTGACATGCACCTTGAAGAACCAGCCGGTACCCATCGGGTCGCTGTTGGCCAGGGACGGATCGGCGCGCAGCGCCTCGTTCACCTCGACCACCTCGCCGGACACCGGCATGTAGATGTCGGCCGCGGCCTTCACCGACTCGACCACGCCGGCCACCTCGCCCTTCTTGTAGCTCTTGCCCACGGTAGGCAGGTCGACGAAGACCACGTCGCCCAGCGCGTCCTGCGCGTGCAGCGTGATGCCGACGACCGCGGCCTCGTGGTCTTCGATGTTGATCCATTCGTGGTCGGGCGTGAACATGGTGGTCATCGGACGGGCTCCTCGGTGGGTGGGGGTGAAGGGGTCAGCCGCGGAAGTAGCGGTGCGGCACGAAGGGCATCGGCGCCACGCGCATCGGCACCTTCTGGCCGCGCACCTCGGCATACACCTCGTGCTGCGGCCGGGCATGGTCGGCGGCCAGGTAGGCCATCGCGATCGGCTGGTTGATGGTCGGCGCGATGGTGCCGCTGGTCACGGTGCCCAGCTTGTGGCCGCGGGCGTCGACCAGGGTCGCGCCTTCGCGCACCGGCACGCGCTCCAGCGCCAGCAGGCCCACCCGCTTGTGGCTGACGCCGCTGCTCAGCTGGCCGGCGATGACGTCGGCGCCGGGGTAGTGTCCGGCACGCTCGCCGCCGGGGCGGCGCACCTTCTGGATCGCCCAGGTGAGCCCGGCCTGGATCGGGCTGGTGCGGGTGTCGATGTCGTGGCCGTACAGGCACAGCCCGGCCTCCAGGCGAAGCGTGTCGCGCGCGCCCAGGCCGGCGGGCTTGACTTCGGGCAGGTTGATCAGCATGCGGGCCAGTGCCACCGCGTGTTCGGCCGGCACCGAGATCTCGAAGCCATCTTCACCGGTGTAGCCCGAGCGGGTGACGTAGCAGGCCGCCGGGCCGAGCTGGAAGCTGCCGCCGGTCATGAACACCAGCTTCGTCACCGCGGGGTTCAGGTGGGCCAGCGCCTCGGCCGCGCGCGGGCCCTGCAGCGCCAGCAGCGCGCGCTCGGGCATCGGCAACACCTGGCAGCGGTGGCCGATGTGGGTGAGCAAGTGGCGGATGTCGGCGTCCTTGCAGCCGGCGTTGACCACCAGCAGCAGGTCGGACTCGCGGCGGGTGATCATCAGGTCGTCCAGGATGCCGCCGCTGGCGTCGGTGAAGAAGGCGTAGCGCTGCTGGCCGACGGCCAGACCCAGCACGTCCACCGGCACCAGGCTTTCCAGCGCCGCGGCCGCGTCGGCGCCCACCAGCCGCACCTGGCCCATGTGCGAGACGTCGAACAGCGCCGCCGATTCGCGGCACTGCTTGTGCTCGGCGATGATGCCGCCGGGGTAGTTGACCGGCATCTCGTAGCCGGCAAAGGGCACCATGCGGGCGCCCAGTTCGACGTGCAAGGCGTGCAGCGGGGTCTTCAGCAGTTCAGCGGACATGGCACTCTCCAAGGGCGATCAGACAACCTGTAGCCGGTCGTTCGTGCCCTCGCTGTCCGCTTTACCTGAGAGATTGGCGGTGTGCCACCCGGCGCGCCGCTTGCCCCTTCGGTGGGCTGGCCGGAGCCAGCCTCTCTCCAGTGAGGAACGCCCCGCGTGCGGGACGCTTGCCAGTCCTTTTGCCTGAGCGTTCGGAGCCGATGTCTCGGTCTCGACCCCTGCGCCTTCGGCGGCCCCGGTCGCGTGGCAACCCGGGCTCTCTCCTGACGGGGGGCAGTGTAGCCGAGCGGGCCGCTGCCGTCAGCGCCCGGCGGGCAGGCGGCGGCCCTGGTTCCACCACACCAGGCCGATCAGCAGGCAGGCCGGCAGGTAGAACCAGTGCGGGCTGGGCTGGTCGGTGGGCAGCTTGACGGCCTGCACGTCCCAGCCGGGCTCGAAGCCGCCGCGCTGCGCGCGTGAGCCGAACTTCACCGCGCCCACCTGCACGTTGGCGCCCAGCGGCACCAGCTGCAGCCCGCCTTCGGCCAGGCGCTTGCGGCCGTCGGCGCCGGCTTCGCCGAGCTGCAGGCCCACGGTCTTGGTGACCTCGTCGCCTTCCAGCGTGGTGCCCTGCAGCACCATCACCAGGCTGGCGTTGGCCGGCGCGTTCTTCGCGATCTCGTACACCTGGGCCGGCGGCGCGTCGCGGTAGGGCGGGGTCAGCCGGTCCATGAAGAAGTCGGGCCGGAACAGCAGCACCACCGCCAGCGCCAGCAGCGCCGTCTCCCACAGCCGGCTTTTCACGAGGAACCAGTTCATCGTCACTGCCGCGAAGACCAGCGTGGCCAGCACGCAGGCGGCCACCACGCGCAGCAGCTCGGCCGTGCTGTGCACGTCGATCAGCAGCAGCTGCGGATTGAAGATCCAGATGAAGGGCAGGATCACCGTGCGCAGCGCATAGATCGAGCCCTGGATGCCGGTCTTGATGGCGTCCTCGCCGCTGATCGCCGCCGCCGCAAAGGTGGCCAGGCCCACCGGCGGCGTGATGTCGCCCATGATCCCGTAGTAGAAGACGAACAGGTGCACGGCGATCAGCGGAATGATCAGCCCGCTCTGCGCGCCCAGCTCCACCACCACCGGCGCCATCAGCGTGGCCACCAGCACGTAGTTGGCGGTGGTGGGCACGCCCAGCCCCAGCACCAGGCAGACGAAGGCGATGAACAGCAGCATCGCCATCACGTTGCCCTGGCTGACGAATTCGACGAACTCGGTCATGCGTAGGCCCAGGCCGGTGAGCGTGATCGCGCCGACGATGATGCCGGCGGTGGCCGTGGCCACGCCGATGCCGATCATGTTGCGCGAGCCGTCGCTCAGCCCCAGCAGCACGTCGCGTGTGCCTTCGCGCCAGGTGCCCGCCGACGGCGCGCCGCGGAACAGCGCCACCAGGCTGCGCTGCGTCAGCATCAGACCGATCAGCACCACGATGGCCCAGAAAGCCGACAGCGAGGGCGACATCTCCTCGACCATCAGGCACCAGATCAGCGTGGCGATCGGCAGCAGGTAGTGCAGCCCGGCGCGCACCGTGGGCCAGGTGTCCAGCGGCTTGGGGTCGTCGACGTCGATGTCCTGCGGCAGGTCGGGGCAGCGCGCCGCCTCGCGTACCGCATACAGGTACAGCGCCGCCATCACCGCGGCGATGGCCCATCCGGCCTGGCTGCCCAGCCATTGCTTGATGAAGGCCAGCAGGTAGTACAGCACGCCCACCACCACCACCGAGCCCGACAGGCCGATGCCGGTGCGCAGCAGCGCGTTGCTCCACGGCCGCGGCGTGCGCCGCACGATCGGCTCCATGCCGAGCTTTAACGCCTCCAGGTGCACGATGTACAGCAGCCCCAGGTAGGACAGCACCGCCGGCAGCAGCGCATGCTTGACCACCTCGCTGTAGGGGATGCCGACGTATTCGACCATCAGGAAGGCGGCCGCGCCCATCACTGGCGGCATGATCTGGCCGTTGACCGAGCTCATGGTCTCGATGGCGCCGGCCTTGACGCCGCCGTAGCCGGCCTTCTTCATCAGCGGGATGGTGAAGATGCCGCCGCTGACCACGTTGCTGACCGAGCTGCCGCTGATCATGCCGTTCAGTGCTGACGAGACCACCGCCACCTTGGCCGGCCCGCCGCGCAGGTGGCCCAGCGCCGCGAAGCTGACCTGCATCATGTAGTTGCCGCCGCCAGCACGGTCGAGCAGGCTGCCGAACAGCACGTAGACGAAGATCGCCCCGGTGGACACGCCCAGCGCGATGCCGTACACGCCTTCGGTCGTGAGCCACATGTGCGACAGCAGCCGGTTCAGCGACACGCCCTTGTGCGACAGCACCTCGGGCATGTGCGGGCCCAGCATGCAGTAGGCGATGAACAGCAGGGCCAGCGCCGCCATCGGCCAGCCCACTGCGCGGCGCGTGGCTTCCAGCAGCAGCAGGATGCCGGCGCTGGCGGTGACGATGTCCATCGTCGTCGGCTGGCCCGGCCGGGTGGCCAGTTGCGCGTAGAACAGCAGCAGGTAGCCGCCGGCGAAGGCGCCGGCCAGCGCGAACAGCCAGTCCAGTGCCGGCACGCGGTCGCGTGGCGAGCGCTTGAAGGCTGGCCAGGCCATGAAGGCCAGGAACAGCGCGAAGGCCAGGTGGATCGAGCGCGCCTCGGTGTCGTTGAGCACGCCCACGCCCAGCGCGAAAGGCAGCGGTGAGGCGTACCAGAGCTGGAACAGCGCCCAGGCCAGGGCGCTGCCGTAGATCAGCTGCCGGGTGAAGCCCCGCGGTTCGCGCCGGCCGGTGTCGACCTCGGCGACCAGCTCCTGCAGCGCAGCTGGCGCCTTCTCGATGTCGGTCGACACGGGCTTACTTGATCCAGCCCTTTTCCTTGTAGTAGCGGATCGCGCCGTCGTGCAGCGGCGCGGACAGGCCGTCCTTGATCATGTCCTCGGGCTTCAGGTGGGCCAGCGCCGGGTGCAGCTTCTTGAATTCCTCGAAGTTGTCGAACACCGCCTTGACCACCGCATAGACGGTGTCGGCAGGCACCTTGCTGGACGACACCACGGTGGCCAGCACGCCATAGGTGTTGGTGGCGTCGGGGTTGTTCGGGTACAGGCCGGCCGGGATGGTGACCTTGGCGTAATAGGGCCTGTCGGCCACCAGCTTGTCGACGGCCGGGCCGGTCAGCGACACCAGCTTGGCGCCGCAGGAGGTGGTCGGGTCCTGGATGTTGGCCGAGGGGTGGCCCACGCCATAGAAGAAGCCGTCGATCTTGCCGTCGCACAGCGCCGGGCCGTGCTCGTCGGCCTTCAGCTCGGAGGCCAGTGCAAAGTCGCTGAGCTTCCAGTTCATCGCGGCCAGCAGTTCCTCCATCGAGGCGCGCGTGCCCGAGCCCGGGTTGCCGACGTTGAAGCGCTTGCCCTTGAAATCGTTGAAGCTCTTCACGCCGGCTTCCTTGCGGGCCAGCACGGTGAAGGGCTCGGGGTGCACCGAGAACACCGCACGCTCGTCGGTCCAGGCACCGGCATCCTTGAAGGCGCCCAGGCCGCGGTAGGCGTTGTACTGCACGTCGGATTGAGCGAAGCCCAGGTCCAGCTCGCCGGACTTGATGGTGTTGACGTTGAACACTGAGCCACCGGTGGATTCGACCGAGCAGCGGATGCCGTGCTTGGCACGGTCCTTGTTGACCAGGCGGCAGATCGCGCCGCCGGCCGCGTAGTACACACCGGTGACGCCGCCGGTGCCGATGGTGACGAATTTCTGCTGGGCTAAGGCCGGCGTCCAGGGCAGCGCCAGGGCCAGGGCAGAGGCCGCCAGCGCGGTGCGCAGCGGCAGGAACTTCGGGCTGTGTGTCATGGCAGGCTCCATTCAGGCGTCGAAAGTGATCCAAGGGCAGGGTGGGTTGCAAGCCCCAACCTGGGTGAGACCCACGATAACGCAAGCGGCATGCCTGCTAGCGTGGGGCTTCTGCCAATGCCGCGTCCACCGCCAGCGCCAGCCGCCGAACGATCTGGTCCAACGCATCGTCGTCGACGATGAAGGGCGGCGCCAGCAGCACGTGGTCTCCCTGACGGCCGTCGATGGTGCCGCCCATCGGGTAGACCATCAGCCCTTCGGCCATGGCCCGCGCCTTGATGCGCGCATGCAGCTTCAGCGCCGGATCGAAGGGCGTCTTGCCGGCGCGGTCCTGTACCAGTTCGATGGCCTGAAAGAGGCCTCGCCCGCGGATGTCGCCCACGTGCGGATGCTCGCCAAAAGCCGCCTGCAGCCGCTGGCGCAGCCCTTCGCCCTGGCGCTGCACGCGCTCGACCAGGCCGTCGCGGCGGATGACCTGCTGCACGGCCAGGGCGGCGGCACAGGCCATCGCGTGGCCCAGGTAGGTGTGGCCATGCTGAAAGGCGCCGCTGCCGGCGGCAAGGGCCTGCACCACATGGGCCTGCGCCAGCACCGCGCCGATGGGCTGGTAGCCGCCGCCCAGGCCCTTGGCCACCACCAGCAGGTCGGGTACCACGCCTTCGGCCGTGCAGGCGTGCAGCGTGCCGCAGCGGCCCATGCCGCACATCACCTCGTCCAGGATCAGCAGGATGCCGTGGCGGCTGCACAGCTCGCGCACGCCGCGCAGGTAGCCCGGCACGGGCGTGCTGGCGCCCTGGGTGGCCCCGCCCACCGTCTCGGCGACGAAGGCGATGACGTTCTGGCCGCCCAGCGCGTCGATCGCCGCGGCCAGTTCGGCCACCAGGCGCTGGCCGTAGGCCACGTCGCTTTCGTCCGGAAGGCGGTCGCGGTAGGCGTAGCAGGGGGCCACGTGGGTCACGTCCACCAGCAGCGGCGCGAACTGCGCGCGCCGCCAGGCGTTGCCGCCCACCGCCAGGGCACCGAGCGTGTTGCCGTGATAGCTCTGCCGCCGGGCGATGAAGTGGCGGCGCTGTGGCTGGCCGATCTCGACGAAGTACTGCCGGGCCAGCTTCAGCGCGGCCTCCACCGCCTCGGAGCCGCCGGAGACGAAATACGCATGGCTGGTGCCGGCCGGCGCATCGCGCACCAGCATCTCGGCCAGCTGCTCGGCCGCCTCGGTGGTGAAGAAGCTGGTGTGCGCATAGGCCAGCTGGTCGAGCTGAGCATGCATGGCGGCCCGCACCTCGGCGTGGCCGTGGCCCAGGCAGGACACCGCAGCGCCGCCGGAGGCGTCGAGGTAGCGGCGCCCTTGCGCATCGATCAGGTACAGGCCTTCGCCGGCCACGGCCACCGGCAAGGCATGGTGCATCTGGCGATGCAGGATGTGCGTGGTGTGCGGGGCGATGGGCATCGGCGGAGAGGGCGGGCCTGGGCTGCTATGGAAGCAGTGTTCCACAGTGCGCTGCGCACGCGTGCAGATGCACCTAGGGTTTCTCTTGATATCGAATTTCGAGAACGCCCGCCGCCGTTCCATTGCATTTCACAGCGCCGGGCTGCGCCCGTATCGTGCGCAGCCTGTTCCGTGCCTGCAGCGCGGATGCCCTTTCGGTCCCGACAGAGGAGATGCCCATGAACCGTACCGTTCCGCTGCTCAGCGCCGTGGCCGCCGCCGTGGCCCTGGCCCATGCCGCCCCCGTGTTCGCGCAGAAGGCGCCGTTGCAGAAGCTGGGCAAGGGCGAAGGCCAGGTCGACATCGTGGCCTGGCCCGGCTACATCGAGCGCGGCGCCACCGACAAGAACTTCGACTGGGTGACCGACTTCGAGAAGAAGACCGGCTGCAAGGTCAACGTCAAGACCGCCGGCACCAGCGACGAGATGGTGGCGCTGATGAACGAGGGTGGCTTCGACCTGGTCACCGCCTCGGGCGACGCCAGCACCCGGCTGATCCGCGGCAAGAAGGTGCAGCCGATCAACGTCAACCTGATCCCCAGCTACAAGAACATCGATCCGCGGCTGCAGAAGGCGCCCTGGCACTACGAGAACAACACCCACTACGGCGTGCCGTACCAGTGGGGCTGGAACGTGCTGATGTACAACACCAAGGTCTTCGGCGACAAGAAGCCCACCAGCTGGAACGTGGTGTTCGAGGAGCAGACGCTGCCCGACGGCAAGAGCAACAAGGGCCGCGTGCAGGCCTTCGACGGCCCGATCTACATTGCCGACGCCGCGCTGTACCTGAAGGCCAAGAACCCGGCGCTGGGCATCAAGGATCCGTACGAGCTGACCGAGGCGCAGTACAAGGCCGCGCTGGATCTGCTGCGCCAGCAGCGCAAGATCGTCGGCAAGTACTGGCACGACGCCTTCGTGCAGATCGACGACTTCACCAACGAGGGCGTGGTCGCCTCGTCCAGCTGGCAGTTCCAGGCCAACATCCTGGGCTCCAAGAAGCAGCCGATCGCCACCGTGGTGCCGGTCGAAGGCGCCACCGGCTGGGCCGACTCGACCATGATGCATGCCGAGGCCAAGCACCCCAACTGCGCCTACATGTGGCTGGAGCATTCGCTGAACCCCAAGCTGCAGGGCGACCTGGCGGCCTGGTTCGGCTCGGTGCCGGCGGTACCGGCGGCCTGCAAGGGCAATCCGCTGCTCAAGGACGACGGCTGCAAGCGCCAGGGCTACGAAGACTTCGAGAAGATCTCCTTCTGGAAGACGCCGACCACGCAGTGCGCCAGCGGCAACAACCAGTGCGTGCCCTATCACAAGTGGGTCTCTGACTACATCGCCGTCTTGGGTGGCCGGTGACCGCGGCGGTCACCCTCGACCGCGTCTCCTGCGTCTTCGGTAGTCCCGGCCACGAGGTCCGCGCCGTCGACGGCGTGGACCTGACGATCGAGGCGGGCGAGTTCTTCACCTTGCTCGGGCCTTCGGGCTCGGGCAAGACCACCTGCCTGCGCATGATCGGCGGCTTCACGCTGCCGACGGCGGGCCGCGTGCTGATCGGCGGCCAGGACGTGACGATGCGGCCGCCCTATGCCCGGCCGGTGAACACCGTGTTCCAGGACTACGCGCTGTTCCCACACATGAGCATCCGCGACAACGTGGCCTATGCGCTGATGGTGCGCAAGGTGGACAAGGCCGAGCGCCACCGCCGCGCCGACGAACTGCTGGCGCTGGTGGAGCTGGACGGTGTCGGCAGCCGGCGGCCGGCACAGCTGTCGGGCGGGCAGCGGCAACGCGTGGCGCTGGCGCGTGCGCTGATCAGCCAGCCGCAGGTGCTGTTGCTGGACGAGCCGCTGGGCGCGCTGGACCTGAAGCTGCGCGAGCAGATGCAAAGCGAGCTGAAGGCGCTGCAGCGCCGCCTGGGCATCACTTTCCTTTTCATCACCCACGACCAGCACGAGGCGCTGTCGATGAGCGACCGCATCGGCGTGTTCAACAAGGGCAGGCTGGAGCAGGTGGGCACGCCGCAGCAGGTGTACGACGCACCGGCCACGCGCTTCGTGGCCCAGTTCGTCGGCGCGGCCAACGTGCTGGATGGCGAGGCGGCGCGCGCGTTGACGGGCCATGCCAGCGCGATGCTGCGGCCCGAGCGCATCCGCGCCGGCGCGGCCGAAGGCGCGCGCGCCGTGGGCACCGTGCAGGAGGTGCAGTTCTTCGGCGCCTTCACCCGCCTCAAGGTCGAATCCGGTGGTGCGCTGCTGCAGGCCGACCTGCCGCACGGCAGCAGCACCACGCCGGCCACCGGCGACACCGTGCACCTGCATTGGGACGAGCGCGCCGTGCATGCGCTCGGTGGGGCGTGAGCGGCGATCTGGCGCTGAGCCTGCCACAGCCTGGCGTGCGGCGCCGGCTGTCGGACCTTCTGTACACGCGCCGCGGGCTTCTGCTGCTGGTGCTGCTGGCGCCGCCGCTGCTGTGGTTCGGCGTGATCTACCTGGGTTCGCTGTTCGCGCTGCTGGCCAATGCCTTCTTCGGGCTGGACGATTTCACCGGCCAGGTGGTGCGCGAGTTCACGCTGAAGAACTTCGCCGAGCTGACCGAACCAGCCAACCTGGACGTGGTGCAGCGCTCGATCACGATGGCGGTGCTGGTCACGCTGGCCTGCACCGCGCTGGGCTTTCCGCTGGCCTATTTCATGGCGCGCTATGCCAGCGGCGCACAAAAGGCCTTGCTGTACATCGCGGTGATGCTGCCGCTGTGGTCCAGCTACCTGGTGCGGCTGTATGCGTGGAAGCTGCTGCTGGCCAAGGAAGGCGCCATCAACTGGCTCGCGCAGCACACGCACGCCACCTGGCTGCTGGACGCGCTGCTGGCGCTGCCGGCCATCGGCGGGCCGTCACTCAGCTTCTCGGCCATCGGCACCTTCGTCGTCTTCGTCTACATGTGGCTGCCGTTCATGGTGCTGCCGATCCAGGCGGCAGTGGAGCGCATCCCTGGCTCGTACATCGAAGCCTCGGGCGACCTGGGCGCCAGCCCGGCCACCACCTTCTTCAAGGTGATCCTGCCGCTAGCCATGCCCGGCATTGCCGCCGGCTCGATCTTCACCTTCAGCCTGACCCTGGGCGACTACATCATTCCGCAGGTCATCGGCGACAGCACGCTGTACATCGGCCAGGTGGTCTACAAGCAGCAGGGCGTGGCCGGCAACATCCCTTTCGCCGCGGCGTTCTCGCTGGTGCCGATCGTGGTCATTGGCGTCTACCTGTGGCTGGCCAAGCGCATGGGGGCCTTCGATGCGCTCTAGTTGGGGTCTCAAGCTGGCGGCCTGGGGCGTGGTCGCCTTCCTGCACGTGCCGCTGGCGCTGATCGTCCTGTATGCCTTCAGCGCCGAGGACAAGACCTACGTCTTCCCGCCCCCGGCACTGACCACGCAGTGGTTCGGCGTGGCCTGGCAGCGCGACGACGTCTGGGCCGCCATCTCATTGAGCTTCGAGGTGGCGCTGTGGTCCACCGCCATCGCCATCGTGCTCGGCACGCTGGCGGCGGCGGCGCTGGCGCGGGCGAAGTTCTTCGGCCGCGATGCGATCAGCCTGCTGCTGATCCTGCCGATTGCGCTGCCGGGCGTGATCACCGGCATCGCGCTGCGCTCGGCCTACGGCACGCTGCACATTCCGTTCTCGTTCTGGACCATCGTCATCGGCCATGCCACCTTCTGCGTGGTGGTGGTCTACAACAACGCGGTGGCGCGCCTGCGGCGTCTGCAACCCAACCTGATCGAGGCCAGCATAGACCTGGGCGCAGACGGCTTCCAGACGCTGCGCCACATCATCCTGCCGCAGCTGGGCTCGGCGCTGCTGGCCGGCGCGCTGCTGGCCTTTGCGCTGAGCTTCGACGAGGTCATCGTCACCACCTTCACCGCCGGGCAGCAGACCACGCTGCCGATCTGGATGCTGCAGGAGCTGATCCGACCGCGCCAGCGGCCGGTGACCAACGTGGTGGCGGTGGTGATCATCGCGCTGACCTTCATCCCGATCCTGGCCGCCTACTGGCTGACCCGCGCCGACGAGCCGGCGCACCGTTGACCCGCCTTCCAAGGAGCATCAAATGACCGACATCGCCATGCCCACCGACCTGCTGATCGACGGCGCCTTCGTGGCCGGCGAGGGCGAGCCCGAGAAGGTGCTGAACCCGTCCACGGGCGAGCTGCTGGCCACCGTGCCCGAGGCCTCGGCCGACCAGGTGCACAAGGCCGTGTCGGCCGCGCACCGCGCCTTCGACGGCTGGAGCGAGACCACGCCGATGGAGCGCTCGCGCCTGCTGCTGAAGCTGGCCGATGCGATCGAGGCGCGGGCCGAGGCCTTCGCGCGGCTGGAGTCGCTGAACTGCGGCAAGCCCTATGCGCGCTCGCTGGGCGACGAGATCCCGGCCATCGCCGACTGCTACCGCTACTTTGCCGGCGCGGCGCGCTGCGTGTCCGGCACCGTGGCCAACGAGTACCTGGCCGGCCACACCAGCATGATCCGCCGCGATCCGGTGGGCGTGGTGGCCTCGATCGCGCCGTGGAACTACCCCCTGATGATGGCCGCGTGGAAGATAGCGCCGGCGCTGGCCGCCGGCAACACGGTGGTCATCAAGCCCAGCGAGCAGACGCCGCTGACCACGCTGCTGCTGGCGCAGGTGGCAGCCGAGATCTTCCCGAAGGGCGTGCTGAACATCATCACCGGCCGCGGCGCGTCGGTGGGCCAGACGCTGGTCGAGCATCCGAAGGTGGCGATGGTCAGCGTCACCGGCGACGTCAGCACCGGCCGCAAGATCCTGCAGGCGGCCACCGGCACGCTGAAGCGCACCCACCTGGAACTCGGCGGCAAGGCACCGGTGATCGTCTTCGACGATGCCGATCTGGCCAGCGTGGTCGACGGTCTGCGCACCTTCGGCTACTACAACGCCGGCCAGGACTGCACGGCGGCCTGCCGCGTCTATGCCGGCGCCAAGGTCTACGACCGGCTGGTGGCCGACCTGTCGAGTGCGGTCAAGACCATCAAGGCCGGCCTGCAGGACGACCCCGATGCCGAGATCGGCCCGCTGATCAGCGACCGGCAGCGCAACCGCGTGGCCAGCTTCGTCGAGCGTGCGCAGATGAGCGGCCACATGGAGATCACCGCCGGCGGCAAGGCCCGCGCCGGCGCCGGCTTCTTCTACGAACCCACGGTGGTGGCCGGCGCCCGGCAGGAGGACGAGATCGTCAAGCGCGAGGTCTTCGGCCCGGTGGTCAGCGTGACGCGCTTCAACGACACCGAGCAGGCCATCGCCTGGGCCAACGACAGCGACTACGGCCTGGCCTCATCGGTGTGGACGCAGGATGTCGGCCGCGCGATGCGCGTGGCCAAGAAGCTGCAGTACGGCTGCACCTGGATCAACACGCACTTCATGCTGGTCAACGAGATGCCGCACGGCGGCCTGAAGAGCAGCGGCTACGGCAAGGACATGAGCATGTACGCGCTGGAGGACTACACCGTCGCCCGGCACGTGATGGTCAAGCTGTAGCGGACGATGGTGGGTTTCGCGGCATCGGCACCACTTCGACGACGGCACTCTTGCGCGCGACATCTACAGCAACCAGCAACACGTAGAAGATGCGCACGGAACGGCTGGCAATGAAGGTGGTGGACGATGGGTACAACTCGATTTGCAGGCTTTCCGCTATCAATGAGGCCTCGAACTCGTAGCCGATGCACAGCTTGCTGAACCCATCCTCGTTCACACCAATGAGAGAGATGGAGATCGTCAGGTCAGGGTACTTGATCTGTGTCGAGATTCCACGCTTTATCAGTGCGCGAGCGCGACTGGCATCATTCTTTGCGATCACCCGCAACGCGCCGAACTCATCCAAGCCATCCCTGGAGTCCCGTGCTTGGGCCACGGCCCCTGGGTTTGACGGTAAACCGCGCAGTTCGACGATTGCCGTAGCCAAGTCGGCCGCCAACTTTTCTGTGCCTCTAAGGGTGTGCCTGTAGATGATGGTGCGCAGATGGCGAAGGTCAAATGGAAGGTCGTCGACTGATTGAGCGATGAGAATGACCTTTTTCCACAAGGCATGCGCCAGCCCCAGTTCGTACATGACGTTCGGGTTCTTGCCGGTCAAGTCGGCGATGATGATTTCTGCCTTCTGAATCGACTCCCAGACATCGCCCATGATGGGCTTGTTGCTGAAGACTTCATCGCCGCGAACGCATTGCATCAGGACAGGCTCGCTGCTGACTACAGGCTTGAGCACGCGCTCGTATATCTCCTCCAGTTCCTCGTTGAGCGGCATGATCACGAAACACAAGCCATCTTCGGTCGAGTAGGTCGGGCTGAAGATTTCGGCAAGAGCGTTCACTTTCTTTCCTTCATGGATGTGGTTGGGTGTCGGCGGTAGTGCTGGAGACGCAATTCCTCGATGCCTTAGTTTGGAGCCCGGAGGCTCTTTCGCGACCTCGCCAGCTCGCGCGCCAGCTCGATGAACTCGGCCGCCGCCGGCTTCAGGCCCGAGCCGCGGCGCCACACCAGGCCGACGTCGACGGTGGGGATCTCGTCGCGCAGCGGCCGGGCCTCCACATGTTCTGCGTCCAGCGTCCATGGCCGGTACAGGATGTCCGGCAGCACTGCGATGCCGGCGCCGGCGCCGACGAGCGAGCGCACGGCCTCCAGTGACGACGTGCGCAGAATGCTGCGCGGCTTCAGCTGGTGGCGGGCCCAGACGCCCTTCATCAGCTCGTCGATGCGGTCGGCCTCCAGCACGATCTGGTCGCAGGCCGCGCAGTCGGCCAGCGACACCTCGTCCTGCGCCGCCAGCGCGTGGTTCGACGGCAGCCAGACGCGGTTGCGGCTGCGCGTCAACGTTTCGCAGACCATGGCCTGCGGCTCGCTGAGCGCGTTGCTGACCATGATCGCCACGTCGATCTCGCCGTTGATCAGCAGATGCTCCAGGAAGCGCGGCGTGTCCTCGGTGACGAACACCTGCACGTCGGGGCAGTGGCGGCGGAAGCGGCTGAACAGCTCGCTCAGGTAGTAGCCGGCCACCAGGCTGGTGACGCCCAGCGTCAGCACGCCGGACAGCCCCGAGTCGGCCTCGCCGGCATGCAGGCGCATCGCATCGGCCACCGAGCCGATGACCTTGCGCGCACTGGCCAGGAAGCGGTGGCCCTGCGCGGTGAGCGCCATGCCCTTGGAGCTGCGCTCGAAGAGCAGGGTGCCGAGTTCGTCTTCCAGCTCGGCCAGGCTCTTGGTCAGCGCGCTCTGCGCGATGTTCAGCATGCGCGAGGCCGCGGCCACCGAGCCGCTCTCGGCCACGGCGATGAAGTAGCGGAACTGGCGCAGCGTGACGTGGCGGTGGTTCATCGCAGCCGCGGTTGTAACCGATGCGCTATCGTTGCCTGCACCATGAGCGACGACATCAGCACGCTGCGGCGCATCCTGCGCGACAACAAGGTCATCGCCATCGTCGGCCTGTCGGCCGACTGGCACCGCCCCAGCAACTTCGCCGCCAAGTACCTGCAGCACCACGGCTACCGCATCGTGCCGGTGAACCCGCGCTACGACAGCATCCTGGGCGAACGCAGCTACAAGACGCTGGAGGACATCCCCTTCAAGGTGGACGTGGTCGACGTGTTCCGCCGCACCGAGGACGTGCTGCCCTTCGCCCAGAGCGCCGTGAAGCTGGGCGCCAGGTGCCTGTGGCAGCAGATTGGCGTGAAGAACCTGCAGGCCGACGCGCTGGCGCGCGCCGCGGGGCTGGATTCGGTGATGGACCGCTGCATGAAGATCGAACACGCGCGGTTGTTCGGCGGGCTGCATTGGGCCGGCGTCAACACCCGCGTGATCTCCGCCAAGAGACCCACCTGACATGGCCGACCGCATCTTCCAGCCCGAGACCCTGGCGATCCATGCCGGGCAGATCCCCGACGTGGCCACCGGCGCGCGCGCGCTGCCGATCTATCAGACCACCAGCTTCGTCTTCGACAGCGCCGAGCATGCGGCCAGCCTGTTCAACCTGCAGACCTTCGGCAATGTCTATTCGCGCCTGAGCAACCCGACGGTGGCCGCGCTGGAAGAGCGGGTCGCGGCACTGGAAGGCGGCCACGCCGCGCTGGCCTCGGCCTCCGGCATGGCGGCCGAGGCGATGGCGCTGATGACGATCCTGCAGCAGGGCGACCACGTGGTGGCCGCCGGTGCGCTGTACGGCGGCTCGGTGTCGATGCTGTCGGTGAACCTGGCCAAGTTCGGCATCGAGACCAGCTTCGTCGATGCCACCCGGCCCGAGGCCTTTGCCGCCGCCATCCGGCCGAACACCCGCGCGCTCTATGCCGAAAGCCTGGGCAACCCGAGCATGCTGCTGCTGGACATTGCCGCGGTGGCCGACGTGGCGCATGCGCACGGGCTGCCGCTGGTGATCGACAACACGGTGCCGTCGCCCTACCTGTGCAACCCGATCGCGCTGGGCGCCGACATCGTCGTGCACTCGGCCACCAAGTACCTGGCCGGCCACGGCACCACGCTGGGCGGCGTGATGGTCGAAAGCGGCACCTTCCCCTGGGACAACGGCAAGTTCCCGGGCATGACGGAACCGTCGCCCGGCTACCACGGCGTGAAGTTCTACGAGACCTTCGGCGACTTCGGCTTCTGCATGCGCGCGCGCATGGAGACGCTGCGCGTCTTCGGCGCCGCGCTCAGTCCGATGAGCGCCTGGCAGATCCTGCAAGGGGTGGAGACGCTGCCGCTGCGCATGGAGCGGCACAGCCGCAATGCGCTGGCGGTGGCGCGTTTCCTGCAATCGCACCCGCGCGTGGGCTGGGTCAACTACCCCGGCCTGCCGGACCACCCGCAGCATGCACTGCTGCAGAAACAGATGCGCGCGCTGGATGGCCAGCCGATGGCCTCGGGCCTGCTGGCCTTCGGCGTCAAGGGTGGCGCGGCGGCCGGCGAGAAGTTCATCGAAGGTGCGCAGTTCATGAGCCACCTGGTGAACATCGGCGACACGCGCACGCTGATCAGCCACCCGGCCACCACCACCCATCGCCAGCTGGACGAAGCGCAGCAGTTGGCCGCCGGCGTGCTGCCCGACATGGTGCGCATCTCGGTGGGGCTGGAGCACATCGACGACATCCTCTGGGACATCGACCAGGCGCTGGCCCGGTCGGGGGTCTGAAGGCCCACCCTTGGGCACGCTGCTGGGCTGGCTCGACCGCCTGCCGTGGGTCTGGCTGCTGCTGGCTGCCGCCTGGCTGGCGGTGGCGCCGGTGTTTCCCGAGCCGCATCTGGTGGAGAAGCTGCGCATGCTCGGCCAGGGCACCTTGACGCGCCCGCTCGACATCTTCGACCTGCTGATGCATGCCGCCCCGCTGGGGCTGGTGGCATTGAAGGCCTGGCGCCAATGGGCACGCCGCGGCACCGGCGCGTCCCGAAAATCCGCCCCCGACAGCCGCCGTCCGGCGGCCTCTCCAGGATGAGCTCATGACCCACAGCACGCGCACCCTGCTTCGCCTGTTCGTCACCGGGCTGCTGGCCGCGTTGCCGCTGGCGGCCACGGCGGCCATCTTCGCCTGGCTGATCGCGCTGCTGCTGAACTGGCTGGGCCCGGGCAGCGCCTTCGGGCAGGTGCTGAAGGCCATCGGCATCGGCGTGGCCGGCTCCGAGCTGATCGGCTACCTGGTCGGCGTCGGCGTGCTGCTCGGCGCGGTCTTCGGCCTGGGCGTGCTGGTCGAGACCGGCCTGCAGCGCGGCGTGGCGCGGCTGATCGATGCGCTGGTCACGCGCATCCCGCTGGTCAACACCGTCTATGGCGTGATCCGCCGCATGGTCGACCTGCTGGCGCAGCGCGACAAGAACGGCGAAGGCGGGCTGAAATCGATGCGCCCGGTGTGGTGCCACTTCGGCGGCCCGGGCGGGGCCATCGCGCTGGGCCTGCTGTCCAGCGCCGAGCCGGTGCTGATCGACGGCCGACGTTTCCTGGCGGTGTTGGTGCCCACCGCGCCGGTGCCCGTGGGCGGCGGCCTGCTGTGGGTGCCCGAAGCCTGGGTGACGCCGGCCGAGGTGGGCATCGAGGCGCTGACCAGCATCTACGTCTCGATGGGTGTCACCTCGGCGCAGTACCTGCCGCGCGCACCGGCCGCCCCGGCTGCGCGGGCCTGATGCCCGGTGCCTGGCGTGCCGCCAGGCCCATCCAGGGCC
>JAFLDH010000066.1 GCA_017302505.1 Burkholderiales bacterium
CAACAGTCCGCTCGGCTGCCACGTCGAGTACGACGCCGACATGGATCTGCACGACGACACCTGGGTGGCGCGCGAAGGCCCGATGGGCGCCGACGCGTCGCAGAGCTTCCTGTTCGAGTACCGCGAGAAGTGGGCGCCCTCCGGCCCGCCGCCGCCCGGTGCCGCGCACTGAAGAGAAGCCTCATGCGTCTGTGCTCGATCGACGACCTGCCCGATGGCGCCAGCCGTGGCTTCGACCCGCGGGGCGCGGGCCGCGACACGGTCTTCATCGTGCGCGTGGGTGCGCAGGTGCACGGCTATCTCGACGCCTGCCCGCACGGGCCCGGCACGCCGCTGCCGTGGCGACGCCACGCCTACCTCAGCGGCGACGGCCGCCACATCCGCTGCAGCGCGCATGGCGCGCTGTTCGATATCGCCAGCGGCGCCTGCGTGCTCGGCCCCTGCCTGGGCCAGTCGCTGCAGCCGGTGGCGCTCACCGTGGACGACAGCGGCGCCGTCCATCTGACTGACAACGAACCCGTGGAGGAGACCACCCCATGACCCTCGCAGCCCGCAACGTCCTCGTCATCGGCGGCGGCTTTTCCGGCATGTCCGCAGCCATCGAATGCGCCAAGCTCGGCGCGCAAGTCGACCTGGTCGAGATCGACCCCGGCTGGCGCAACTACGGCGCCGGCATCAGCCTGGGCGGGGCGACGCTGCGCGCGTTCCGCCAGCTCGGCATCCTCGATGCGTTCCTGCGCGAAGGCAACGCCGCCGACGGCGTGCTGATCCACCTGCCCGACGGCACGCCGATCGGCGCGCTGCCGACGCCGCGCATCGCCGGCGCCGACATTCCCGGCGGCGGCGCGATCCTGCGGCCGGTGCTGGCGCGCATCCTGGCCGAGGCGACGCGCGCTTCGGGCGCCAAGGTGCACCTGGGCTGCACCTTCACTGCGATCGAGCAGGACGCCGCCGGCGTGCAGGTGAGTTTTACTGACGGCCAGCGCCGGCGCTACGACCTGGTCATCGGCGCCGACGGGCTGTACTCGAAGACACGCGAGGCGCTGTTCCCCGATGCACCGAAGCCGCGCTACAGCGGCCAGGCCGTTTGGCGCGCGGTGCTGCCGCGGCCGCCGGAGGTCGAGAACGCGATGATGTGGATGGGCCGCGTCAAACCAGGCCTGAACCCGGTGTCGAAAGAACAGATGTACCTGTTCCTCACTGAACACCGGCCGAACAACGACCATGTGGACCCGGCCGAGTTCGCACCCAAGCTGCGCGCGCTGCTGGCCGAGTTCCCGGCGCCGCTGCTGCAGCGTGTGCGCGAGCAGATCGGGCCCGATTCGCAGATCGTCTTCCGTCCGCTCGAAGGTCTGCTGATGCCGCGCCCGTGGTACCGAGGCCGCGTGGTGCTGATCGGAGACACCGTGCACGCGACCACGCCGCACCTGGCCAGCGGTGCCTGTATCGGCATCGAGGACGCGCTGGTGCTGGCCGAGGAACTCGGCCGCGGCGGCAGTGTGTCAGCCGCGCTGCAGGCCTTCCAGGACCGGCGCTGGGAGCGTTGCCGCATGGTGGTGGAGAACTCGTTCCGTCTCGGCGAGATCGAGATGACCGGCGGCGACAAGGACGAGCACGCCCGCATCATGCGCGAGTCGCTGATGGCGCTGGCGCAACCCGTCTGAGCGGGAGCACGGACATGGCCATCTCCATCGACAGCCGCCGCGGCCGCATCGCGCTGATGGTGGCGCACTGCGCCGGCATGGTCGACCTGGTGGCGCTTCCGATTTGGGTCGGCGCGCTGATTGCGCGCTACCGCTTCGACCCGCAACAGGCGGGTGGACTGGCGACGCTGTTCCTGCTCGGTGTGGTGCTCGCGAGCCTGCTGCTGGCGCCGCGCTTCGGGCGTTTGAACGGGCGCGTGGTGGCCGCGTGTGGCTTCGGCGTAGCGGCGCTGGCCTTTGCCGCGGCGTCGCAAGTGGTCGACTTCGGCTCGCTGGCCGTGCTGCACGCGATCGCCGGCGTGGCCACCGGCGCTGCCCTGAGCGTCACTCACGGCACCATCGCGCGCAGCCAGCGGCCGCACCGGCTGTTTGCGATCGTCGGCATCGCGCTCGGCGTGTTCGCCGTGCTCTTCGTCGCTGCCACGCCGCAGATCATGGCCGCGGCGGGGGCGCCGGCGCTGTTCGTCGTGTTCGCGGTGGTGATGGCGGTGGCCGCGCTGATCATGCTGATCGGCTTCCCGGCGTTGCCGGGCACGCCTGTGGCCAGCGCCGCAACCCGACCGCGCCCGCCGTTCATGGCCGCGGTGTGGTTTGGCATCGCCGGCATCGCCTGCATGACGGTGGTGCAGGCGATGACCTTCAGCTTCCTCGAGCGAGTCGGCAGCGACCGCGGCTTCGAGCGCCAGGCCATCAACGGCGTGCTGATCGCGCTCGGCCTGGTCAACCTGCTGCCGGCGGCGCTGGCGGCGTGGCTCGAGAAACGTTGGCGCGCCAGGAATGTGATGCTCGCCGGCTCGGTGGTACAGGCACTGCTGGCGGCGACGATCATGAACGCCACGGTGTTCGCGGCCTACGCCGCAGCGGCCTCGGTGTTTGCCGCGGTGATGATCTTCACGCACACCTTCGCGTTCGGGCTGCTGGCCCGGCTGGAGCCGAGCGGGCGCGCGCTCGCGGCGACACCGGCGATGCTGATGCTCGGCTCGGCCATCGGCCCGGTGCTGGGCGGCACTCTGGTCAAGGCCTTCGGCTACGGCAGCCTGGGGCTCGCCGCTGCCGTGGTCGCGGCCGTGGCCGTCTTCTGTTTCTCGCGCCTGCCCTCGGGCAGCGCTGCCGCCAACATCCGGGAGCTTCACGCATGAAACCGCGACGCCGCTTCGTCGACCTGTCGATCTACCTGGAAAACGACGTGCTCTCCGACCCGCCGCCGCTGGCGCCGAAGATCACCTACCAGAAGCATGCCGACACGCTGCCGGAGTTCATGGCCATGCTGCCCGGCACGAAGGCCGAGGACTACCCGGAAGGCGAGGCCGCGGCCGCCGAATGGGTGACGCTGACCACGCACAGCGGCACGCACCTGGACGCGCCCTGGCACTTCCACTCGACGCAGGACGCGAAGAACGGCGGCAGCCGGCCGTCGATCACCATCGACCAGGTGCCGCTGGAATGGTGCTTCCAGCCGGGGGTGAAGCTGGACTTCCGTTCCTTTGCTGACGGCTACGTCGCCACCGCCGCCGATGTGCAAGCTGAATTGAAGCGCATCGGCTGGGAGTTGCAGCCGCTGGACATCGTCGTCGTCAACACCCGCGCCGGTAGCCGCTACGGCAACAACGACTACGTGTCCGCTGGCTGCGGCATGGGCTACGAGGCCACGATGTACCTGCTGGAACGTGGTGTGCGCCTGACCGGCACCGACGCCTGGAGTTGGGACGCGCCGTTTTCGTACACCGCGAAGAAGGTGGCCGAGACCGGCAACAAGGCGCTGATCTGGGAAGGCCACAAGGCCGGGCGCGACATCGGCTACTGCCACCTGGAGAAGCTGCACAACCTGGAGGCCCTGCCGGGGCACGGCTTCACCATTGCCTGCTTCCCGCACAAGATCCGCGGCGCCTCGGCCGGCTGGACGCGGGCGGTGGCGATCTTCGAGGAGGACAAACGATGAGCTTCCCACCGATTCACCGCGTCGTCACCGGCCACGATGCTGCCGGCAAGGCGATCGTCGCCAGCAACGGCCTGCTGCCCACCGTGGTCGAGATCGCGGCCATTCCGGGCACCATCTTCCATGAGGTCTGGTGCACCCAAGGCAGCCCCGCACCGGTGGACAACGGCGCCGACCCGAGCACCGCGCCGCTGATGCTGCCGCCGCCGAAGCAGGGCACGCGCATGCGTTTCGTCGACATTCCGCCCGATACGCCCGAGCTGCTGGCGCGCGGCGCCGCGAAGATGCACGACGCCTTCAGCCAGATCGGCGACGTGGCCGCCTCCACCGTCAAGGCCGATTCGCCGCATCCGCTGATGCATCGCACCGAAACGCTGGACTACGGCATCGTCATCGAAGGCGAGCTGACGCTGGTGCTCGACGACAGCGAGGTGCAGCTCAAGCCCGGCAGCGTGGTCATCCAGCGCGGCACCAACCATGCCTGGGCGAACCGCTCCGGCAAAACCTGCCGCATGTTGTTCATTCTGGTCGACGGCTGCTACGACCCGGCCATCGCGGCAGCCCTGACCGCTCGCTGAAACTGAATCTTTCCCATGAGGACCCCAGACATGCATCCGAAGCTTTGCCCTGGCCGCCGATGGCTCGCCGTTGGACTTGCTGCCCTGGCGCTGGGCGCTGCAGGCTCCGTGCTCGCGCAGAGTGGCTTTCCAAGCAAACCGGTGCGCTTGATCGTGCCGTTCCCTGCTGGCGTCTCGCCCGACGTGGTGGCGCGACAGTGGGCCGACCGCTTCGGCAAGCTCAGCGGCCAGACGGTGATCGTCGAGAACAAGCCCGGCGCCAGCAGCATCATCGCCACGCAGGCGGCGGCGGCTGCACCGGCCGATGGCACCACCTTGCTCTGGACGGTGAACAACACCTTCTCGATCAATCCCTACGTGTTCCGCAAGCTGCCCTACAAGGCCGAGGACTTCACGCCGGTGACGCAGGTGCTGACGGTGCCCTACGTGCTGCTGGTCGGCGCCGATGCGCCGTGGCGCACGCTCGATGAGCTGTTGCGCGATGCCAAGGCCAAGCCCGGGGCGCTGACCTACGCCAGCGGCGGCATCGGTACCGGACTGCACGTCGTGATGGCGCGGCTGCTCAACACTGCCGGCGCGAACATGACGCACATCCCCTACAAGGACGCGTTCATGCCCGACGTTATCGGCCGGCGCGTCGACGTCGGCGTCGACGCCAGCACCACCGCGATCGGCCAGATCAAGGGCGGCAGGGTGCGCGCGCTGGCCGTCACCAGCGCGAAGCGGCTGGAGATGCTGCCCGAGGTGCCGACGGTGGCCGAGAGCTTCCCCGGCTTCAGCGGCGATTCATGGCAGGGCATCTTCGTGCCGCGCGACACGCCCGAGGCCACCGTGCAGGCGCTGGCCGCGCTGTCGAACCGCATCGTCGAATCGGCCGACTTTCGCGCGCTGCTGCGCGACTACGGGCTGCCACCGGTGGGCAGCACGCCGGCCGCGTTCAAGGCCTTCCTGGCCGAGGATGCTCGCGGCTGGGCCAAGGTGGTCAAGGACAACCAGATCGTGGTGGACTGATGAACCAGCCTTCACTCGCCCGACGCGCCCTGGTGCTCGCCACGTTCGCGGCCGCGCTGCCGCTGCACGCGGCCGCGTGGCCGAACAAGCCGCTGCGCATCGTGCTGCCATTCCCGCCGGGCGGCACTTCGGATCTGGTGGCCAGGCTGCTGGCCGACAAGCTCGCCGCTGCGCTGGGCCAGCCTGTGGTGGTCGAATCCAAGCCCGGTGCCAACGGCATCATCGCCAGCGACTTTGTGGCCAAGTCCACCGACGGCCACACGCTGCTGTTCGCCAGCGCGGCCCATGCGAGCAATGCCACGCTGTACCCGAAGCTGCCCTATGACTCCGCCCGCGACTTCGTGCCGGTGGCGCTGGTGGTGGCCCCGGGGCCGATGGTCATCGCCGCGCACCCCAGCCTGCCGGCGAGGAACGTAGCCGAGCTGATCGACGCCGCGAAGAAGAACCCCGGCAAGATCGCCTATGCCTCGGCCGGCGTCGGCAACACGCTGCACCTGGCCGGCGAGATGTTCGACCAGATGGCCGGCGTGCAGATGCTGCACGTGCCCTACAAGGGCGCGGCGCCGGCGCTGAACGACCTGCTGGGCGGCCAGGTGCAGCTGATGTTCAACAGCGCGCTGGTGGTCGCACCGCAGGTCAAGGAAGGCAAGCTGAAGCTGATCGCGCAGACCGGTGCGAGGCGCTCGCCCTCGCTGCCGGCCGACCTGCCGACGGTGGCCGAATCGGGGCTGCCGAATTTCGAGGTGACCGGCTGGTTCGGCCTGTTCGCGCCTGCCAGCTTGCCGGCCGATGCAGTGAAGCGGCTCAACGCCGAGGTGCAGCGCGCGATGGCCACGCCCGAGGCGCGCGACAAGCTCGTGTTGCTGGGCAGCCCCGAGCCGCCGACGTTGTTGCCCGAGTCCTTTGCTGCCTTCGTCGATGCCGAGACCCAGCGTTATGCCAAGGTCATCAAGGCCGCCAACCTGCGCCTGGACCTGCCGGGCAACTGAAGGATCGCCGACATGAAATTTGCCACCCAGGCCGACGGCACGCTCGACGGCCGCCTGATGATCGTCTCGCACGATGCCCGCAGCGCCGTCGCCGCCGCGGGCATCGCCCACAGCCTGATCGATGCGCTGCAGCGCTGGGACGCGGTGCGCGCGCCGCTGCAGGCGTTGTCCGACGAACTGGACGCCAGCCGTGCCGCGGGCGCCGTGCCCTTCGTTGCCGCGCGCTGCCTCGCGCCGCTGCCGCGCAGCCCGCAGTGGCTGGATGGCTCGGCCTTCCTCAACCACGGCCGGCTGATGGAGCGTGCCTTCAACTCGCCGCCGATCCCGCAGTTCGAGACGCTGCCGGTGATGTACCAGGGCGCGAGCGACGACTTCCTCGGCGCGCAGGCCGACGTGCCGCTGCGGCGCGAGGCCGACGGCATCGACTTCGAGGGCGAGTTCGGCGTGGTCACCGGGCCGGTGCCGATGGGCGTGTCGGCCGACGCCGCGCTGGGCTGCATCCGGCTGATCGTGCAGATCAACGACTGGAGCCTGCGCGCGCTGGGCCCGCGTGAGATGCAGTCGGGCTTCGGCTTCCTGCAGGCCAAGCCGTCGACCGCCTTCGCGCCGATCGCGGTGACGCCCGATGAGCTCGGCAACGCCTGGCAGAGCGGGCGCGTGCACCTGGCGCTGCACGTGCAATGGAACGGCCAGCGCTTTGGCGAGCCCAACGGCAATGAGATGAACTTCCACTTCGGCGAACTGGTCGCGCATGCGGCGCACACGCGGCGCCTGAGCGCCGGCACGATCGTCGGCTCGGGCACGGTGTCCAACACCGGCGGCGCCGCCGGCTCGGCCTGCATTGCCGAGCGGCGCGTGATCGAGATGATCGAGCAGGGCGCAGCGAAGACCGGCTTCATGAGATTCGGCGATCGCGTGCACATGCAGGCGAAGTTCGCCGACGGCCGCGACGGGCCGTTCGGCGTGATCGACCAGCGGGTGGTCGCCGCGGGAGGCTGAGGTGCGCGTGCTGATCACCGGCGCCGATGGTTTCGTCGGCCGCGCCCTGGCGCGACGGCTGCTCGAGGCGGGCGCGCTGCGCGGCCGCAGGATCGAACGGCTGCGGCTGCTGGACCTGCGGCTGGAAGCCGCGGCCGACGCGCGAATCGAAGCGCTACCCGGCGACATCGCCGACGACACGCTGCTGGACCGCGCCTTTGCCGACAACGTCGATGTGGTGTTCCACTTGGCCAGCATCCCCGGCGGCATGGCGGAACAGCAGTATGCGCTGGCGCGGCGCGTCAATCTCGATGCGACGCAGGCGCTGCTCGAGCGCTGCAGGGCGGAGGCCGAAGCGGGAGCGCCGGCGCCGGTGTTCGTCTTCGCCAGCAGCATCGCGGTGTTCGGCACGCTGCGTGACCCGGTCGACGACGACACGCCGACGCAGCCGGTGATGAGCTACGGCATGCACAAGCTGGTCGGCGAGCTGCTGGTCGCCGATTTCAGCCGCCGCGGCTGGATCGACGGCCGTTCGCTGCGCCTGCCGGGCGTGCTGGCGCGTCCGCCCGCGCGCACCGGGCAGCTGTCGGCCTTCCTCAGCGACCTGCTGCGCGAGCCGGCGGTCGGACGGCCTTTCACCTGCCCAACGTCGCCCGGCGCGACCACCTGGGCCTCGTCGCTGCCCTGCGTGGTCGAGCAGCTGCTGCATGGCGCGCAGGTCGATGCGGCGGCGCTGCCGGCCGGCCGTGCGGTGACGCTGCCGACGCAGCGTGCGTCGATGGCCGAGCTGGTCGACGCCGTCGGCCGGGTGTATGGCACGCCCACTGCCGAGCTGGTGAGCTGGGCGCCCGACGAGCGCATTGAAGCGCTGTTCGGCCGTTTCCCGCCGCTGGCCACAGCGGCGGCCGAAGGCGCGGGCTTCCGCGGCGACGCGTCGCTCGATGAGCTGGTGCGCCTGGCTTTGGCCTGACGGCCCGCGTGCGAGGCCACCAGCCATCGGGACGTGCGACAGTCTGCTTTCTGTCGTCGAATCTTGCAGTGTGGCCGGCAGCTCAGGGTCGAGACTTGCCAGCCGCTTCTCCAAGCTCGCAGCCCGTAAGCCGCCATCTGGACTGCCCACACTAGCCAGCTGACGTGTGACGGCGCCGTGGCGGTTCAAGCGCTCCTCCCCGACGGGGCTGCCTCCAACGCAGGACGGCGCGCAGCAGATCAGGTGATCAGGTCATCGGCTTGCGCACCATCTCCAGCACTTTGCCGGCGTCCAGCGTGCGCGCCTGTTGCTGGATCTGCGGCAGTGCCCGCTGCTGCAGTTGCCTGGCGCTGACTAGCAGGTCCTGATAGGTCTGCTGCAGCAGCGCCGTGCTCATCTGCCGCCCCCCGCCGTAGTAGCGCACGGCCAACTGGCCCAGCGCGTAGGTGGTGGCAAAGCTCATCGCCATGCCCGCGCCAAGGCTGCCCACGCCGCGGCCGAGTCCACCCAGCAACGAACCGAGCAGGCCACCGACCAGCTTGCGGCCGAACTGTTCCAGGTACTGCCCGGTCAGGCCCACGCCCGCGGTGGCAACGAATTCCTTGATCATGCCGGCATCGATGTTGGCGATGCCGTGGGCCTGCGCGATGCCGTGCACCAGCTTCACCTGCAGCGGGATGATGGCCATGCTGGCCCAGCTCTGCGGCAGCAGCTCCAGCGCGCCGCAGAGCACGGCGCGGTTGAAGATGCTCTTGTCCAGCGCGGCGAGGTCGATGGGCGCGGCAGCCGATGCGGCGGTGCTCGCGACCACCGGCGCATCGGTCTCACGCGCCAGGCCATCGGTCTGGGCCTCGAAGGCCGTGTCCAGGGTGCCGCCGAGCTCGGCCTTCAGGCGGGAAAGGAACTGGCGCTCTCCCGGAGACTGCACGCCGTCGGCGTCACACACACACACCGCCAGCTCATAGGCCAGTTGGCGGTGCTCCTGCGCCTGCAGTGCGGCCACGGCCTGGGGCAGGCCTAGGCGCTTGAGCAGCACGTCCTGCATCAGCGCCGGGATGTTCAGCCCCGAGGCCTGACTGCCGAGCGTGGTGGCGATACGCTTGACTTCCTCGCGCTCTGCATCGGACTTGTCGCCGTCGGCAAACGCGGCCAGCAAGGCCACGGCAAGCAGCGCACGTTGTTCTTCAGCGGTCATGGCTTCTCCTTCCTGGCATTCGGAACGATCTGGGGATTGTCGCCAGTGGCTGCAAGGGGCCGGCGTCTCGTGTACTCGTGCTGCTGGTCAACGTCGGCCAGTCCGAGAGCGAAGCTGTCGCCGGTGGCGACCTCCTCAACTTGTTGACTGATATGAGGCAGCGATGATTCTTCGCTTCAGATCATCGCGTGTGCCGGCCAGGACTGCCCCTACCCTTCTGGGCAGCGAGGGCGCGTGGCTGCCGGCATTGCGCCCCGTGCGCGCCCCGGGGAAGGCCCATGACCAACGAGACATCGCACCTTCCAGGCACTTGGACCAATCCGTCACGCGCTGCGAGCCATAGGCGCTCCGCCGCCGCAGCACGCGGGCTCCAGCCTCACGGGGTGGGAGCAGCGGAAGCACATGTGCACGGACCCGGGATGCGCGGAGCTGACTACGTCACCATTCCCGTCGCTGCTGCAATGACCGGATACTCGACGAAGGCAATCAGGCGCAAGATCGAGTCTGGGGTCTGGCTCGAGGGCCGCGAGTTCCGTCGCGCTCCTGACGGCCACGTACTGATCAGTGTGAAGGGGTACGAGCTATGGGTCGAAAGGGGTCGGGCGTAGAGGTTCGCGGCAACTCGATCCGCATCCAGTTCACTTTCAACGGCGAGGTGCTGCGCCGCACCTTAAACCTCGATGGCGAGCCGCTACGGCCGACAGCGGCGAACCTGAAGTACGCACACCGGCTTGCCGCCGAAATCCGCGAGCGCATCCGCTTCGGCAGCTTCTCGCTGGCCGAGTACTTCCCAGCAGACGGTGATGTCGGCCAACCGCTCACCGTTGGCACACAGCTGGACGATTGGCTCGCGGCGCAGCGTCTCGAAGCCTCTACCATCGCCGGCTACTCGAGCGCGATCCGATTCTGGAAGGCCGCCGTCTGCGACCGTCGCGGGGCCACGCTCGGCGATCGGCCGGTTCGCATCCTCAAGCACAGCGATGTGCTTACGGCGTTGGCTTCGCGCCCTGATCTCACCGGCAAGACGGTCAACAACTACGTCTCGGTGCTGCGCAAGGCGATGGAACTCGCGGTCGCCGACAAGACCCTCTCGACCAACCCGGTCAGCGCAGTCGCTCGCGCCAAGCACCAGAAGCCGTTGCCCGATCCGTTCTCGCGCGAGGAAGCCGAGGCCATCGTCGCCGACATGGCCTCGCACTACCCTGCGCCCATCGCCAACTACGTTGAGTTCAAGTTCTTCACAGGTCTGCGCACGTCGGAGAGCTTCGGCCTCCACTGGCGCGACGTTGACCTCGCCGGCAAGCACCTGGTCGTTCACCGCGCCATCGTGCGCGGCGTCGAGAAGCTCAACACGAAGACCCACACCGCGCGCCAGGTCATCCTCAACAGCCGGGCCCTCGCAGCGATCCAGCGTCAGCGCAAGCACACCCAGATGCGCGACCAGCATGTCTTCCTCGACCCCCGGTATGAGGAGCCCTGGTTCGAGGAACGCGCCTTCCGCCGCACCTACTGGGAGCCGACGCTGCGGCGCCTGCGGTTGCGCTACCGGCCGCCCTACAACACCCGCCACACCTACGCGACGATGATGCTCATGGCGGGAATGAGGCCCGCCTTCTGCGCGAAGCAGCTCGGGCACTCGGTGGAGATGTTTCTGCGTACCTACGCGAAGTGGATCGACGGCGACCACAACGCGCTGGAGATGGGGCGCCTCGAAGCAGCCCTCGCGTCGGATTTATCCCAGATTTATCCCAAGAAAGGCCGTTGATCGCCTAACTTCTTGATTTAAAAGGATATTATTGGGGTGGCTGATGGGACTCGAACCCACGACGACAGGAATCACAATCCTGGACTCTACCAACTGAGCTACAGCCACCGTAGAGAGGGCGATTATAGACCGCGGGCCCGCCGCGCTCAGCGCGCGGCCGAGGCGGCCGCCGCCGCGGCCTGGGCCTTGATCTCCGTCTTGTAGCGCGACTTCAGCGCGGCGTAGTAGGCCTGCATCTCGGCGCTGGCGATGGCCTGCGCATACTGGCTCTGCAGCGCCTGCTCGTTGCCCAGGGCCGGGTCGCGCGGCAGCACCTGCGTCACCTGCGCCACCAGGTAGCCCTGCTCGCCCAGGTCCACGCCCACCGGCGCCGGCAGCTTGCTGGCATCGGCCGCCAGCACCGCATCGATGACGTTGCGCGGCACGCTCTGCGCCGACATGCGGCCAATGACCGCCGACTCCGGCAGCTTGACGGACTCGCCCTTCTTCAGCTGTTCCAGCAGCGCCTGGCCTTCCTTGCGGGCCAGCGCGGCGGCCTGCTCGGCCACCACGCGGTCACGCACCTGGTCCTTCACCTCGGCCAGCGGCAGCGTGCGTGCCGGCAAGTGCTCGACGATGCGCGCGGATGCCAGCTGGTTGGGACCGACCTCCACCGCGTCAGTGTTGCGCTTGTTGCGCAGCGCGTCGTTGCCGAACAGTGCTTCCAGCAGCTTGGCCGAGGCCAGCGCGCCGGTCGCGCCTGGCGCCGGCGTACGCTGGACGGTCGCGCTGCGCTTCTCGAGCTTGAGCTTGTCGACCACCGGCTGCAGGCTGTCGGGCTGCTCGTAGACGGTGTTGGTGAACTGCTCGGCCGCCTCGGCATAGCGCTTCTGCGCCATCTGGCGGCCGACCTCGGCCTCGATCTCGGGCCGCACCTGCTCGAAGCTCTTCTTCTCGCCGCCGCGCTGGCCTGTCATCTGGATGATGTGGTAGCCGAAGTCGGACTCGACCACGTTGCTGATCTCGCCGTTCTTCATCGCGAAGACCGCGTCCTCGAAGGGCTTGACCATCGCGCCACGGCTGAAGAAGTCCAGGTCGCCGCCACGCTCGGCGCTGCCGGGGTCGTCACTGCTCTTCTTGGCCAGCTCGGCAAATTGCCCCGGCGACTTGCGCAGCTGCTCCAGCAGCGCATCGGCCTTGGCGCGGGCCTTCTGCCGGTCGGCCGCCGGCATGTCCTTGTCGGCCTTGATCAGGATGTGGCTGGCGCGGCGCTCTTCGGCCGCGGTGTAGCGGCTGGCGTTCTCGTCGTAGTAGCGGCGCAGGTCGGCTTCGGGCAGGGTCTGGCCTTTCTGCAGCGTCTGCAGGTCCAGCACCACGTATTCGATGCGGGCCTGCTCGGGCGTGCGGAACAGTGCCTCGTTGGCCTTGTAGAAGGCTTCCAGGTCGGCGTCGCTGGGGTTGACCTTGCTGCGGTAGGCCTGCGCATCGAAGCGCTGGTACTGCACCTGGCGGCGCTGCAGCATCGCATCCAGCGACGGATCGACCACCGCCTTCGGCGCCACCACCGTACCCCCCATGCCCACCAGCACCTGGCGCATGGCCAGATCCTGGCGCAGGCTCTGCGCGAACATCTCGGAGCTCATGCCCTGCGCCAGCAGCAGCTCGCGATTGACGGTGCCGTCCGGGTTGCGCAGCGGCGCGAACTGCGGGTCGGTGCGGAAGACACGCTGAAGGCGATCGTCGTTGACACCCAGATGCATGTGGTCGGCCGCGGCCAGCAGTACCCGCTCGCGCACCAGACCGTCCAAGGTCTCCTTGCGCACGGCAGGCGAATCGAGCAGCTTGATGTCGACGTTGGGCATCTGCTGCCGGAAGCGCTCGATATTGCGCTGGTGCGCCGCATCCCATTCCATCTGCGTGATCGGCCGCCCGTCGACCTCGGCCACCTTGGCGTTCGATGCGTCGTTGAAGCTGGAGTAGCCCTGGACCCCGAAGAAGACGAAGGACGGGAAGATCAGCAGCACCAGGATGCCCTGGAACAGGCGGGTGTGCTTGCGGATGAAATCGAACATGGGTGGACCTTGAGCGCGTCGTGGGCCGTGACGGTGTGGCTGTGGAAGCAAAGAAGGCGAACCGCGGCGGTTCGCCTTCGATCGTTCTGCGCGCTACCGGTTCAACCGGCGCCTGCGCCACTGCCCGACGGGTGCCGCGATTCTAGTGCAGCGCGTGCGGCAGGCACGGGCGCTCTGGCCGTGCATTGCTGGTGGGTGCTGAGGGGCTCGAACCCCCGACCTACGCCTTGTAAGGGCGCCGCTCTACCAACTGAGCTAAGCACCCGTGTGGCCAGGTGCGGCCCGCGCTTACTTCAGCGCGTCCTTCAGGGCCTTGCCAGGCTTGAACTTGGGCACCTTGGCGGCCTTGATCTTGATGGCCGCGCCGGTGCGCGGATTGCGGCCGGTGCGGGCCGCGCGCTTGGTCACGGCGAAGGTGCCGAATCCGACGATGGTGACACTGCCGCTCTTCTTCAGCGTGGTCTTCACGCCGCCGACGATGGCATCCAGCGCGCGCGTGGCCGCGGCTTTGGAGATGTCGGCCTGTTTGGCAATGTGTTCGATCAGATCCGACTTGTTCATTCAGTTGCCCCTCTTGCCTTGCCTTGGTGGATTTGATGTGGGTGGTGGGTGATGCCGCGCGCTGCGCAGGCTGTCGAAAGATTACAGCCCCGGGCCTCACGGGTGTCAAGACCGGGCGCGATTCTATGCGCATTCGACCCGTGTTCCAGGGGGCATCCAGTGCGCATTTTCACTCGCGTGCGTCGGCAATTCGCATGCGGCAGTGCACCAGACTTTGCGCCAGCACAAACCAGCTTCGCCGCCGTCAACGGGCCTTGGCACGAATCTCGGGCAGGGCCTTGCGCAGGTAGTAGATCATCGACCAGATCGTCAGCAGGCTGGCCACATAGATCAACCCGGTGCCCCAGAGCCGCGTGTCGATCACGCCGAACAGCGCCCCGTCGAAAAGCAGGAACGGAATTGCAACCATTTGCGTCACGGTCTTCAGCTTGCCCAGCATGTTGACGGCCACGCTGCGCGAGGCGCCGATCTGCGCCATCCATTCGCGCAGTGCCGATATCGCGATCTCCCTGCCGATGATGATGAAGGCCACCAGCGCATTGACCCGGTCCAGCTGCAGCAGGATCAGCAGCGCCGCGCAGACCAGGAACTTGTCGGCCACCGGATCGAGGAAGGCGCCGAAGGACGAGGTCTGGTTCATCCGGCGCGCCAGCCAGCCGTCCAGCCAGTCGGTGAGCGCGACGACGATGAACAGCACCGTGGCCAGCAGGTTGCGTGTCGGCCCGTCCAGCGGCAGGTAGAAGACGCCCACGATCAGCGGAATGGCGATGATGCGCGCCCAGGTCAGCAGCGTGGGGATCGTGAAGAACATCGCGGCATTGTGCCGTGTGCGGCACGGCCGGCCCGCGTGCGGGCTCAATGCAGCGCGCGGTAGATCGCCTCGGCCAGCGTGCGCGAGATGCCTTCGACGCTGGCCAGGTCCTCGACGCCGGCATTGGCCACGCCGCGCACGCCGCCGAAGCGCTGTAGCAGCGCAGCCCGCTTCTTCGGGCCGACGCCGGCGATGTCCTCCAGGCGGCTGCCGCCTGTGCGCACGCTGGCGCGCCGCGCGCGCATGCCGGTGATCGCGAAGCGGTGCGCCTCGTCGCGGATCTGCGCCACCAGCATCAGCGCCGCCGAATCGGGGCTCAGCCGCACCTTGGGCCGGCCATCGGCAAAGACCAGCTCCTCCAGGCCGACCTTGCGTCCCTCGCCCTTCTCCACGCCGACGATCAGCGACAGGTCGAGCCCCAGTTCCTCGAAGACCTCGCGCGCCACGCCGACCTGGCCACGCCCGCCATCCACCAGCACCAGGTCCGGCATGCGTGCTGCGTTGGCCACCGATTCGCCGGATTGCAGTGCCTCCGCCAGCTTGGCGTAGCGGCGCGTCAGCACCTGGCGCATCGCCGCATAGTCGTCGCCGCCAGTCACGGCCTGGATGTTGAAGCGTCGGTACTGGCTGTTCTGCATGCGGTGGTCGTCGTAGACCACGCAGGACGCCTGCGTCGCCTCGCCCGCGGTATGGCTGACGTCGAAGCACTCGACGCGGAAGCGGTCGGGGTCGGGCAACTCCAGGTCCAGCGCATCGGCCAACGCGCGGGTGCGCTCGCGCTGCGAGCCTTCCTCGGCCAGCAGCCGCGCCAGCGCGATCTCGGCGCCCTTCACTGCCATGTCCAGCCAGATCCGCCGCTGCTCGCGCGGTTGATGCACCGTGCGCACGCGTTGCCCGGCCTGCTGGCCCAGCGCATCGATCAACGCCGCGTCCACGGCATGGCTCAGCACCAGCAGCGGCGGCACCGGCTGGCCCAGGTAGTGCTGGGCGATGAAGGCTTCCAGCAACTGCTGCTCGATCTGGCGCACGCCGGGCTCATCGGCAGCCTCGTCCGCGGCCACCGCGGTGGCGTCCTCGACATGCGTCGGGAAGTAGGCCCGGTCGCCCAGGTGCCGGCTGCCGCGCACCATCGCCAGGTTCACGCAGGCCCGCCCGCCGGCCACGCTGACGGCCAGGATGTCGGCATCGCGGTCGCTGGCCGACAGGCTGCTCTCGTCCATCGCCTGCTGGTGCAGCACCCGCGACAGCGCGGCGATGCGGTCGCGCCATTCGGCGGCGCGTTCGTAGTCCATGACCTCGGCGCACTGGGCCATGCGCTGCTGCAGTTCGTCGATCACCTGCTGTGAATCGCCAAGCAGAAAAGCCTCGGCATTGCGCACGTCCAGCGCGTAGTCCTCGGCCTTGACCAGACCCACGCATGGGCCCGAGCAGCGGCGGATCTGGTACAGCAGGCAGGGCCGCGAGCGGTTGGCGAACACCGTGTCCTCGCAGGTGCGCAGCCGGAACACCTTCTGGATCAGCTGGATGGTCTCTTTGACCGCCCAGGCACCCGGGTACGGGCCGAAGTAGCGGTGCCGCCGGTCCACGCTGCCACGGTAGTAGGCCACCCGAGGGAAGCGCGCCGCCTGCGTCGCGGCCTCGGCATCGGGCAGGCCGGTGATCTTCAGGTAGGGGTAGCTCTTGTCGTCGCGGAACAGGATGTTGAACTTGGGGTTCAACGTCTTGATCAGGTTGTTCTCGAGCAGCAGCGCCTCGGCCTCGGTGCGCACCACCGTGGTCTCCAGCCGCACGATGCGCGAGACCATGTGGCCGATGCGCGTACCGCCATGATCCTTGTGGAAGTAGCTGGATACGCGCTTCTTCAGGTTGCGCGCCTTGCCGACATACAGCACCTCGCCGCGCGCGTCGAAGTAGCGGTACACGCCAGGCAGGCCCGGCAGCGCCGCCACCTCGGCCAGCAGGCGTTCGCGAGGGTCGTAGACAGTGGCGGCGGTGGCGTCCATCGGCGCGGATTTTGCGGCCTTCGATAATCGGCTGGATGCAGTGGGACGTTTTCTGCCGCGTCATCGACAACTACGGCGACATCGGCGTGTGTTGGCGTCTCGCCGCCGACCTGGGCGCACGCGGCCAGGCCGTGCGGTTGTGGGTCGACGATCCATCGGCGCTGGCGTGGATGGCGCCAGAGGGTGCGCCCAACGTACGCTGGGCTCCCTGGCCGGGCGATGACAGTGCACCCGAACCCGCCGACGTGGTGATCGAGGCCTTCGGCTGCGATCCGCCCGCATCCTTCGTGCAGCGCATGGCGGCCCGGGCCACGCCGCCGTGGTGGATCAACCTGGAATACCTCAGCGCCGAAGGCTACGTGCAGCGCAGCCATGGCCTGCGTTCGCCGCAGCTGTCGGGCCCCGGCCGCGGGCTGGAGAAGTGGTTTTTCTACCCGGGCTTCACCGCAGCCACCGGCGGGCTGCTGCGCGAGGCCGGGTTGCTGCAGGCTCGGCAGCGTTTCGATCGCGTTGCATGGCTTCGGTCGCGTGGTATCGCCCCGCAACCGGGCGAACAGGTGCTGAGCCTGTTCTGCTACGAAGATGCCCCGGTGGCTTCCTTGCTGAAGGCGCTGGCCGGCCGCCCTGCCCTGTTGCTGCGCACACCCGGCGCCGCGGCACGCGCCTGGCAGGCGGCGGGCGGTGATGCCGCCTGCCCGCCCGGGGTGCGCAGCCTGGAATTGACGTGGCTGCCGCAGACGGAGTTCGACCACCTGCTGTGGGCCTGCGACCTGAACTTCGTGCGTGGCGAGGACTCCTTCGTGCGGGCGCAATGGGCCGGGGCACCCTTCGTCTGGCAGATCTACCCGCAGCAGGATCGGGCCCATGCCGCCAAGCTCCAGGCCTTTCTGGACCTGTTCCTACAGGGCGCAGACGCTGCCCTGACCCGTTCGCTGCCGCCGCTGTGGCAGGCATGGAACGGCCTGGCTCAGGGCCCCCTGGTGCTGCCCGACCACCCATCCTGGGCCGCGCAGGCACTGCGGTGGCGCACGCTGCTGCTGGCACAGCCCGATCTGGGCTCTCAACTGATCGGTTTCGTGGCCGGAAAGCGCTAAAATCAGCGGCTTTGCGCCGCCGGCAGCAGCCGGCCCGCCAGGCCCATCCAGGGCGCTGGGATGCGCGCCCACAAAGTTTCTCTACGGAACCCGATATGAAGATCGCTCAGGAAATCCGCGCCGGCAACGTCATCATGCAGGGCAAGGACCCGATGGTCGTGCTGAAGACCGAATACAGCCGCGGCGGCCGCAATGCGGCCACGGTGCGCATGAAGCTGAAGAACCTGCTCAATGCCTCCGGCACAGAAGTCGTCTTCAAGGCCGACGACAAGATGGACCAGATCGTGCTGGACAAGAAGGAGTGCACCTACTCCTACTTCGCCGATCCGATGTACGCCTTCATGGACGCCGAATACAACCAGTTCGAGGTCGAGGCCGAGAACATGGGCGACGCGATCCAGTACCTGGAGGACGCGATGCCGGTGGAAGTGGTGTTCTACGAAGGCAAGGCCATCTCGGTGGAACTGCCCACCACGCTGGTGCGCGAGATCATCTACACCGAGCCCGCCGTCAAGGGCGACACCTCGGGCAAGGTGATGAAGCCTGCCAAGCTGGCCACCGGCCTGGAGATCCAGGTGCCGCTGTTCGTCGAGACCGGCGACAAGATCGAGATCGACACGCGCACGCACGAATACAAGAAGCGCGTCTGAGCGTCACTGCCGCGTGCCTTGGTGGAGGCCAGGCGATGATCGACCGCACGACCTCCCTCCTCACCGTCGTCCTCGACCCCGACAACAACAGCATCGAAGCGGCGTGTCACAGCGCCGCCTGATCACGGGCATGCCACTGGACGCCGGCGCTGCGTCGAGCTTCGACTTCGCGGCCGCGGTGCAGGCGCCGTTCCGCATGCAGCCCGGCTTGCGCCGGCTGGCCGACGGCGCGCGGCAGCTGCATCCCAACCGCCCCGGCAGCCAGCACCTGCGGGAGAAGCTGCAGGCGCTGTCCGCAGCGTCGCCCAGCGCGCTGCAATGCCGGGAGGGCTTCGACCCGATGCCAGGGCTGCAAGCCCTGGCATCGCAGGCTGCCGTCGAACATCCCGATGCCTTTCAATGGGACGGCCGCACCGCCCGCGCGCTGTGGCTGGGCTGGGGCCTGCGCGATGACGAACTGCTGCCGCTGGCCGAGCCGCTGCCCGAGGTCGCACGCTGCCTCGCCGCGCTGCCACCGCACTGGCGGCTGGCCGCACTGCTGTCGCTGGCCTTTGCGGAGGACTTTGCGCAGATCGACGCCCGCAGCGCCCGCATCCCCTGGCTGGCGGTGGCGCTGCCTTCGCACTGGGCGCCCGAGCAGAAGGTCGGCCTGCATTTCGCGCAGGTGCATGCACCGGTCGCCGACAGTGCGGTGCTGCTGGCCGCGGCCGATGGCCTGGCGCGGCTGGTCGGCGGGCCGTCGCGCTGGGAGCGTTTCGTCTGGACGATCACGCCGCGGCCGACCCTGAACGCCCACCCTGCCCTGCCGCCGGCCACCTGGCAGCCGGCCGATGCCGCCGGCGTGGCCGCGCAGGCCTGGTGGCGCACTGAGCGGCAGACCTTCATCCCGGTGCCCGCGGCCGGGCTGCCTTGACCATCAAGGTTCTGCCACCAAATTCGTCCTTGAGCC
>JAFLDH010000067.1 GCA_017302505.1 Burkholderiales bacterium
GCCTGGGCGCGGTGCGCGACGGTGCGCAGGTGCGCATCACCGACACCCGCGCGCCGGCCCCCGCCGCCAGCGCTGCCAGCGCCGCGCGCTGAGCGCGGACGCCCGACTATGTGGTTCACCCGCGTCGCGATCGGCAACCCGGTGATGGCCACGATGGTCATGCTGGCCATCGTGGTGCTGGGTCTGTTCTCGTACCAGCGGCTGAAGGTCGACCAGTTCCCCGACATCGACTTCCCGACGGTGGTGGTGCAGATCGACTATCCCGGCGCGGCGCCGGAGATCGTCGAGCAGGAGGTCACGCGCAAGGTCGAGGAGGCGGTGAACACCATCGCCGGCATCAACCAGCTGTTCTCGCGCTCCTACGAGGGCAGCTCGGTAGTGATCGCGCAGTTCAACCTGAACATGGACGGACGCAAGGCCGCCGATGACGTGCGCGAGAAGGTGGCCGCCATCCGCCCGCTGCTGCGTGAGGAGGTGAAGGACGCCCGGGTCACGCGCTTCGACCCGGCCAGCCGGCCGATCTACACGCTGGCGCTGACCTCGCCGGAGGGCACGCGCAGCCAGCAGGAGCTGACCACCTTTGCCGACCAGGTGGTGCGCAAGCGGCTGGAGAACGTGCGCGGCGTGGGCTCGGTGTCGCTGGTGGGCGGCCGCAAGCGCGAGGTGAACATCTACCTTCGCCCGGCGGCGATGGACGCGCTGGGCATCAGCGTCGAGCAGGTGCTGGCCGCCGTGCGCGCCGAGAACCAGGAACTGCCGGCCGGCACGCTGCGCACGCAGGCGGCCGAGAAGGTGCTGAAGATCGATGCGCGCATCCAGCGGCCCGAGGACTTTGCGCAGATCATCGTCGCGCGCAAGAACGGCGCGCCGGTGCGCCTGGGCCAGCTGGCCGACGTGGTGGACGGACCGGAGGAGATCGAGAACCTGGCCCTCTTCAACGGGGTGCGCACGCTGGTGCTGGACGTGCGCAAGTCGCAGGGTGAGAACACCATCGAGGTGGTGGACGGGCTGAACGCGGTGGTTGCGCAGCTGCGCCCGCAGCTGCCGCAAGGCATGGCGCTGGACGTGGTGCGCGACAACTCGCGGCCGATCCGCGTGTCGGTCAACAACGTGCAGCGCACGTTGATCGAAGGCGCGCTGCTGACCATCGGCATCGTCTTCCTGTTCCTGAATTCGTGGCGCTCCACCGTCATCACCGGGCTGGCACTGCCGATCGCACTGATCGGCACCTTCCTGGTGATGTACTGGTTCGGCTTCTCGATCAACATGGTCACGCTGATGGCGCTGAGCCTGTGCGTGGGCCTGCTGATCGACGACGCCATCGTGGTGCGCGAGAACATCGTGCGCCATGTGCAGATGGGCAAGAGCGCGCACGACGCCGCGCTCGACGGCACGCAGGAGATCGGCCTGGCGGTGCTGGCCACCACGCTGTCGATCGTGGCCGTGTTCCTGCCGATCGGCTTCATGGGCGGCATCGTCGGCAAGTTCTTCCACGAGTTCGGCATCACCATCGTCGCCGCGGTGCTGATCAGCATGTTCGTCAGCTTCACGCTGGACCCGATGCTGTCCAGCGTCTGGCACGACCCGGCGATACATGCCGAAGGCGAGCGTGTCGCGCCGAAGAGCCTGTACGACCGCACGATCGGGCGCATCACCGGCGCGGTGGACGATTTCTCGCATGGGCTGGGCCGCGGCTACACGCGCATCCTGGCCTGGTCGCTGCGCCACAAGCTGGCCACGCTGGGGCTGGCCGCTTCCACGCTGGTGGGCAGCGTGGCCCTGCTGCCGATGATCGGCACCGAGTTCGTGCCCAAGGCCGACTACTCGGAGACCTTCGTCAACTTCTACACCCCGGTGGGCTCGTCGCTGGAGCTCACCGAAGCCAAGACGCGGCAGGTGGAACGCATCATCCGCGAGATGCCCGAGGTGCAGTACACCGTGGCCACCATCAACACCGGCCAGGTGGTGGGCAAGAACCAGGTGCAGATCTTCGTGCGGCTGGTCGACCGCCACCAGCGCACGCGCAACGTCGACCAGATGTCGGTGCCACTGCGTGAGCGGCTGGCCGCCATCCCGGGCATCACGGTGACGCAGGTGGGGCTGCTCGATTCGGTAGGTTCCGGCAAGCCGATCCAGCTGTCGCTGCAGGGCCCCGACCTGCGCGAGCTGGAGCGGCTGAACGCCCTGCTGCTGCCGAAGCTGGCGCAGATTCCGGGGCTGGTGGACCTGGACAGCAGCTCGAAGCCGAACAAGCCGGAGCTGGCCATCCGCGTCAAGCGCGATGCGGCCTCCGACGCCGGCCTGAGCGTGGGCGCCATCACCCAGGCGTTGCGCGCGCTGGTGGCCGGCCAGACGCTGGGCAACTGGCGCGCCGAGGACGACCAGAACTACGACGTGAAGGTGCGGCTGTCACCGGATGCGCGCATCAACGCCGCCGACATCGAGCGGCTGGGACTGACGGTGGGCAGCAATGCCGACGGCTCGCCGCGCATCGTGCGGCTGTCGCAGGTGGCCGAGGTGGTGGCCTCCAGCGGCGCCAACCAGATCAACCGCCGCGACATGAACCGCGAGGTGGAGATCACCGCCAACGTGGCCGGCCGCGCCGCCGGCCAGGTGGCCGCGGACATCCGCTCCGTGCTGGAGGCCACCGCCCTGCCGCCGGGCTACAGCTACCGCTTCGGGGGCTCCACCAAGGACATGCAGGAGAGCTTCGCCTACGCGGTGCAGGCGCTGGCGCTGGGCGTGATCTTCATCTACATGATCCTGGCCAGCCAGTTCCGCAGCTTCCTGCAGCCGCTGTCGCTGATGGCCTCGCTGCCGCTGACGCTGATCGGCGTGGTGCTGGCGCTGCTGGCCTTCGGCTCGACGCTGAACATGTTCTCGATCATCGGCATCGTCATGCTGATGGGCCTGGTGACGAAGAACGCGATCCTGCTGATCGACTTCGCGATCCGTGCGCAGGACGAGGGCCTGGAACGCACCGCCGCGCTGCTGCAGGCCGCGCAGGTGCGCCTGCGGCCGATCCTGATGACCACGCTGGCGATGATCTTCGGCATGCTGCCGCTGGCGCTGGCGCTGACCGAAGGCTCCGAGCAGCGCGCGCCGATGGGCCAGGCGGTGATCGGCGGGGTCATCACCTCGTCGCTGCTGACGCTGGTGGTGGTGCCGGTGATCTACTGCTACCTGGACGACCTGGCGCGCTGGGCACGGCGCCGCCGCCCTCCGGCCGAGACGGTGCTGCAGCGCAGCACCTCGGCCTAGAATTTCCGCCTACTCACGTCTTGCCTCAGGGACCCGCGATGAACATCGAACAAGCCCGCTTCAACATGATCGAGCAGCAGATCCGGCCCTGGGAGGTGCTGGACCCCGCCGTGCTGTCGCTGCTGGCGGTGGTGCGCCGCGAGGACTTCGTGCCCGAGGCCTACCGCTCGCTGGCCTTCACCGACACCGAGCTGCCGCTGCCCGAAGGCCAGTGCATGCTGGCGCCGCGGATCGAGGCGCGCATGCTGCAGGAGCTGCAGGTGCAGCGCCACGAACAGGTGCTGGAGATCGGCGCCGGCTCAGGCTACATGGCCGCGCTGCTGGCGCACCGTGCGCGGCAGGTGCTGAGCCTGGAGATCCTGCCCGCGCTGGCCGCGATGGCGCAGGACAACCTGAAGCGTGCCGCGGTGATGAATGCCGCTGTGCGCTGTGCCGATGGTGCCGCTGGCGTGCCTGGCGAAGGGCCCTTCGACGCGATCATGCTGTCGGGCTCGGTCGCCGCGGTGCCGCAGGCGCTGCTGGAGCAGTTGAAGGTCGGTGGCCGGCTGATCGCCATCGTCGGCGACGAGCCGGTAATGCGCGCCCGGCTCTACACCCGGGCCGAACAGCGCGCCTGGTCGCAGACCGACCTCTTCGACACGGTGGCGCCGCGCCTGCGGGGCTTTCCGGAGAGCGAGCGCTTCAGCTTTTGACCATCCCCAAGAACGCAACGCTCTTGCCTCCCCCTATTCACGGGACCGCCCCCTTCGACCGCGCGACGCCGGTGATATAAGCCTTCATCGCTGCCCCTTCCCTGCAAGGCCGACGACATGACACGCAAGCGTTTCCACTCGCCCATGGCCCGCCTGCTGCTCAGCCCAGTGGTGCTTCTGCTGGGCCTGGCCGGCCAGGCCCATGCGCAGGGACTGACCGCGCTGTACGAAATGGCCCGCGCCTACGACGCCACCTACCTGGCGGCGCGTGCACAGGCCGACGCTGCCGAGTACAAGGCCGCGCAGGCCCAGGCGCTGGGCCTGCCCACGCTGAGCGCGAACGTCAAGGGCGTGGCCACGCAGATCGACCTGCCGCGCGGTGCCTCAGGCGACAACAACGCGCTGCAGACCGGCCTGAACGGCCGCATGCCGCTGTTCAACAAGGCCAACCAGGCGACGATGGAGCAGGCCGAACGCTCGCTGGTGGCGGCCAAGGCCGAGCTGGAATCGGCCGAGCAGGACCTGATCATCCGCGTGGCGCAGGCCTACTTCGACGTGCTGGCGGCCAAGGACAACCTGCAGCTGGCCAAGACCAACAAGACCTACATCCTGGAACAGCTGGCCTCGGCCAAGCGCAACTTCGAGGTCGGCACCGCCACCATCACCGACACCCGTGAGGCGCAGTCGCGGGCTGACCTGGCGGCAGCGCAGGAGATTGCTGCCGACAACGACCTGATCAACCGGCGTATCGCGCTGGCCTACCTGGTGGGCCGGCGCGATGTCGATCCGCTGCCGCTGATCACGCCAGTGGTGCTGCCGACCATCGTGCCGAAGAATGTCGAGGAATGGGTGACCGTGGCCGACACGGTGCATCCGCAGGTGATCCGCTCGCGCGTCGCCCTCGAGGTCGCCAAGCTGGAGATCCAGAAGGCCAAGGCAGGCGAGCTGCCAACCATCGATGCGGTGGCCTCGCTGGGCGCCAACTACGCCACGGGCGATTCGATCATTCCCGGCACGACCCGCACCGGCTCGATCGGTGTCGAACTGAACTGGCCGCTGTACACCGGCGGCTCGGTGCAGAACCGCATCAAGGAAACCGTGTCGCTGGAACAGCGCTCGCGCGAGGAGTTCGAGAACGCCCGCCGCACGGTGGCGCAGAACACCCGCGTGGCCTACTTCGGCGTGCAGTCCGGCGAGGCGTTGGTCAAGGCACTGGAAGCCGCCGAATCGTCGAGCCGCCTGTCGCTGGAAGCCACGCAGCTGGGCTACCGGGTCGGCGTGCGCGTCAACATCGACGTGCTGAACGCGCAGACCCAGCTGTTCCAGACGCAGCGCGACCTGTTCAAGTCGCGCTACGACGTGCTGGTCAACAGCCTGCGGTTGCGCCAGGCCTCGGGCCAGCTGACGCCGAACGACCTGCTGGCGGTGAACAGCCTGCTGGCCAAGTCGGCCAGCAACTGAGGCCGGCTCAGGGGTCGGCCGCCAGCCCGGCCACGGCCAGGATCTGGCGCGCCATGCGCTCGGCGGCGCCGCGGTGCGCCGAGGCGAAGCCGAAGGCCCGCTGGACCCATTCGTTGCGCGCCGGGTTGCGCGCCAGCGCCACCGCGCGGGCCACGCCTTCGTCGATGTCCTTGACGCGCAGCGACGCGCCCGCGGCCAGTGACAACTCGGCCGCCTCGGCGAAGTTGTAGGTGTGCGGGCCCATCACCAGCGGGCAGCCGCAGGCGGCGGCCTCGATCAGGTTCTGCCCTCCATAGCGGCCGAAACTGCCGCCCAGCAGCGCCACGTCGGCCCCGGCGTAGTACAGCGGCATTTCGCCCATCGAATCGCCCAGCCACACGTCGGCCTGCAGCGCCTCGTCCGGCGGCAGCTTGGCCCAGCTGCTGCGCCGCGCCAGGCGGAAGCCGAAGTCGGCCGCCATGTCGGCCACGGCGTCGAAGCGCTGTGGATGGCGCGGCACCAGCAGCAGCAGCGGCCGCGGCGCATCCAGCGCCTGCCAGCATTGCAGCAGCGGCATCTCCTCGCCTTCGCGGGTGGAGGCGGCCAGCACCACCGGCCGGGCCAGCCTCTGGCGCCATTCCAGCCCGCGCGCCAACAGCTTGGGGTTCGGGCTGACGTCGAACTTCAGGTTGCCGCAGACCTGCACATGGGCTCCGCCGGCGGCACGCAGACGGCGCGCATCGGCCTCGGTCTGTGCCAGCACCCGCGCCAGCGTGCGCGCCGCCGGCTCGATCAGCACGGCGATGCGCTGCCCCTTGACGAAACTCTTCTCGCTGAGCCGGGCATTGGCCAGCACCATCGGCACGCCGGCGGCCTGCGCGCCCAGCAGCAGGTTGGGCCAGATCTCGGTTTCCATCAGCACGCCCACCGCCGGGCGGTGGTGGCGCAGGAAACGGCGCACCGCGCCCGGCGTGTCCCAGGGCAGCCAGGTCTGCCGGTCGCCTTCGCGCAGCAGCGCCTGGCCGGCCTCGCGGCCAGTGGCCGTGCCGTGGGTCAGCAGCAGCCGCACGCCGGGCCGCAGCGTGCGCAGCGCCTCCAGCAGCGCTGCAGCGGCCCGCGTTTCACCCAGCGACACCGCATGCACCCAGACCGCGCCCGGTTCCGTCGGCGCATAGCCCCAGCCCAGCCGCTGCGTCAGCGCCACGCGATAGCCGGCCTCTCGCCGGCCGCGCCACCACAGGCGCAGCAGGTAGGCCGGCGTCAGCAGGCGCAGCAGCGTCGAATAGGCTGTGCGCGCCAGCCAGTGCGTCATCGGCAGGGCGCGTTGCGCGGCAGGCGGGCGGTCAATGGGCCGCAGCGGCGATCTGCGCGTCGGGCTTGACCGCGCGCAGCGCGGTCATGAACTGCGACTGGATGCGATCCAGCGCGCTCGGGCTGTCGCCTTCGAAGCGCAGCACCAGCACCGGTGTGGTGTTGGAGGCCCGCACCAGGCCGAAGCCATCGGCGAACTCGGCGCGCAGGCCGTCGATGGTGATCAGTTCGGTCGCGCCCTCGAAGCGCGCCTGCTCGCGCAACTGCTGCACCACGCGGTGGTGCTCGCCTTCGGCGCAGGGCACGTTGAGCTCCGGCGTGCTGTGGCTGGTGGGCAGCGCATTCAGCACGGCGCTCGGGTCCTTGCTGCGCGACAGGATCTCCAGCAGCCGCGCCGCGGTGTAGGTGGCGTCGTCGAAGCCGTACCAGCGTTCGCTGAAGAAGATGTGGCCGCTCATCTCGCCGGCCAGCGGCGCGCCGGTCTCCTTGAGCTTGGCCTTCATCAGCGAGTGCCCGGTCATCCACATCAGCGGCTCGCCGCCGGCGCGGCGGATGGTGGGACCCATGTGCATCGAACACTTCACGTCGAACAGGATCTGCGCACCCTTGTGCCGGCGCAGCACGTCGGTGGCGAACAGCATCAGCTGCCGGTCGGGGTAGATGATCTTGCCGTCGCGGGTGACCACGCCCAGCCGGTCGCCATCGCCGTCGAAGGCCAGGCCCATTTCGGCGCCGGTGGCCTGCACGGTGCAGATCAGGTCGTCCAGGTTTTCCGGCTTGCTCGGGTCGGGGTGGTGGTTCGGGAAGTTGCCGTCGACCTCGCTGTACAGCTCGGTCACGTCGTTGCCCAGCGCGCGCAGCAGCGCCGGCGCGGTGGCGCCGGGGATGCCGTTGCCGCAGTCGACGACGATCTTCAGGCGACGCTTCTGGCGGATGTCGCCGACGATGCGCGCCTGGTACTCGGCCGCGATGTCCATCGTCGCGCTGCGGCCTGCGCCGACGGTGTAGGCCTCGGCCTCGATGCGGCGGCGCAGGCCCTGGATGTCGGCGCCATAGATGGCGCGGCCGGCCAGCACCATCTTGAAGCCGTTGTAGTCCTTCGGGTTGTGGCTGCCGGTGACCTGGATGCCGCTGCGGCAGCCATGTTCGGCCCGCGTGGCGGCCACGTAGTACAGCATCGGCGTGGTCACCGCGCCCAGGTCCACCACGTCCAGGCCGGTGGACACCAGTCCGCGGATCAGCGCTGCGGCCAGCGCCGGGCCAGACAGCCGGCCGTCGCGCCCGACGGCCACGGCACGCTCGCCGGCAGCCACCGCCTCGGAGCCAAAGGCGCGCCCCAGGTGCTCGGCAAAGGCTTCGTCGATGGTGCGTCCGACGATGCCGCGGATGTCGTAGGCCTTGAACACGGACGGATCGACCTGCATGGGCTTCGCTGCCTGGTGGTGATGGCGCGGCATTGTAGGCAGGCGCGGCCGCCCACCCGGCCGCATCCACAGGTCCGAAAACGGCGAGTCCTGGCGCGGCCGCTCTCTATGATGCGACGCATGACGCTGCACGACGACGCCGCCTACCTGGCCCTGAAGACACACGACGCCCGCTTCGATGGCCGGCTGTTCGTGGGCGTGCTCAGCACCGGCATCTACTGCCGGCCGGTCTGCCGGGTGCGCACCCCGCTGCGCCGCAACTGCCGCTTCTTCGGCAATGCCGCCAGCGCCGAGCGCGAGGGCTTCCGCCCCTGCCTGCGATGCCGGCCCGAACTGGCACCCGGGCTGTCGCTGGTGGATTCGCCACAAGCCTTGGCTCACCATGCGGCAAGGCTGATCGAGCAGTTCGCACGCAGCGGCGCCGACGCCTATCTGCCCGAAGTGGCAGCCCGCCTGGGGGTCAGCGACCGGCACCTGCGGCGCATCTTCCAGAAGGTCTACGGGGTGACGCCGATCGAGTACCTGGGCACGCAGCGCTTGCTGCTGGCCAAGCAACTGCTGACCGATACCGACCTGCCGGTGACGCAGGTGGCGCTGGCCAGCGGCCATGCCAGCCTGCGTCGCTTCAACGCGGCCTTCTTGCAGCACTACCGCATGAATCCCAGCGCATTGCGCCGCCAGGCGGCCACGCCCAGGGACGGCACGGCGGTTCTGCGCTTGGCCTACCGGCCTCCCTACGATATCGCCGGGCTGATGCGCTTCATGGCGCAACGGCAGCTGCTTGGCATGGAAAGCGTGGAGCCGCTGCAGTGGCGCCGCACGCTGCGCTGCGAACATGCCGGTGAGGCGCTGCAAGGCTGGCTGCAGGCGCGGTTCGTGCCACAGCGCCACGAAGTCGCGCTGAGCCTGTCGGCCAACTTGCTGCCCGCCGCAGGCTCGATCCTGCAGCGCCTGCGGCATGCGCTGGACCTGGATGCCGATCCAACCCGGATTGCGCCGACGCTGGCCACACTGCCGGTGCCCACCGACCCCGGCTTGCGGCTGCCTGGCGCGATCGACGGCTTCGAGACCGCGGTGCGCATCGTGCTGGGCCAGCAGATCACCGTGGCGGCGGCACGCACGCTCGCCAGGCGCTTGCTGGACGCATTCGGCGTACCCATTGCGACACCCTACCCCGAGCTGCAGCGACTGTTCCCCAGCGCGGAGCAGCTTGCCATTGCCGACCCCGAGAAGCTCGGCCGGCTGGGCATCGTGCGCCAGCGCGTAGGCGCTTTGCAGGCTTTGGCGCGGGCCGTGGCCGAAAAGCGGATCGCACTGCACCCGGCAGCCCCCTTGCAAGCGACGATGCAAGCGCTGCAGGCGCTGCCAGGCATCGGCGAATGGACCGCACAGTTGATTGCGATGCGCGTGCTGGCCTGGCCCGATGCCTTTCCGGCCAGCGACATCGGGGTGCTGAAGGCCCTGGGCAGCCGTGACGTGGCCGCCGCCCAGAACCGCGCCGAGGCCTGGCGGCCGTGGCGCGCCTATGCCGTGATGGCGCTTTGGCACAGCCTGGAGGAGCAAGCCCCATGACCCACACCAATGTCCGTACCCGATGGGTGGCGCAGGCACGCCTGGATTCCCCACTGGGCCCGCTGACCGTGGCCGCAACGGCGCAGGGCCTGGGCGGCTTGTGGTTCGACGGCCAGAGGCACCACCCCGGGCCGCTGGATGCGCCACTGGACCCGCAGCAGCGCTTCATCGTGCAGGCGCGGCACGAACTGGCGTGCTATTGGCAGCGCCAGTTGCCAAATGGGTTTCAGGTGCCGCTGGACGCGGCCGGCACCCCCTTCCAGCAGGCCGTGTGGCGCGTGCTTTGCACCATCCCGGCGGGCCAGACCTGCAGCTATGGCGCGGTGGCCGCAGCCGTGGGCCGCCCGAATGCGGTGCGCGCTGCCGGCGCGGCCATCGGCCGCAACCCGCTGTCGATCATCGTGCCCTGCCATCGCGTGCTGGGCCGCCAGGGTTCACTGACCGGCTATGCCGGCGGCCTGGAGCGTAAACAGTCGCTGCTGGCCCTGGAAGCGGGCTGAGCGGGCGCCCCAAAGCAAAGCGGCGGACCCTTTCGGGTCCGCCGCCGCTGTACCGTGTGCCGAGAAGCTTACTTCTTCGGGGCGGTCGGCGACGCGTTGGCAGCAGCGGTGCCGCCGGTGCCCGTGCCGGGGATGTCGCCAGCCTTGTTGGCGGCGGCAGTGGCTTGCTTGACTTCAGCGCGCGGAGCGGTCGACTGGGCCGCGGCTTGCGCCGGGGTGGTCTGGCCCGCCGCAGCAGCCGGCACGTTCGACACGCCGGTGCCGGGGATGTCGCCAGCCTTGTTGGCGGCGGCGGTCGCGGCCTTGCGGTCATCGCGGGTGGTGGTCGAGGTGGCCGCCTTTTCCTTCGGCGACTGCTGGCCCGCCGCAGCGGCCGGCACGTTCGACACACCGGTGCCGGGAATCTGGCCGGCCTTGTTGGCGGCAGCGGCTTCCTTCTTCACTTCCTCGCGGGTGGGCGACTGGGCGAAGGCAGCTTGGGCCGCAAACACGGCAACCGCGGCCACGGTGAGCGAGCTAAGGGTTTTCTTCATGGTCAGGTTCTCCTGGGGTTTGGACGGCATGCAAGAACACAGATGCCTGGAGTGGGACGGAACAGCAGACTGGCTGCATCTTCACACCGCAAGCGCGCTGAGGTTGTCACGGCGCAACATGATAACGCGGCCGGGAGGGCCACGTTGACAACGCAAGCCCTCAAACCCGCCAGGGTGGCGTTTCGTTTCCAATTTGCGACACATTGGCCGCCGTACGCCCGGCGACGGGCACGGCCGACAATCGGCCGCAACCGCAGCACAGGAGGCCTCGATGGCCCGGACTCCCCAAGCCAAGCCAGGACCGCGCCGCGACCACGCCCTGGCGCAGTACCGACGGCGGGCCGCCGTCTATGACCTGGAACTGCGGCTGTTCGAGCCGCTTCGGCGCCAGGCGGTAGATTGGCTGGCGCCCGCACGGGGCGCCACGGTGCTCGACGTGGGCTGCGGCACCGGGCTCAGCTTTCCGCTGCTGCAGGACTTCATTGGCGCTACGGGTCGCATCGTCGGCATCGAGCAGAGTGCGCCGATGCTCGAGCGCGCCCGCCAGCGCGTGCAGGAGCACGGCTGGCGAAACGTGCAACTGCTGAACAGTGCGGCCGAAGACGCCCCGCTGCAGGGCCGGGCCGACGCGGCCTTGTTGCACCTGACCCATGACGTGATGCAGAACGACGACGCCTTGGCGCGGGTGCTGGCCCACCTGCGTCCGGGCGCGGTGGTCTTGGCAACCGGCTTGAAATGGGCCCCCTGGTGGGCCGCCCCGCTTAACCTGCTGGTCTTGCCGGCGGCGCTGCGTTCGGTCAGCTCGCTGCAGGGGCTGGACTGTCCTTGGCAACGCCTGGCCGGGCGCTTGGTTCACCTCGACGTCCGGCAGGAGGCAGGAGGCACCCTGTACCTGGCACGCGGCCAGGTGCCGCATTAGCGCCATCGGATCGCCCGTCCTCCGCAAGTCGGCCCGGCCGGTCCGTTCCTTGCTTCGCTGCCCTGCGACAGCCGCGCCGGCTGTGTCTTGCAGGAGAACGCCTTGCCCAAAGTCCCACCGGGCGTCGGCCCACGCTTTCCGCAGGTGGTGGTGCTGTTCGGCGCCACGGGCGATCTGGCCCGCCGCAAGCTGCTGCCGGGCCTGTACCACCTGGCCACCGCCGGCTTCATCCCGCAGTGCCGGGTGATCGGCGTGTCGCTGGACGACATCGAGGCCGAGGCCTTCCGCACGCTGGCCCGCGGCGCCCTGAACGAGTTCTTCGCGCGCAAGCTGAACGACGCCGACTGGCAGGCCTTTGCCGCCAACCTGGACTACGTGCCGCTGAGCGCCGGTGCCGGCGCGCTGCGCGCAGCGGTGGACCGGGCCGAACAGTCGCTGGGCGAGGAATGCCGCCGCCTGCACTACCTGAGCGTGCCGCCCAGTGCCGCCCTGCCCGCGGTGCACCTGCTGGGCGAAGCCGGTCTGGTGGAGCGCTCGCGCATCGTCATGGAAAAGCCCTTTGGCACCGACCTGGCCAGCGCGGTGGCGCTGAATCACGAACTGCACGAGGTGTTCGCCGAAGAGCAGATCTTCCGCATCGACCACTTCCTGGGCAAGGAGCCGGCGCAGAACATCCTGGCCTTCCGCTTCGCCAACGGCCTGTTCGAGCCGATCTGGAACCGCATGTTCATCGACCATGTGCAGATCGACGTGCCGGAGACGCTGGGCCTGGGCAAGCGCAGCGGCTTCTACGAACAGACCGGCGCCTACCGCGACATGGTGGTCACCCACCTGTTCCAGATCCTGGCCTTCATGGCGATGGAGCCGCCCACCTCGCTGGAGCCGGCGCCCATCGGCGAAGAGAAGAACAAGGTCTTCCGCAGCATGCTGCCGGTCGACCCCGCCCACGTGGTGCGGGGCCAGTACGTGGGCTACCGCGACGAGGAAGGCGTGGATCCGGAGAGCGAGACCGAGACCTTCATCGCGCTGAAGTGCTACATCGACAACTGGCGCTGGGCCGGCGTGCCCTTCTTCCTTCGCACGGGCAAGAAGCTGGCCGAGGGCCAGCGCATCATTTCCATCGCCTTCCGAGAGCCGCCGAAGAGCATGTTCCCGGCCGGCTCCGGCGTGGGTGCACAGGGCCCCGACCACCTCACCTTCGACCTGGCCGACGCATCGAAGATGAGCCTGAGCTTCTATGGCAAGCGGCCTGGGCCTGGCATGCGGCTGGACAAGCTGAGCCTGCAGTTCGCGATGCACGACACCGGCCTGCTGGGCGAGGTGCTGGAAGCCTACGAGCGGCTGATCCTGGACGCGATGCGCGGCGACCGCACGCTGTTCACCACCGCCGAAGGCATCGAACGGCTGTGGCAGGTATCGACGCACCTGCTGGAATCGCCGCCGCCGGTGCGGCTGTACCAGCCCGGCTCCTGGGGGCCGAAGTCGATCCACCAATTGATCGCGCCGCATGCCTGGCGATTGCCCTTCGAGCGCGCCTGGCGTGCGCCCAACCGACTGGGCGGCTGAGCCGGCGGTTCAGCCCGTGCTGACGCGCGCCAGCCGCTCCACGCGTCCGGCCACCATACGCACCTTGCGCGGGGCTGCCAGCCAGATGGCGGCGATCGACACCAGGCTCAGGCCCACCGCCAGCCAGAAGGCGGTGACGTAGCTGCCGCTGCGGTCGTGCAGCGCGCCGGCCAGCCAGGGGCCCAGCGCGCTGCCGGCCATCAGGCCGATCATCACCGTGCCGAAGATGGTGGCGTAGCGGCGGCCCTGGAAGATCTCCAGCACGATGGCGCCCATCACCGAAGTCAGCCCATAGCCGAGAAAGCCCTGGACCAGCACCATCGCCGCCAGCAGAAGCCCCGACGGCCAGCGCGCCAGCGCGATCAGCAGCAGATAGCACAGCACGAAACCCAGGCAGCCGATGGTCCACGACCATTCGCGGCCGATGCGGTCGGACAGGTGGCCCAGCACGATCTGCCCCGGCACGGCCACCAGCGCCACCGCGCCCAGTGCCCAGGCCGCATCGGCCGTGCCGAAGCCGATCTCGATCAGGTACTTGGTCTGGTGCACCTGCACCGCGTACCAGGCGAAGCCGCCGCTGAAGAAGGCCAGCGCGATCCACCAGAAGCGCGCCGTGCGCAGCGCGCGGGCCAGCGTCCAGTCGATGGCCGCCCAGGCTGGATCGACGATGTTCGAGGCAGGCCGTGCCGCGCCGGGCAAGGGCTGTGCATCGCCGTCGGGCCGCAGGCCCATGTCCTCGGGTCGGCGGCGCAGCAGCAGCGTCAACGGCGCCAGGACCACCGCCAGCAACAGACCCAAGGTCCAGCAGGCGCTGCGCCAGTCGCTGCGGTCCATGAAGAACTGCATCCATGGCAGCAGCACGATCGAGCCGATGCCCACCCCGGCGAAGGCCAGGCTCACCGCCAGGCCGCGACGGCGCACGAACCAGTTGGGCAGGAACAGCGACTGCCCAGTGTAGCCCAGGCACACGCTGCCGCCACCGACCAGCACGCCCAGCGTCAGGTACAGATGCCACGGCGCGCTGATCTGGCTGGCCAGCATCAGGCCGCTGCTCATCATCGCCACGCCCAGGCCCATCACCGCGCGTGGGCCGTGGCGGTCCATCAGCCAGCCCAGCGTCGGGCTCAGGCCGGCGGAGACCACGAAGCCGAAGGAGAAGGCGCCGGCGATCACTGCGCGGTCCCAGCCGAACTCTTTCAGGATCGGCGGAAACAGCAGCGAGAAGGCGGTGCGTGCGTTGACACCGATGCCCGTGCTGATGAAGGCCACGCCGACGATGACCCAGCCGTAGAAGAAAGGGAAACGCAAGATGAGAGCCTGGAGCGGTAGACGTCGCGCCGATGTTGCCGCCGTGCGCCGCGGCGGTCCATGACCTGTCGGGTCATCGTTCGCCGGCAACTGCACACGGCTGCAGTGTAGGGCTGCGCATGGCGCTGCAGCGATACCCGCTACCCGCGCGCCGACCCGTGCCACGCCGCATCGGCCTTGCGTATCGATGCGGGCGGCCTCAACGCGCAGGCGCTCCACCGCCTGCGCGGGCGTGGTGCCGGTCTCCTGGCGGAAGCAGCGCGAAGTGACGCGGGCTCATGCAGGCGCCCGAAGCCAGTTCGTCGATGCGGTGGTTCTCGCGCAGGTGGCTGTGCACATGGTCCAGCAAGGTGGCGATGCTGAGCACCTCGGGCAAGCCGGGTTGGGACACGCTGTATCACCCGATGCCGGCCGGCTTCGACAAGGCGCGCTTCAACGACATCGAATCGGTGCGGCGCGTGCTCGGGCGGGACACCGTGGCGGTGATGCTGGAACAGGTGCAGGGCGAAGCGGGCGTGAACCTGGCGGCCGCCGGTTCGCGCACCTACACTGCGGCGTGCAGCCGGACATCATGACGCTGGCCAAGGGCCTTGCCGGCGGCGTACCGCTGGCGGCGCTACCGTGCACCGAGCAGCTGAACTGCTTCGAGACTGGCGACCAGGGCGGCACCTACTGCGGCAACCCGCTGATGGCGGCGGTGGGCCTGGCGGTGCTGAACGAGGTCAGCCGCGACGCCTTCCTGGCGCAGGTGCGGGCCCGGGCGCAGCAGTTGTCTGCCGGGCTGCAGGCCATCGCGCGCGATCACGGGCTGGTGGCCGAGCGCGGCGTCGGCATGAACGGCGGGCGCGGCCGACAATGCGGGCCGCCATGCCCGACACGCCGCAGCCGAGCCTGTTCGATGATGCCGGCCCGCCGGCGGTGGCACCGGCCCGCCCTGAGCCGCCGATACAGGCTCTCGCGGCCCGGCTGCAGGCGCGCTGGGGCGGCAGGCTGTACCTGGGCACCTCTTCGTGGCACTTTCCCGGCTGGGCCACACAGGTGTGGCAGCGCGCCTATCCGGAGGCATGGCTGTCGCGGGCCGGGCTGCCGGCCTATGCGCAGCACCCGCTGCTGCGATGTGTCAGCCTGGACCGCGCCTTCTACCGTGTGCTCGACACGCGCGAGTACGCGGCGCTGGCAAGCCAGGTGCCGCCGGACTTCCGCTTCGTCGTCAAGGCACCGGCGCTGCTGAGCGATGCGCAGCGGCGTGACCCCACGCATGCCGCGCCGCTGGGCGACAACCCGGCCTTTCTCGATCCCGACCTGGCCGCGCGAGGTGTCGCCGGGCCGGCCGCCGAGGGCCTGGGCGATCGGCTGGGCGTGCTGGTGCTGCAGATGTCGCCGCTGCCGGCACGCTGGCTGCGCGAGCCCGAAGCACTGCATGTCCGCCTGGCCACGGCGCTGCAGGCCATGCAGGGCGCGCTGGCCGGCCCGGCGCCCGCTGCGCGGTTGGCGCTCGAGCTTCGGGACCCCGCCCTGCTGACACCGACACTGGCTGCGCTGCTGCGCCGCCTGGGCGTGCGCTACGTGCTGGGCCTGCACGACCGCATGCCGGAGCTGCAGGCACAGTTGCCGATGCTGCGCACCACCTGGCCTGGCGATCTCGTGTGCCGCTGGAACCTGCAGCGCGGCCAGCGCTATGCCGAAGCCCGCGACGCCTGGGCGCCCTTCGACCGCCTGCGCGCGCCCGATATGCCGACCCGCAGCGCGCTGGCGCGCGTGATGCGCGCCACGCTGGACGCAGGACATCGGGCGTACGTCACCATCAACAACAAGGCCGAAGGTTCGGCCCCGGCATCGGTGCGTGCGCTGGCCGCGGCGCTGGACGAGCCGGGCGAGCCCTGAAACAACAACGCCCACCAGGGGGTGGGCGCGTGCGAGGAGAACCTCATGAAACTTGGCGGAGTGGACGGGGCTCGAACCCGCGACCCCCGGCGTGACAGGCCGGGGGTCGAACAAGCATCCATGCGGGTCTCAGCCCGATTCATATTCCAAAACACCCGGAAAACGCGCCGTTCCTGCCCAGGGCGGTCGATTCGTATTCCAACGCGCGGCACCCGCACGGCCAGCACGTCGCCCATCACCCGTCGCGCCGCAAAATCACCCAACCACGGCGTCGCCGAACACGCGGTCGACCCTGTTACCGAGACCCAGAACCGGCAAGGTCGAACGCCACGCGTCAGCCGTGCATGTTCAGACCCGAGAACCCGCAGGCCGCTTCGACTGTTGCGCACTTACAACTTCGATCGCCGAGCGGCGCGGCGGCGCCGCCGATGCCCCATCACCGAAGAGTTCGTGCCACGAAGGTGTCGTCATATAGAAGTAGATGCGATTGCGGTCGCACGTTTGAACCGCATCGGCACTGAAGTAGAGCCACGCCCTGGGGCCAACGCCCTTGCGATGCGGTTTCGGGAGAAGCGGACTGCCGGCCCGCACGCCCTTGTAGACCGTATCGCGATGCAGGCAATACCGCTCAGCAATATCGGTGACGTCGTACTCCGCATCCTGTATGGCGTGGTTTCCCTGCAGGATCGAGTACATGCGCTGAGCGCATGCGCGCTCGCTGGATTTATCAGCTGGGTTCATTTCAACTCGTCCTTCATCGCTCGAACCTGGATTTCAGGACCTCGGCGCAGTCAAATGAAATCGTTGCAGTCAACGCTTGGGAGCGGTGACGTTCATTTTCATTCTACGAGATTGGGTGTGAGGTCGTTTTCCTTGCCTGCGGATTCGAGAATTCTTTCGAATCCTGCAGTAAACGCGATGCCCCGCCCTACCACCCATTCCACCGATGATCGATTCGCCAAGCGCGACGAATCGAACCTGTTGCTGAGCCGTCAGGAAATCATCGATCTCACTGGCACTCAGCAGCCCAGTCGCCAGCGTCGTTGGCTCGACGCAAGAGGCTGGCCCTACGTTGATGCGCTGGGCAAAGGGGCACATCCTCGCGTGGCCAGGGCAGTTTTCGACGAGAAGATGAAAGGCCGCGACCCCAGTAAAGCGGCACCGCAGCCCCGCTTCGATGCTTTGGACCAGTTGGCGAGGGTTTCATGACGCGTCCACGTGAAGTCAATGATGGCCTGCCCCATCGCGTCTACGAGTATCGAGGGACCAAGACATACTCCATAGGCTACAAGAAAAAGGACAACCGGTGGGCTTTTCGCATCACCTGCCGCATTGACGATAAGGTCGCGATTACGCGGGCCAGAAGGGACGCGATTCGCCGTGCCCTTGCCTTGACCGCCGATGGCTCCGAGATCGAAACCGTCAACCAGCTCATCACGGATTACTTCGAATGGCAAAAGGCGCTACCCGAAAAGAGCACGCGCAAGAGGGCCAAGTCAACTACCGCAGAGAACTTGCGTGAAGCGCAGAACCTCCGAAACGTCTTTGGCGAAATGGCAATTGTCGATATCAAGCCGCACCACGGCTATTCGTATCTGGACAAATGCGATGAACTGGGGCGCGGTCCGAAAGGAAACAAGGAAATCTCCTTGTTTCACCTGATACTGCAACGGGCTGTGCGGAAAGGAATCATCGACAGCAATCCGTTGCGGGACGTCGACAAGCTGCCGACTGCTCCCAGCACGCGCTACGTGGAGGACTCAGAGCTCGCATTCGCCCTTGAGATTGGCCGAGCACGCGGCGGATCGAGCCACCTTGCTGCCCTGGCGCTGAACGTCGGGTATCTGTGTGTGCGCAGATCGACAGAAACACTGGACCTTCGCTGGCAAGACGTCCAGGACGATGGAATCCACTGGGTCGGCAAGAAGCGCACCAAGGCCGACTTCGAACGGAAAGTCGTGATCGCTTGGTCCCCTGAACTTCGCTCGATGACCGAAGAGGCTCGCGCCCTGCGCGGCAAGATCGATGGCCAAGAAACGGTGTTCGTTTTTGGCACTGAGAACGGCACACGCTATACCAAGGGCGGGTGGAAGAAGACGCTCGACCGGCTGATGGCTGCCTGTAGCGAAGCAGCCGTCGCTGCTGGCCGCGAGTTCACGAGGTTTAACCTGCAGGACCAGCGCCCGAAGGGCATCAGCGACAAGATGGAAGCCGGGCATCAGGACGTGCAGAACGCGACGTTGCACAAGAGCAAGGAAACGGTCGGTCGGGTGTACGACCGTCGGCGCACCCGCCGCGCTCAACCTGCACGCTAGTCGAGATCCCGACCACGCCGACTGACCAGGCGTGGTGGTCGCTAATGTCCCGCTCTAGGCTGATGTCGTCGTTGACCAACTCGGCTCGACGACCAGCGAAAACGCCGGGCACAGCTTACTGGGCCGGCGTGATTGTCGCCCCTGCCAATGCGCGCCTAGTCAACGGAAC
>JAFLDH010000068.1 GCA_017302505.1 Burkholderiales bacterium
CCCCGCGGCCCGAGGCCGTGGCGCCCCAGGCGGGCGCCGCCCCGCAGGACCTGCTGGCCAGCCACACGCTGCAGGCCACCTTGCCAATGACCCGGCCCGCCGAGGGCAGTGCCGAGAGCGCCGAGGCCGTGCTGGTGGCGGGCATCCAGGACATCACCAACACCATGGTGGAGGACTTCGCGCTGAACGACGTGCTGCACATGGTGCTGGAGACGATGTTCCGCGCGCTGGGCTTCAGGCGCATCGTCTTCTGCCTGCGCGATGTGCGCAGCCAGCAGATCACCGGGCGCTTTGGCCTGGGCGACGATGCCGCGGCGGTGGTCCAGCGCTTCCGTATTGCGCTGGGGCGCAGCAGCGACCTGTTCAGCGCCGTGTGCAGCAAGGGCGCCGACATGCTGGTGACCGATGCCACGCAGCCGCGCATCGCCGCCAGCCTGCCGGCCTGGTACCGCGAAGGCGTCGACGCGCCGTGCTTCCTGCTGCTGCCGATGCAGATGCAGGGCAAGCCGCTGGCGCTGATCTATGCGGACATGCCGCGCCAGGGCGGCATCCGACTGAGCGAAAAGGAGCTGGCGCTGCTGCGCACGCTGCGCAACCAGGCATTGATGGCGTTCAGGCAGGCAGCTTGACCGCTGCCTCGGTCAGGCAGCGTCGGCGGCTGCGGCAAAGCGCCGCGCTACGTCCGACAGCGACACCTTCACCCGCTCAACGATCGGCGAGGTGCCGTGCGCGGCCAGCACCAGCTCGTGCGTGGCGCGCGTCATCGCCACGTAGAGCAGCCGCGCCGCGTCTTCCAGCGTCTCGTCGCGCATCGGCAGCGCCTGAAGTCCGGCGACGAACACCAGCGGGAACTCCAGGCCCTTGGCGCTGTGCATCGTCAGCAGCCGCACGCTGGGCTGACGCCAGTCGAAGCGCCTGAAGGCCTGCGAGTTCATCGACTGCACCTGCAGCCGGCGGCGCGCCAAGGCCTGCTCGATGGGCCGCATCAGGTACTTGGCCCGGCACAGCACCGCGATATCGCCCAGCGGCATCCCCGCCGCGCGGGCGGCCTCGATGCGCTCGGCAATCAGCTCGGCTTCCTCGCGCTCATCCCGTGCCTGCAGCAACACCGGCAGCGAGCCGCGCCGCCCGGCACTGGCCGGCTGCACCAGCGGAATCTCGTCCTCGTCGCGGCTTTCGCCGGCGCCCTGCAGCAGGCTTTGCGCGCAATGCATCGCCAGGGCCAGCACCTCGGCCGTGTTGCGGTAGTTCATTTTCAGGATGCTGGTGCGGCCGCGCGCCTCGATGCCCACGCTGGCGAAGTTGAACTTGCGCCGCTTCTTCTGGTAGATGGACTGCGCGTCGTCGTACAGCACCAGCAGGCTGTTGGTGGCCGGGTTCACCAGCTGCACCGCCATGCGCAGCCAGGCGTCCTCGAAGTCGTGCGCCTCGTCCACCAGCAGCGCGGTGTATTGGCCGCCGGGCACAAAGCCGGTCTGCAGCGCACGTTCCACCGTGCCCACTATCACGCGGTAGCGCTCGTTCATGTCCGCCGTGGGTGGCATGGCCAGTTGGTAACTGTTGACCACGTCGTTGCACCAGGCGTGAAAAGTGCGCACCTGCACCCGCTCGTCCACGCCGCGCTGCCGCAATTGCGCGGCCATGCGATCGGCCAGTGTGCGGTTGAAGCACAGCACCAGCACCGGCTGGTCAGGTTGCGCCGCGGCCGCCAGGTACTGCGCGCGAAAGATCAGGATCATCGTCTTGCCCGACCCGGCGGCCCCATGGATGACACGGTGGCCCTCGCCCAGCGTGCGGGCGATCTGCTCCTGCTGCAGATCCATCACCTGGAGCAGGTCGGGCAAGGCCGGGGCGGCAGCGGCATCGTTGCCAAAGTCCAGCGCCCCCTGCTGCTGCACGCGCAGCTCGGGGAACAGGTGCCATCGGATGCGGTCGCGCTGCGGCAGTGTCAGCGTGTGCGGGTAGGCCACGGTGAACAGGCCCCACAGCCGCTTCTGGAACACGCCCGGGTCAATCGTCTCGACCAGGTCGTCGCGCATCAGCACCTGGTGCGGCGCAAACACCTCGGCGAAGTCGCTGCCCTCCACCTCGGCCTGGGTGATACGCGAGAACACCACGCCCCAGCCATAGGGAAACAGCAGCTTGCCGCGGAAGGCTCCGTGGGCATGGACCAGCGCCGGGTCGCGCTGCATCAGCTCCACCAGCTCCAGGGCATAGTCGCGCGCCTGCCGCAGCGGGTTGGCCTCGGTAACCCGACCCCGCGGGGTGAGCAGTTCCACCTTGTCCCGATTGGCCGCGGCCAGCGTGGTGCGCCGCCAATCCTTCACCTCCAGCAGCAGGATGCCCTGGCGCGGGCTGAGGACCACGAAATCAGGCTGCCGCGCGCGCGGACCCACCGGCACGTTGTGCCAGACCAAGTAATCGTCTTCGAGACAGCGCTTCAGCTGGTGCAGTACCCGCCGCTCGCCCGCATTGCAGCGTTGGTCGACGTTGGTGAGGCCTTGGGGAAAGATCGCCACAGATGGGATCGTAGGTCAGCGTGGCGCGTTTGCGCTGCGAACGATTGCCGTGCCTGGCGATCCACAGGCTAGGCCCTTACCGCGATCGCTCCAGCGTATTGCGGCCCACGGTGTAGCAGTGCAGGCTCGTCGGAGCGAACTCGACTTCGATGCCGTCGACCGTCTTCACGCCCCTGGCCGTCCGCGTGGTCACCAGCGGCATGCGGCCGAGCTTGTGCAGGCGCGCGAACTCCAGCAGGCCTTTGACCTCGCGCGGGTCGTCCCAGGGCCGATCGGACCACTTCACCTCCACGGCAAAGCGGGGCTTCTGCCTGGCGTCGAGACTGACGAGGTCGACCTCGCCCTTCTTCCAGCGCGCGTAATGCAGCGACTCGATGTAGGCGTCGTTGTGCAGCCACTGGCTGAACACCGCCGTTTCCACCAAATGCCCGATGGCCGGGTGGTCCGCCGTCAGCGGCGCGAACAGTGCCGCCCGCATCGTCGAGTTCGTCAGGTACACCTTGAAGGTCATCGCCTTGCGGAAGCGAGCGGCGTTTTCGTCAACGCGGCGGATGCGCTTGATGAGGAATGCCGCCTCCAGGTAGTCGAGGTACTTGGCCAGCGTCGGCTTGCTGACACCGCTGGACTGGGCCAGCCCTTCCAGGCTGATTTCCTCCGCCGAGTTGTAGGCCACCGTATTGAACAGCGAGTTCAACTCCTGCACGTCGGCAATGCCATACAGGCTGGGCAGATCGCGCAGCAGCACCTTGTCGATGATGTCGTTCTTGATATAGCGACGCGGGTTGCGGCGCACCGCCTCGGAGAACACGGCCTCGGGATAGCCGCCGAAGTTCAGGTAGTTGATGAAAGCCTCGTTGAGGCCCGCGATGTCCAGGGCCCGGAAGCGCGAGGCTTCGTCGCTGTCGTCATCCGCGCCGACCAGGCCGTCCTCGGCGCCGGTAAAGCGCAGGTACTCGAAAAAGGTCAGTGGCGGCAGCACGAACTCGGTGAAGCGCCCGGCGCCGCTCTCAGCGCTCTTGTGCTTGAGCGCCGCGGCGGCCGAGCCGGTGGCCACGAAGCGGCAGCCGCGCTGCGTGTCCACCAACGACTTGAGATGAACCTCCCAACCCTTGAGGTATTGGATCTCGTCGAAGAAGACGTAAAGCGGCGTGCCCGGCGGGCGCTCGAATGCGCGCTGGAAACGCCGCACCAGGCCGTCCAGCCCCTGGCCGAAATAGGTCGGGGTTTCGAGCGACACATAGAGGATGTCGCGCCCGGCCACGCCGTCGCGCAGCAGCGCGTCAATGGCGTGGAAGACCATGATCGTCTTGCCCACCCGGCGCGGACCCAGCAGCAGCACGGCGCGCTGCGGCGCAGCCTGGCGCACCAGGCGGGCAAAGGGCGACAGGTACGCGCGGCGGGGGAACTCGGCGTAGTCCCGCTCTATGCCCGCGCCAGCCACCCACCAAGGGTTCTCTTCGCGCAGGCGGATGTCGATTTCCTGGTCGGAGACTTGCAACACCTCAGCGCGCTAAGAAAACAAGACAAACGCATTTTGTCTGATGGAGTTCAACAAGGCAACAGTCCTTATCTTGATTGACCGTGTCGTCTCGTTCAGTCGCCCAGGAGTTGCCGGCAAAAGGCCTCGACGCCCAGCACCGGGCACAGCCCGGGCGCGCCGGCCAGCGCCAGCAAGTCGCGGTCGCCGGACACCAGGGCGCGTGCCTTGCCGGCGACGACCAAGTGCAGAAAGGGCAGATCGAAGGGGTCGCGGCAGGCCGGCACGGCCGGCGGCGGATCGGGCACGCGCACCACCTCCACCCAGGGCATCAGGTCGGCCAGCAGTTCTTCCTGCTCAGCCGCGGACAGCTTGAACTTGGGATAGCCCAACACACGCAGCAGCTCCTGCGCGGTGGCCTTGCTGGCCAGCGGCACGAAGCGGCCGGACTGCCAGCCCACCCGCACGCGCGCCGCCGGCCCGCCGCCGAACAGCAGCGCGGACAACACCATGTGGGTGTCCAACACCACCCGGGGCGGCGCCATCGTCAGCGGGTGCGCGGGGCCTTCTTGCGGGCCGCCAGCCTGCTGCCGCGCGGGCCAGCCGCGGTATAGGTTGCCGGCGGCTCAGCCGCCACGGCCCCTTTTGGGCCACCGCGCGCCCAGCGCACGGCGTCCGACACATCCGCATCGCCCAGGCCCAGCGCCGCCAGCTTGGCGCGCACCGCATCGCCACGCTGAATACGCACCGGCGTCAGCACGATCTGCCCGGCGCGCACCTCGACATCGAAGTACTCAGTGGCGCCCACCGAATCCACTGCGCTCTTGGGCAGCGTGAGCTGGTTCTTGGAGGTGAGTTTGGCGAGCATGGCACCGCCTTGAAGTAAGGGATCCTTACTCTAGCAGTGTGAGGCCTGACGCGCGACACCGCACTGTCGACGCTAGCCTATGCGCGCAGCAGACTTCAAGCAGGCCAGTAGATCTTGCGCAGCGATACCAGCCGCTGCGAATCCGCGTCCATCCGCTCGTAGTGCTCAAGGATCGCGCGCACCAGATCGTCCAGATCCATCAACGTGAGAGGAATGCTCGCGCGCTCCGCCTCGTAGCGTGCGTCCTTTGAAAACCCACCCGTGCTGACGTACAGGCCCTTGTCGTCCTTGTGCCGGCCGCCGAGGAAGCTGCGTACTTCCTGGCTACCCATGGCGCTGCCCGCGCGGTGCTTGACCTCCACCACGATGCGCGGGCTTTCGAAGCCAAAGCCGTCTGGCGAGGCGACGATGTCCTTGCCCCGGTCGGGGCCGCTGGGCGAGATGCGGGTCTTGTAGCCCATGGCGCGCAGCAAGCCGGCCACCAGCTCCTGCATGTCTTCCCAATCGAGCTGGCTGATCTTGTCCTTGATGAACTCGAAGGCCTTGCTCTGGATGTCCTTGTAGATCAGGTCGACCTGGGTCTCTTCTTCCACTGCCGCGGCGGCCGCCGGCGGCGCCACCGCACGGCCACTGGCCAGCTTTTCGATCTCGTCTGCCGCTTCAGCCGGCACCATGAACAGCGTCGCGATAGCACCCAAGCTATTGCGCGTGGCAACGGACAAGCCGTCACGCGCAACGACTCCGACCCACTTGACATTGCGCACCTGCGGATAGGTGGAGTCCTTCCTGGGTTTGTAGGCGTAGTCGCCCGTGATCGTGCCAAGCAGGTACTCGCGCTTGCTGGGGTCATAGGTCAGCACGCGGTCGCCAAGCTGCATCTCCCGCACGAATCGAAACGCCTGCCCCGCGGACGTTGCAACCTGCATCTTTCGCGAACCAGGGTAGGACTTCTCCACCGCCTTGGTGAACTGCTCGCGCGTCGTCAAGGCCGACATGTCGCCCATCTCGATCCAGCCGATGGCAACAAAAGACCCGGCCCGGAACTCATCCACATGCACGCCGCCTTCTCCCGCACGGACCATCCACATCGGTTTAGCGCTCATCGACATCCATCTCCAATCGCATTCGTCGTTTACCCAATTCGCGGCAGCGGTGCCCTGACCCAGATCCATCCCTCACATTCAGCGAGGGCCGGATCCTCCGGCGGGCAAGCCAGGCCATCCAGAAAGTCTGCCCCGGCGATGGCGCACAGTCCTGCATCGAAGATATCCACCTGCGCGTCAATCAAGTCCAACAACCACGGCGCCCGATCGGCCAACCCAAGGCACAAGGCCCGGCGCGCGGCGCGACCCTCTTCAGGTTTCTTGTAATTGGTTGGCGGCAGGCCGCTGGCAAGCAGTGTGGCAGCGGGATACACCTCAATGGCTGCCACACGGGGGGCAAAGTCGGCCTGCCATGCCAAGGGAATGGGTTGCCCGCTATGCGCCCGCAGTTGGTTCAGTACGTTCAGCGCCTGCCATGCGGCACGCGCGATCTTGTCGGCACCGACATCCAGCGCCTGTTTGCCGATGACCCGTTTGACCCACTTGTCGGTCTGGCGACGGAACATGTCATTGGGGCCTGCGGCAAGCGGGCCGCCGGCCCGGTGTTGCCCCAGCACACGCACCATCGGCGCAGGCCAGCCCAGCGGGGCGTCAATGGCAATCAGCGTGCGCACCACCTCGTCAGCACACCGGCCCGCCATGGCGTCCAGGCCCGCGTCGTCGACCAGCACACCCGAGTCATCGAGAAAGAGCACACCGGCTTCGTACCTGCATGCCGCCCAGCCGAAGTTGCCCAGGTCGGCCGCAGCGTCCAAGCCAATGATGCGCACCAAGCGGCCGCCCTAGGCTGTGCCAGCCGCGCTGCCGGGCCCGGCCAGATCCACCGCAATCAACCTGAACTGCTCCAGCGCCGCCTCCAGGTCATCCACGATCTCCTGCGCGATCACTTCGGGCGGCGGCAGGTTGTCGGAGTCGGCGAGCGACTCGTCCTTGAGCCAGAAGATGTCCAGGCTGGCCTTGTCACGCGCCACCAGCTCGTCGTATTCGTAGACGCGCCAACGCCCATCCGGCTTCTCGGCACTCCACGTTGCCTGCCGCTGGTGCCGGTTGGCCGGGTGGTACAGCGCCACGAACTCGTCCAGGTCCGCGCGCTTCAGCGGGTTGGTCTTCAGCGTGAAGTGCTTGTTGGTGCGCAGGTCGTAGATCCAGAGCTTCTTTGTCCACGGCGTCTCGCTGGCCGGCTTCTTGTCGAAGAAGATCACGTTGGCCTTCACGCCCTGCGCGTAGAACAGGCCCGTGGGCAGGCGCAGCAGGGTGTGCACGTCGCACTCGTGCATCAGCTTGCGGCGGATGGTCTCGCCGGCGCCGCCTTCGAACAGCACGTTGTCGGGCACCACCACGGCGGCGCGGCCGTGGGCCTTCAGCAGCGTCTTGATGTGCTGCACGAAGTTGAGCTGCTTGTTGCTGGTGGTGGCCCAGAAGTCGTCGCGCTCGACGATGTCCTTCTCAGTGGAGGTCTTGCCATCCTCGCCGACGATCATCGTGCTGCTCTTCTTGCCGAATGGCGGGTTGGCCAGCACCACGTCAAAGCGCTCGCCGGGGTCGGCCGCCAGCGCGTCGGCCACCCTGACAGGCACGCTCTTTTCCGAGCCGATGCCGTGCAGCAACAGGTTCATCGCGCACACGCGCGCGGTGGCCTGCACCAGCTCCCAGCCGCGGAAGGCGCCTTCCTTCAGGTGGCGCTTCTCGTCGCGGGTGAGGTTGGGGCTGTGCTGCGTGAGGTATTGGTGCGCGGTGAAGAGAAAGCCGCCGGTGCCGCAGGCTGGGTCGCAGATCAGCTCGCCGGGCCTGGGCGCGATGCAGTCCACCATCGCCTGGATCAGCGCGCGCGGCGTGAAGTACTGGCCGGCGCCGCTTTTCGTGTCCTGCGCGTTCTTTTCCAGCAGGCCCTCGTAGGCGTCGCCCTTGACGTCGGCGCCCATCGCCGACCAGTTCTCCGCGTCGATCAAGTCGACGATCACGCGCCGCAGCTTGGCCGGGTCCTGGAACTTGTTCTGCGCCTTGCCGAAAATCAGCGCCAGCGTGCCCGGCTGCTTGCTCAGCTCTTCCAGCGTGTGGCGGTAGTGGTCGAACAGCGCATCGCCGTCCTTCGCAAGCAGCGCGGGCCAGGCATAGGGCGCGGGGATGGGGCTAGGCTGGTCGTAGGACGGGCGGCTGCGCTCGTCCGCCATCTTGAGAAACAGCAGGTAAGTGAGCTGCTCGACATAGTCGCCATAGCTCATGCCGTCATCGCGCAGGACGTTGCAATAGTTCCAGAGCTTCTGGACGAGGGTGTTGGGGCTCATCCTTAGCTCTGTCGTCCAAGAATTCGCTCGAGGTAGGCCCCAAGCCAGTCCTCATCCAGCCGGAGTCTCACTTGCCGCTGAATTTCACCTATACGCCCAGCCAAGTCGAGATACGAGAAGTTCTCCTGCTTCACGGCCGCGAGCGCAAACGGATCGCTGCGTGCTTCGCGAACGAACCCCACGACCTCCGCCGGGATGTCAAACTCGAGCCGGAACCAAGAGGGATCGCCCTCGTGTACTCCAACTGGCGCAAACGACCACCGATCTGACTCGCGGCCGTACACACGGCAAGGCACCTCGTCACGCCCCAGAAAGGCGGCTTCCGGCAGCGGCCTTCGAGAAAGCAGATGCATTGGCCATCGGCCTTGAAGCATCCCGAAGTACGAGCCCTCAATCCTCAGGAGCGGCCCAACGACGTTCTCCCGAACGTGTTCGAATCCTCGCGGGCTGAGTGCGCTGTCCGCGCGCTGAACTACGTTCTCACCGTCCTTAAGCATTCGCCGGACATCACTCCGCAGGCGTGAAGAGATCTCCACCTCGTTGCCACCCATCCCACCGACGTGCTCGTCTTGGAGCGCAAGTAGGCCATTAACGACTGGCTCCAAGAGTGGGACCCTCTCGTACTGAATCAAGAAGATCTGATGTGCGATAGCGAATCGCTGTGCGCCAGAGGTGTAGCCGCTGGTTGAGAAGATCGCTGCGTGATAGTTGAATCTCGGCACTTGAACAGCCACGCCTGCCGGACCGAAGGGTGTGTAGGTGAAGTAGTTCTCCGAAATATCCTTCAGCACTCCAACTGCGTTGCGAGCGACCTCGATGCCGACAGCCGCAGCGTCCATCACGCCACCAACTCCCGATTCAACTCATCGATCACCTTCGGCAACTCCGCCCCGAAGAGCTGATGCACCCTGCCCAGCCCGCCGCGCTGGTCGAACGGTGCGTAGCCGAAGTCTTCGGCCTCGATGCCCAGGTTGCTGGCGATGTGCTCGGCCATCTTCTCCAGCCACCAGCGCTGCTCGTCGCTGAAGCCCTTACCCGCCGTCTGCTGCTGCGCCATCCACGCCTTGAAGTTGGCGGCCACGCGCTCGGGGTAGGGCACCAGCTCGTTCTCCTGGTGCATCGCGTAGCGCACCAGGGAGACCAGGTCGGTCAGGAGGCGGCGGCGGCTCGCGCCCTTGACCTTGCTCTGGTCCAGCGCGGCGTAGGCCTGCCAGAGCTGGCTTTCGGTCCACAGGTTCGGAGGGGCCTGCAGCTTGTCGGCCAGCGCCTTCAGGTCGTCGAACTTCAGCGGCGCCCTGGTCGGGCGGCTATAGAGGATCTGCAGCGCGGTGATCTCGTCGCGGTGCTGGGCGATGAAAGCTTCGAAGCTCTGCACGATGCCCTGCGCACGCTCGCGCGCGGCCTCGGAGAAACCGGCTTCGAGTACGCGGTCTTGGGTGACGGTGTCGATCACCAGTTCCTTCTGCTGCTTCAGCGTCAGGATCAGCGTGCGCAGCGCGGGGTTGGACAGCGGCTTGACAGCCTGGCGCAGCGCGGCCTCGGCCTCCTGCGGCGATCTGTCCTCGCGCGGGTCCAGCGCCTGAACGATGCCGCGCGAGAGTTCCTTCAGCCCCAGACCGCCGGCTTGCGCTACCACCTTGGCGCGCTCGGCGTCGCTGAGCTGGGCGTCCAGCCGCGCCAGGCGCACGGCCACGCTGGAGAGCACCTCGGGCTCCACGTTGCCCAGGCTCACGGCCTGCAGCAGCGCGTCCAGCGGCACGCTCTTCTTCTGGTCCATCGGGCGGCTGTCGGTCTTGTCGCGCTCGCACACGCCCACACAGTCGACGATGACGAAGTGATCCTTGTGCACGTGCTCGCCGGGGTTCACGCCGCGCAGGTCGTCGTCCTTGATCACGCGCACGCCCCGGCCCTTCATCTGCTCGAAGAAGCTGCGGCTCTTCACGCTGCGCATGAAGACGACGATCTCCACCGGCTTGATGTCGGTGCCGGTGGCGATCATGTCCACCGTGACGGCGATGCGCGGGTAGTAGCTGGTGCGGAAGGCCTTGATCAGCTCCTCGGGCTTGCTGCCCGTGGTGCGGTAGGTGATCTTCTGCGCAAACTCGTTGCCGCGGCCAAACTCCTCGCGCAGGATGCCGACGATCGCCTCGGCGTGGTTGTCGTCCTTGGCGAAGACCAGGGTCTTGGGCAGCTCCTGCCGCTGCGGGAACAGGTCGCTCTGCCAGCGGTCGCGCAGCGTCTGCACCAGCTTGCGTATCTGGTCGGGCGTCTGCACGCTGCGGTCCAGCTCTTCGGGCGCGTACTCGAAGTCGTCGTCCAGCTGCCAGTCGCGCCGGGCGCGGGTGGGTTTGTCCAGCACCTGCAGCCAGTAGCCGGCCTCCACCTTGCCGCCGGCCTCGGTGACCTCGGTCTTGACGCGGTAGACGTCGTAGTTGACGTTCACGCCATCGGCCACCGCCTGCGCGTGGCCGTACTCCATCACCAGGTTCTGGTTGAAGAAGCCGAAGGTCTGCTTGTTGGGCGTGGCGGTCAGGCCGATCAGGTGCGCGTCGAAGTACTCCAGCACCTGGCGCCACAGGTTGTAGATGCTGCGGTGCGCCTCGTCGGTGACGATGATGTCGAAGGTCTCGATCGGGAACGCGGGGTTGTAGTCGATGGGTTCCGGCTCCTTGTCGAACAGGCGTTCGACACGGTCGGTAGATTCCTCGTCCGCCTCGTCCGGCAGCTCGCGGCCCTTGAGCATGCTGAACATGCGCTGGATGGTGCTGATGCACACGCGCGCTGATCGGTCGAGTTGGTTGCTCGTGAGGTGCTGGACGATGTACTCCTCGCCGAACTTGTAGTTGTTGACGGGCGAGACGTACTGGTCGAACTCCTTCTTGGTCTGCCGGCCCAGGTTGCCGCGGTCCACCAGGAACAGTACGCGCCGCGCACCGCCGAACTTGATCAGCCGGTAGATGAAGCTGATGGCTGTGAAGGTCTTTCCGCTGCCGGTGGCCATCTGGATCAGCGCGCGCGGCTTGTTGGCAGCCAGGCTCTTTTCCAGGTTGCGGATGGCGGTAATCTGCGCCGGCCAGAGCTTGAAGTCGCCCCATTCCGTGACGAGCGGCGGCATGGCCCGCAGGCGGGCGAGCATGGTGCCGCCGGCCGGCTGCTGAGCCTCGGCCGGCGGCGGTTGGGCATCGGTGGTCAGCACCGTGGCCGGTGCGCCCGGCGGGTCGGCGCTGGCCTGCGTCAGCCAGTCGGCCAGCGTCTCCGGCCGGTGGAAGGCGAATACGGCACGCGCCCGCGGCACCGGGTCCAACCCCTGGGTGAAGTGGGTCTCGATGCCGGTGCTTTCGTACACGAAGGGCAGCGGCCGACGCCAGGCCGGCAGTGCGGGCGGCAGGCCCTGCGCGTAGCGGGCGGACTGCGCCTCCACGCCAGTGAGCGTGGCGCCCTGCTTCTTGGCCTCGATCACGCCGCAGGCCTTGCCGTCCACGTACAGCAGATAGTCGGCAAAGCCGTGGCCGGGCAGCAGGGGGAACTCGCGGATCGCCACGCCGCGCGTGGCGGCCAGGTCCGCTGCGCTCACGTCCTGCACAGCCCAGCCGGCACGCTGAAGAAGCTGGTCGATGAGATCGCGCGCACGCTTTTCGCGGCCAGGGGGCACAGGCTCACCTCCCAGCATTTGGCTACAACGAGTGGTCGGCAGAGGCGTCCATAAACGGGATTATGGTGGCCTCCGCGAAAAAGCCTACACGTCGATATTGCCCGCCCGCAGCGCGTTGGTCTCGATGAAATCCCGCCGCGGCTCCACCTCGTCGCCCATCAGCATCGTGAACACCCGGTCGGCCTCGATGGCGTCGTCGATCTGCACGCGCAGCAGGCGGCGCACCTCGGGGTCCATCGTCGTTTCCCACAGCTGGCCAGGGTTCATCTCGCCCAGGCCCTTGTAGCGCTGGCGGCTCACCACGTGCTCGGCCTGGCCCATCAGCCAGGCCATCGCGGCGCGGAAGTCGCTCACCTTCTGCTCCTTCTGCCGCTCGCCCTCGCCGCGCTTGACGATGGCGTCGCTGCCCAGCAGGCCGTTGAAGGTGACGCCGGCCTTGGCCAGCGCCTCGTAGTCGGCGCCGTGCACGAAGTCCTGCGTGATCACGCTACTCTTGATATTGCCGTGGTGCCGGCGGCTGATGCGCAGCAGGTGCTTGTCGGTACGCACGTCGAACTCGGCCGCCACCTCGGCGTCGTGAAGCGCCTGCTGCAGCGCCAACGCGCTGGCCTCGGCCGCGGCGGCGCTGTCCAGGTCCAGCTTCAGGCCGTCGGCTATTGACCTAAGCGCCTCCACGTCCATCCAGTTGCTCAGCCGCTCGCTCACGCTGTTGGCCACCAGGTACTGCCGCGCCAGCTCTTCCAGCGCGCTGCCGCTGATGGCCGGCTTGCCGGCGCCGGGTTCGACGCTGGCGCCGTCCAGCGCCACCTTCAGCAGGTAGGCGTCCAGCTCGGTGCCGTCCTTCAGGTACTGCTCGGCCTTGCCGTGCTTCACCTTGTACAGCGGCGGCTGCGCGATGTAGACATGGCCGCGTTCCACCAGCTCGGGCATCTGCCGGAACAGGAAGGTCAGCAGCAGCGTGCGGATGTGCGCACCGTCCACGTCGGCATCGGTCATGATGATGATGCGGTGGTAGCGCAGCTTGTCGATGTTGAAGTCGTCGCCACCCATGCCCTTGCCGATGCCGGTGCCCAGGGCGGTGATCAGCGTCAGGATCTCGTTGCTGGTCAGCAGCTTCTCGTAGCGCGCCTTCTCCACGTTGAGGATCTTGCCGCGCAGCGGCAGGATCGCCTGGAACTTGCGGTCACGCCCCTGCTTAGCGCTGCCGCCGGCGCTGTCGCCCTCCACGATGTAGATCTCGCACAGAGCGGGGTCCTTCTCCTGGCAGTCGGCCAGCTTGCCGGGCAGGCCCATGCCGTCCAGCACGCCCTTGCGGCGCGTCATCTCGCGGGCCTTGCGCGCGGCCTCGCGGGCGCGCGCGGCCTCGACGATCTTGCCGCAGATGATCTTGGCGTCTGCCGGGTTCTCCAGCAGGTAGTCGGTCAGTGCGCGGCTCACCACGTCTTCCACCGGGCCGCGGACTTCGCTGCTGACCAGCTTGTCCTTGGTCTGGCTGCTGAACTTGGGCTCGGGCACCTTCACGCTCAGCACGCAGCACAGGCCTTCGCGCATGTCGTCGCCGGAGACTTCCACCTTGGCCTTCTTGGCCAGCTCGTTGTCCTCGATGTACTTGTTGATCACCCGCGTCATCGCCGCGCGCAGGCCGGTCAGGTGGGTGCCGCCGTCGCGCTGCGGGATGTTGTTGGTGAAGCACAGCACGCTCTCGCTATAGCCGTCGTTCCACTGCATGGCCACTTCCACGCCGATGGTGGTGCCCTGCTCGCTGCCCTTCTCGCCCACGGTGTGGAAGATGTTCGGGTGCAGCGTGCGCTTGCCGGTGTTGATGAACTCGACAAAGCCCTTCACCCCGCCGGCAAAGGCGAAGTCGTCGCTCTTGTTGTTGCGCTCGTCCACCAGGCGGATGCGCACGCCGTTGTTCAGGAAGCTCAGCTCGCGCAGCCGCTTGGCCAGCACGTCGTAGTGGAAGTCGATGTTGCTGAAGATTTCCAGGTCGGGCAGGAAGTGCACCTCGGTGCCGCGCTTCTCGGTGTCGCCGATGATCTTCATCGGGCTCACCTCGAAGCCGTCGCGCTGCTCCACCAGGCGCTCCTGCGGCACGCCCTGCTTGAACTCCATGTAATGCGCCTTGCCGTCGCGGCGCACCGTCAGCCGCAGCCACTTGCTCAGGCCGTTGACGCAGCTCACGCCCACGCCGTGCAGGCCGCCCGACACCTTGTAGCTGTTCTGGTTGAACTTGCCGCCGGCGTGCAGCTCGGTCAGCGCGATCTCGGCGGCGCTGCGCTTGGGCTCGTGCTTGTCGTCCATCTTCACGCCGGTGGGGATGCCGCGGCCGTTGTCGACGACGCTGATGCTGTTGTCGCTGTGGATGGTGACGACGATGTCGTCGCAATGCCCGGCCAGGCTCTCGTCGATGGAGTTGTCCACCACCTCGAACACCAGGTGGTGCAGCCCGGTGCCGTCACTGGTGTCGCCGATGTACATGCCGGGGCGCTTGCGCACCGCCTCCAGGCCTTCCAGGATCTGGATGCTGCCCTCGCCATAGGCTTCGCTGCGGGCCGCAGCGTCATCGCGCTTGGCCTTGCGGGCGTCTTCGTCGGCTTGGTTCACGGGATCACTCATGGCTTGAAGGCCGCGTCAGCGGCCACCTCGTCTGTCTGACAGGAGCCCCCCGCTTGGCGGGGGGCTGGGGGGTGCCCAATGTTTGGGCATCGATGCCGATGCGGGTCTAGGCCGCATGGCGGCCTAGATCCTCATCGGCATCACCACGTACTTGAAGCCGGGCTCGCCGGGCATGGTGAACAGCGCGCTGGCCGCCGTGTCCTGCAGCTCCAGCTTGACCATCTCGCTGGCCATGTTGGCCAGCGCGTCCATCAGGTAGGTGACGTTGAAGCCGATCTCGATGTTGTCGCCGTTGTAGTCGACCTCGAGCTCTTCCTTGGCCTCTTCCTGCTCGGCATTGCTGGAGGCGATGCGCAGGCTGCCCGGCTCCAGGTTGATGCGCACGCCCTTGAACTTCTCGCTGGTCAGGATGGCGGCGCGCTGCAGGCTGCTCAGCAGCGGCACGCGGCCCAGCACCACCGCGTTCTTGTGGTTCTTCGGGATCACGCGGTTGTAGTCGGGGAACTTGCCTTCCACCAGCTTGGTCACGAACTCCATGCCGCTGAAGCTGAAGCGCGCCTGGTTGCCGGCGAACTGCATCTCGATGGCGGTGTCCTCGTCGCGCAGCAGGCGCTGCAGCTCGAGCACGGTCTTGCGCGGCAGGATCACCTCCTGCTTGGGCACCTCGTTGTCCAGCGTGGACTGCGCCAGCGCCAGGCGGTGGCCGTCGGTGGCCACCAACGTCAGCTGCTTGCCTTCGGCGATGAACAGGATGCCGTTCAGGTAGTAGCGGATGTCGTGCACCGCCATCGCGAAGTGCACCTGGTTGATCAGCCCGCGCAGCACCTTCTGCGGCACCGAGAAGGCCGGGCCGAAATCGACCGCCTCGTTCACCAGCGGGAAGTCCTCGGCCGGCAGCGTCTGCAGCGTGAAGCGGCTCTTGCCGGCCTGCAGCGTCAGCTTGTTCTGCGTGGCGCTCAGCGTCACCAGCTGGTCGGCCGGCAGCGAGCGCAGGATGTCGATCAGCTTGCGCGCGCCCACCGTGGTGTTGAAGCTGGCCTCGTCGCCGCCCATCTCGTCGGCGGTGCGCACCTGGATCTCCAGGTCGCTGGTGGTCAGCTCGATGCGCTTGCCGTTCTTGCGCAGCAGCACGTTGGCCAGAATGGGCAGCGTGTGGCGTCGTTCGACGATGCCGCTGACGGCCTGCAATGCCCCGAGGATTTTTTCCTGCGCTGCCTTCAAGACAATCATGTCGTTCTCTTTAAGCCTGGTGGTCGTAGTAGGTGGCGGCACGCCCTGTGGAGAACGCTATTTTCGCCTTTTCCCACAACGGCTTAGAAGCTGATCAACCCTGTGTGCAGCCCTGGGGGGCGCCGCGGGAGCCACCGACAACAACTCTTGGCGCCGGCGCCGCCCTGTGGATGACTGTGCAGTTGCCTGGAAGTTGTCCCCAGTGTTGTGCCTTGACAGGTGCGCCGCCGGCTACCCCTTCAGCGTCTGTTCCAGCACGTGCAGCTGCTGGTTCAGCTCGCTGTTCTTGCCGCGTTCGGCCGAGATCTTGCGCACCGCGTGCAGCACGGTGGTGTGGTCGCGGCCGCCGAACAGCTCGCCGATCTCGGGCAGGCTCTTCTGCGTCAGCTCCTTGGCCAGGTACATCGCAATCTGCCGCGGCCGGGCGATGCTGGCCGGGCGCTTCTTGCTGTACATGTCGGCGGTTCGGATCTTGTAGAAGTCGGCCACCGTCTTCTGGATGTTCTCGACAGAGATCTGCCGGTTCTGGATGGACAGCAGGTCCTTCAGCGCCTCGCGCGCCAGGCCGATGCTGATTTCCTTCTGGCTGAAGCGGCTGTAGGCCAGCACCTTGCGCAGCGCGCCTTCCAGCTCGCGCACGTTGGCGCGCACGTTCTTGGCCACGAAGAAGGCCACCTCCTCGGGCATGGCGGCGCCTTCGGCTTCGGCCTTGCGGATCAGGATGGCCACGCGCATCTCCAGCTCGGGCGGCTCGATGGCCACCGTCAGCCCGGCGTCGAAGCGGCTGGTCAGCCGCTCGTCGATGTCGGCCAGCCCCTTGGGGTAGGTGTCGCTGGTCATGATGATGTGCGCGTTCTTCGCCAGCAGCGCCTCGAAGGCGTTGAAGAACTCCTCCTGGGTGCGCTCCTTGCCGGCGAAGAACTGCACGTCGTCGATCAGCAGCAGGTCCAGGTTGTGGTACTTGGCCTTCAGCTCGTCAAAGGTCTTGCGCTGGTAGTTCTTGACCACGTCGCTGATGAACTGTTCGGCATGCAGGTACAGCACCCGGGCGTCGGGCTTGTCCTTAAGCAGTGCGTTGCCCACGGCATGCACCAGGTGCGTCTTGCCCAGGCCCACGCCACCATAGATGAACAGCGGGTTGTACGTCTGCCCCGGCGCGCCGGCCACGTGCAGCGCGGCCGTACGGGCCATCTGGTTGGCCCGGCCAGCCACCAGCGTGTCGAAGGTGAGGGCCGGGTTCAGCTTGTGGCGCGTGGCCGAAGGCGGTGCGACCAGCACCGGCGCGGCCGGGCGCTCGCGCAGCTCGGTGGCGTCAGCCGCGGGCACGTGCAGCGGCACGTTGATCCTCGACAGGACATGGTCGACGCCGTTGGCCTGGCGCAGCGCCGCGGTGCGCGGCGCCGCCAGGCTGAGTTCCAGCCGCACCGGCTTGTGGGCCAGTTCGCTGAACAGCGATTCGATATGGCCGGCGTACTGCGCCCGGATCCAGTCGAGCTTGAAGCGGTTGGGCACCCGCAGGCTGGCAACGATGGTGTCGTTGCCGTCGCCTTGCAGTTCCGCTGCCGGCAGCGGGCGGATCCAGGTGTTGAACTGGTGTTCGGGCAGCTGCTGGGCCAGGCGCTCGCAGACTTGCTGCCAGAGATCGGGCGTCATTGTGGAAAACTCTTGTTTTAGGCCGCGGATTCTAGCTGCCGGTAGCCGGCAGAGGCGTGGTTATCCACAGTTTCGCGATCTGCGTCAAGACCGCCGCACAGCACGGTTTGTCGGTGCAAGTGTTTGACCGGAAAGGGCTTTTTTGCTGTAATAGTGGGTTTCCCGGTGCGCCAGGCAGGTGGGTTTGTATCGCAGACCCAACGACCATGGGCCACGCACCGAGGTTCATGCGCAGCGGTGCCATGGCGCGAGAGCTTGGCACCGAGCTTGGCACCCGGTGGCCTAAAGCCGCCGCGGAACCCGTCACCCGATCCGACCCAGCCCGACCGCGCGGCCGCCTTTTGCCACGCCAGGGCACAACCGAGAAGCCCCATGAAACGCACCTATCAGCCGTCCAAAGTCCGCCGCGCCCGCACGCATGGTTTCCTGGTGCGCATGAAGACCCGCGGCGGCCGCGCGGTCATCAACGCCCGCCGCGCCAAGGGCCGCAAGCGCCTGGGTCTGTAAGGCCGGCTGCGGCGCCGACCGATGATCGGCCGCCTGCTGCGCAAGACGGATTTCGAACGCGTGCTCGCCGTGCCGCCCTGTTCGCGGAGTGCCCACTTCGCCGTGCATCACCTGAAGGCGCGGCCCAGCGCCCCGTTGGCGCCCGCCGCGAGAAAGTTATGCACAGGCGATGCACCGAATCCTGACAAGCCTGTGGATAACTTGCTTTCCGGCCACTGGCTGGGCTGCGTGATCCCGAAGCGGCACGCGGCCCGCGCCGTCACGCGCAACATGCTGCGTCGCCAGGTGCGCGAGACCATGCAGCGCCATGCCGGGGCCTTGTTGCCAGGGTTGTGGGTGGTGCGTTTGCGCCAGCCCTTCCCGAAGGCCGGCTTTCCGTCTGCCGATTCGGCCGCGTTGCGCGCCACCGCGACGACGGAACTCGAACGCCTTTTCCAGCGCGCCCGATGAAGGCCGCTGTCGACTGGCTGATGCGCTTGCCGCAGCGGGTGCTGATCGGCCTGGTGCGTGCCTATCGCTTCTTTCTGAAGCCCTGGCTGGGCAATGCCTGCCGCTTCGAGCCCACCTGTTCGGCCTATGCGCTGCAGGCCCTGCAGCAGCATGGGGCCGTGGTGGGCGGGAGCCTGGCTGCCGGCCGGCTGCTGCGCTGCCACCCCTGGTGCGACGGCGGCTGTGACCCGGTCCCCGCGCAGCCGCCGCGACTGTTCACGCGCCTGGGCCTGGGCCCGCGCGATCCCCTCCTCGACGAGAAGAAGCTCTCATGACGGATATGCGCCGCACCCTGCTGTGGGTGGTCTTCACGATGTCGCTGGTGCTGCTGTGGGACAAGTGGAC
>JAFLDH010000069.1 GCA_017302505.1 Burkholderiales bacterium
GCTCAGGCCCAGCAGCCGCTGGCGCAGCGGCGCGGCGTCCTCGGCCTCGGGCATGTGCTCCAGGTAGTCGGCCAGGTCCAGCGCGGCGGCCTCGTCGCGACCCATCTCGGCCAGCGCCAGGCCGCGGTCGCGGCGCTCTTCCCAGGCCTGCGGCAGCAGCACCACCAGCCGCTCGCACACCGCCAGCAGGCGCGGCCAGTCGGCGGCGCTGCGGTGGATCTCCTTCAGGTTGCGCAGCAGCCGGGCGATCACGTCGCGCGGCGCCGCGGCCTGCAGGAACAGGCCGAGCGGGATCTCGAAGTCGCCGGTCAGGCCGCGGGCGCGGCGGTAGGGCATCAGCCGTTCTTCCAGCTCGGCGCGCGACAGCGAATGGCCGGTAAGCGGGTCGATCACCACCTCGCCCTGGCTGGCGCGCAGCTTGACCAGGAAATGCCCGGGAAAGGACACACCGCGCGCCTGCAGGCCGATCTGCGCGGCCAGCTCGCCGTACAGCAGCGCCAGCGTGATCGGGATGCCGCGCCGCGTGTCCAGCACCGCATGCAGGTAGCTGTTGCGCGGGTCGTAGTAGTCGTTGACGTTGCCGGCGAAGCCCAGGTCCTGGAAGAAATAGCGGTTCAGGAAGCGCAGCTTCTGCAGCGCCACCGCATCGGCCGGCACGCGGCGCTTCAGCCGCTCGGCCAGCGCATCCACCTGGGCCAGCACGCCCTGCGGGTCGAGCTGCGGGTATTCGTCCTGGGCCACCGAAATGGCGGCCTCGAGCAGCGCGAAGCCTTCGTCCTCGGCCACCAGCGAGGCAAAGTACTGCAGCGCGGTGGGCACCTCGAAGCGCAGGGTGTCGCTCATGGGCGCAGTGTATCGGTCAGGCCCGGCGGCGGAAGTGCGCCGGCCGCAGCCCGCACAGCCCCAGCACCGAGAAGTACAGCAGCGCCGCGCCGCCCAGCACCGCGGCCATCCAGCCTGCGCGCCGGCCCCACTGCGCCTGCAGGCCGATCCAGTCGATGGCCTGCGCGGCCCAGGCCAGCAGCGCGCCCAGCGCCAGGCAGGCCAGGCCCACGCGCAGCAGGAACAGCCCCCAGCCGGGAAGCGGCCGGTAGTGGCCGCCGCGTACCAGGCCCATCAACAGCCAACCGGCATTGACCAGCGCCGCCAGGCCGATCGACAGCGCCAGCCCGGCATGGCCCAGCTGCGGCACGAACAGCGCGTTCATCAGCTGCGTGGCGAAGAGCATCACGATGGCGATGCGCACCGGCGTGCGGATGTCCTGTCGGGCATAGAAGCCCGGCGCCAGCACCTTGACGCCCACCAGCCCCATCAGGCCCACGCCGTAGCCCATCAGCGCGCGGGTGGTCTGCGTCACGTCCTGCGGCTGGAACTGGCCGTAGTGGAACAGCACCGCCACCAGCGCCTTCGGGAAGACCAGCAGCGCCACCGCGCAGGGCAGCGCCAGCAGCACCAGCATGCGCAGGCCCCAGTCCAGCATGTCGCTGTAGGACTGCCGGTCGTCGCGGGCCTGCGCGGCCGACAGCTGCGGCAGCAGCACCACGCCTAGCGCCACGCCCAGCAGCGCGGTCGGGAACTCCATCAGCCGGTCGGCATAGGTCAGCCAGGACACCGCGCCCACGCCCACGTGCGAAGCGATCTGCGTGTTGATCAGCAGGGAGATCTGCGCCACCGACACGCCCACCAGCGCCGGTGCCATGCGCCGCAGCACCAGGCCCACGCCCGGGTGCTGCCAGGCGGCGCGCAGCTTCCCGGGCGTCAGTGCGAAGTGCGGCATGCAGCCGATGGCGCGCAGCGCCGGGATCTGGATCGCCGCCTGCAGCAGCCCGCCCAGCATCACGCCCGCCGCCAGCGCCAGCACCGGGTTCAGCCCCCAGCGGGCGAACAGCGGCCCGCCCCACCAGGCGGCGGCGATCATGGCCAGGTTCAGCAGCACCGGCGTGGCCGCCGGCACGGCAAAGCGCCGCCAGGTGTTCAGGATGCCGGCCGACAGCGCCACCATCGACATGAAGCCGATGTACGGGAACATCCAGCGCGTCATCGTTGCGGCCAGGTCGAACTCGGCCAGGCCCGAGCCGATCAGCCACACCAGCAGCGGCGCGCCGGCCATGCCAACGATGCAGGTCAGCAGCAGCGCCCAGGCCAGCACGCTGGCCACCGCGTCGATCAGCCGGCGGGTGGCCTCGTCACCGTCGCGCTCGCGCGCGGCCGCCAGGATCGGCACGAAGGCCTGCGAGAAGGCGCCCTCGGCGAACAGCCGGCGCAGCAGGTTCGGGATGCGGAAGGCGACGTTGAAGGCGTCGGTGGCGGCACTGGCGCCGAAGGCCGCGGCGATCAGCTGCTCGCGCACCAGGCCGGTGACGCGGGACGCCAGCGTGAGCAGGGAGACGGTGGAGGCGGCCTTGAACAGGTTCATCGCGGGGCGCGACGGCAGGGCGCGGGCGGCCTGTGCTGCAGCGGCGGCGGATTATAGGCAGGCGCCTCCAGACGCCACTGGCCAGCGCCGCAGCAGGTGTTATACTTGCCGGCTTTGCACATCACGTCAGAGTTCCAAGCATGGCCACCTCGTCCAAAGCCAAGAAGAAAACCGTCCGCCTCGCCTCGGGGCGCAAGCGTGCGCGCCAGGACGTGAAGCTGAACGCCGCCAACAGCTCGCTGCGCTCGAAGTTCCGCACCGCCATCAAGAACGTGCAGAAGGCCGTGCTGACCGGCGACAAGGCCAAGGCGACCGAGCTGTACAAGTCGGCGCAGAGCGTCATCGATTCCATCGCCGACAAGGGCCTGTTCCACAAGAACAAGGCCGCGCGACACAAGAGCCGACTGTCTGCCAAGCTGAAGGCGCTGGCTGCCTGATCAGGGCCCGACACGGCGAACCGCCCGGTCCCCTCCGCATCAAGAGCCTGCACTGCAGGCTCTTTTGCTTTGGGGCCCGCCCTTCTTCCTAGAATCGTCCACCGCTGCCTGAGGAATGCCGATGAACGCTCCCGACAAGGCCCTCGTCCCGCCGATGCCGCATGTGATGAACACCTACGGCCGCCTGCCGATCGCGCTGAGCCACGGCCGAGGCTGCTGGGTCTGGGACACCGAAGGCCGCAAGTACCTGGACGGGCTGGGCGGCATTGCCGTCAACACGCTGGGCCACGCCCACCCCAAGCTGGTGCCGGCGCTGCAGGAGCAGATCGGCAAGCTGATCCACAGCTCCAACTACTACGAGATGCCGCTGCAGGAGACGCTGGCCAGCAAGCTGTGCGAGCTGTCGGGCCTGGAGGCGGCCTTCTTCTGCAGCACCGGGCTGGAGGCCAACGAGGCGGCGCTGAAGATCGCCCGCAAGTACGGCCATGACCGGGGGATCGAGCGCCCCGAGATCATCGTCTACGAAGGCGCCTTCCACGGCCGCTCGATCGCCACGCTGTCGGCCACCGCCAACCCCAAGGTGCAGGCTGGCTTCGGCCCGCTGGTCGAAGGCTTCGTGCGCGTACCGCTGAACGACCTGGCAGCGGTGGAGCGCGTGGCCCGCGAGAACCCGAACGTGGTGGCCGTGTTCCTGGAAACCATCCAGGGTGAAGGCGGCATCCACCCCACCCGCTGGGAATACCTGCAGGGCCTGCGCCAGCTGTGCGACCAGAAGGACTGGCTGCTGATGCTGGACGAGGTGCAGTGCGGCATCGGCCGCACCGGCAAGTGGTTCGCCCACCAGTGGGCCGGCATCCGGCCCGACGTGATGCCGCTGGCCAAGGGCCTGGGCTCCGGCGTGCCCATCGGCGCGGTGGTCGTCGGCCCGAAGGCGAAGAACGTGCTCGGCCCCGGCAACCACGGCACCACCTTCGGCGGCAACCCGCTGGCCATGCGCGCCGGCGTCGAGACGCTGCGCATCATGGTCGAGGACGGCGTGATGGAGAACGCCGCCACCGTGGGCGTGCTGCTGAAGGACGGCCTGCAGCGCGAGCTGGCCGGCCTGAAGGGCGTGGTCGAGGTGCGCGGCCAGGGCCTGATGCTGGGCATCGAGCTCGACCGGCCCTGCGGCGACCTCCTGGGCCGCGCCGCGCGTGCCGGGCTGATGCTCAGCGTCACGGCAGACCGCGTGATCCGCCTGGTGCCGCCGCTGATCCTGTCGGCCGACGAGGCCCGGCAGATCATCGCCATCCTCTGCCCGCTGGTGCGCGAGTTCCTCGCCGAAGGCGCATGAAACCCGGGGCCAGCCTGATGCGCCACTACCTGCAGTTCAAGGACCTGCGTGCCGAGGAGTACGCCTACCTGTTCGAACGCACGCGCATCATCAAGACGCGCTTCAAGAACTACGAGCGCTACCAGCCGCTGGTGGACCGCACGCTGGCGATGATCTTCGAGAAGGCCAGCACCCGCACGCGCGTCAGCTTCGAGGCCGGCATGTACCAGATGGGCGGCTCGGTGGTGCACCTGACCACCGGCGACAGCCAGCTGGGCCGCGCCGAGCCGATCGACGATTCGGCCCGCGTCATCAGCCGCATGGTCGACCTGGTGATGATCCGCACCTACGAGCAGACCAAGATCGCCGCTTTCGCCGCGCACTCGCGGGTGCCGGTGATCAACGGGCTGACGAACGAATACCACCCCTGCCAGATCCTGGCCGACATCTACACCTACATCGAGCACCGCGGCGGCATCCAGGGCAAGGTGGTGGCCTGGGTGGGTGACGGCAACAACATGGCCAACACCTGGCTGCAGGCGGCCGAGATCCTGGGCTTCACCGTGCACGTCAGCACGCCCGGCGGCTACGAGGTCGACCCCAAGGTGGCCGGCATCTCGCGCAGCGACTGCTACAAGGTCTTTGCCGACCCGCTGGACGCCTGCCGCGGCGCCGACCTGGTGACCACCGACGTGTGGACCAGCATGGGCTACGAGGCCGAGAACGAGCAGCGCCGCCAGGCCTTCGCCAAGTGGTGCGTCGACACCGCGATGATGGCCGTGGCCAAGCCCGATGCGCTGTTCATGCACTGCCTGCCGGCGCACCGCGGCGAAGAGGTCAGCGCCGAAGTGATCGACGGACCGCAGTCGGTGGTCTGGGACGAGGCCGAAAACAGGCTGCACGTGCAGAAGGCGCTGATGGAATACCTGCTGCTCGGCCGCATCGGCTGAGTGGCTGCGGCCGGTGCATTGACCCGGCGCCGCATCGCCGATAAACTTTAGTCCTAAAGTAAATGACGCGTGTCGCCACGCGTTCGTCGCGCGATGCCACGTCTCTGGGACATCTCCCCTGCGGTGCAGGCCGGCTCGCCGGTCTTTCCCGGTGATGCGTCCTATGCGCAGGCCTGGAACGCGCGCATCGGCCCGGGCTGCCCGGTCAACGTGGCCACGCTGACGCTGTCGCCGCACACCGGCGCGCATGCCGACGCGCCGCTGCACTACGACGAAGCCGGCGTGGCCGTCGGCGCGGTGGATCTGGTGCCCTACCTGGGCCGCTGCCGCGTCATCCATGCCATCGGCCGCGGGCCGCTGGTCGAATGGGCGCACCTGCAGCATGCGCTGGATGACCTGCCGCCGCGTGTGCTGGTGCGCACCTATGCGCGCCAGCCGGCCGGCTGGGACCCGGCGCTGCCGGCCTTCGCGCCGCAGACGGTGGAGCGCCTGGCCGACCGGGGCGTGATGCTGATCGGCATCGACACGGCCAGCATCGACCCGGCCGACAGCAAGACGCTGGACAGCCACCAGGTGATCCGCCGCCGCGGCCTACGCGTGCTGGAGAACCTGCTGCTCGACGAGGTGCCCGAAGGCGACTACGAGCTGATTGCGCTGCCGCTGAAGCTGATGAGTGCCGACGCCAGCCCGGTGCGCGCCGTGCTGCGAGAACTGGAGCCCCGATGAAAACCCGTGACGAAGCCCTGGCGCTGGACGCCGCCGACCCGCTGGCGCCGCTGCGCGACCAGTTCACCATCCCCGAGGGCCTGATCTACCTGGACGGCAATTCACTCGGCGTGATGCCCAAGGCCACCGCCGCGCGGGTGCAGCAGGTGGTCACGCAGGAATGGGGCACCGGCCTGATCGGCAGCTGGAACAGCGCCGGCTGGATGGAACTGGCGCCGCGCATCGGCGACAAGATCGCGCGGCTGGTGGGCGCCGGCGCTGGTGAATGCGTGGCGGCCGATTCCACCTCGGTCAACCTGTTCAAGGTGCTGAGCGCGGCGCTCAGCATCGCGCGGGCCGATGCGCCGCAGCGCACGCGCATCGTCAGTGAGCGCAGCAACTTCCCCACCGACCTGTACATCGCCGAGGCGCTGGCCGCCGAGCGCGGCCTGCAGCTGGTGCTGGCCGACACACCCGAAGCGCTGCCCGCGCTGCTGGACGAACGCTGCGCGGTGCTGATGCTGACGCATGTCAACTACCGCACCGGCCGCATGCACGATATGGCCGCGCTGTCGCAGGCCGCGCACGCGGCCGGCGCGCTGGCGCTGTGGGACCTGGCGCATTCGGCCGGCGCGGTGCCGGTGGACCTGCGTGGCAGCGGCGCCGATTTCGCCATCGGCTGCGGCTACAAGTACCTGAACGGTGGCCCCGGCGCGCCCGCCTTCGTCTGGGTCGCGCCAAAGCATGCCGAGCGCTTCTGGCAGCCGCTGGCCGGCTGGATGGGCCATGCGGCGCCCTTCGAGTTCACAGAGGGCTATCGGCCGGCGCCGGGCATCCGGCGCTACCTGTGCGGCACGCCGGCCGTGCTGTCGCTGGCGGCGCTGGAATGCGGCGTGGACACGGTGCTGGCGGCAGAGCCGCACGGTGGCCTGCCAGCGCTGCGCGCCAAGTCGCTGGCGCTGACCCGCGCCTTCACCGATCTGGTCGAGACACACTGCGCCGGCTTTGGGCTGACACTGGCCTCGCCGCGCGACGACGCGCAGCGCGGCAGCCAGGTCTGCTTTGCGCACCCCACGCACGGCTACGCGATGGTGCAGGCGCTGATCGCCCGCGGCGTGGTCGGCGACTTCCGTGCGCCGGACATCCTGCGCTTCGGCTTCACGCCGCTGTACCTGCGCCACGTGGACGTGTGGGACGCGGTGGAACACCTGCGGCAGATGCTGCAGCGCGAAGAGTGGCGCGAGGCGCGCTTCAACCAGCGGGCGGCCGTGACATGAGCGAACACCCCCCTACCAGCACCGAAGGCATCGTGCGCGAGGAAGGCGCGAAGCTCGACTTCGCGCGCGACATGAGCTATGGCGACTACCTGCACCTGGACCAGGTGCTCAGCGCCCAGCATCCGCGCTCGCCCGACCACAACGAGATGCTGTTCATCGTGCAGCACCAGACCAGCGAGCTGTGGATGAAGCTGATGCTGCACGAGCTGCGTGCCGCCATCGACAGCATTGCCCGCGACCAGATGGCGCCGGCCTTCAAGATGCTGGCCCGCGTCAGCAAGATCATGGAGCAGCTGGTGCATGCCTGGGACGTGCTGGCGACGATGACGCCGCCCGAGTACAGCGCGATCCGGCCCTACCTGTCCAACAGCAGCGGCTTCCAGAGCTGGCAGTACCGCTGCATCGAGTTCAGCCTGGGCAACAAGAACGCGGCGATGCTCAAGCCGCACTCGCACCGGCCCGAGCTGCTGGCGCATGTCGAGACCGCCTACCGCGCGCCCAGCCTGTACGACGAATCGCTGCGCCTGCTGGCCCGCCGCGGCATCGCCGTGCCGCAAAGCCACTTGCAGCGCGACTGGACGCAGCCCTACGTGGCCAGCGACGCGGTCGAGGCCGCCTGGCTGCAGGTCTACCGCGCGCCCGAGACGCACTGGGACCTGTACCAGCTGGGCGAGGAGCTCACCGACCTGGAAGACGCCTTCCGCCTCTGGCGCTTCCGGCACGTGACCACGGTGGAGCGCGTGATCGGCTTCAAGCGCGGCACCGGCGGCACCAGCGGCGTGGGCTACCTGCGGCGCATGCTGGACGTGGTGCTGTTCCCCGAGATCTGGAAGCTGCGCACCGACCTGTAGCGCGCCGCGCTCAGCCGCCCAGCGCGATCACCACCGCCTGGATCAGCGCGCCGGTGGCCACCATCGCCAGCCCGGTGCGCAGCGGCCAGCCGCCGGCATAGCGGCCCCAGGCATAGCCGCAGCCGAACAGCATCACGATGGCCACCGCGCCGGACAGGCGCATCGCCAGCCGCAGGTCCTGCACGAACAGGAAGGGCAGCACCACCGGGAAGGTGGAGCCGAACACCATCAGGAACACACCCAGCGCACCGCGCAGGTCGGCGCGTTCGAAGTGCATGCGCCGCGGCGGCGCCGGCTGGCGGCGCAGCGTCTTCTCCAGATGGCCCAGCACATGCGCATCCAGCGCCTGGCCCAGCGGGCCCAGCTCGGCGGCGATCAGCTGCTGCGCGCGGTCCGGCCCGGCGGCCTGCACCTGGCGCGTCAGCTCGGCGCGGCGGCCACGCGCCACCGCGCTGCGCAGCAGGTACATCACCGCATCGACGAAGCCCCAGGCGGTGTTGCAGCCGATGGCGGCGATCAGCATGGTGCGCACATCGTCGCGGCCTGCGCCGGCCACGCTGAGCGTGCCGGTGAAGGTCAGCACCATGAACAGCCCGAACAGCACCTCCGAATAGCGGTCGATCGGGTCCAGCACCGGCTCGTGCTTCATCCGCCGGCCACTGGCGCCAAGTCCATCTCGACAAAGACCACGCCGTCGTCCAGGTGCTCGCGGATCGGCAGGCCGCTGCGGCGGAACACCTTCAGCATGCCGTCGTTGCCGGCCAGCACCTGCGCCTCGAAGCGCTGGATGCCGCGCGCACGGCCGATCTCGGTGAGCAGCTGCATGAACAGCGTCGACAGGCCCTGGCCCTGGTAGTCCTCCTCGATGGTGAAGGACATCTCGGCCGTCAGCGGCGGCTCGGGCCGCTGCTGCACCAGGTAGGCGCCGCCGCCGATGATGATCTCGTCATCGCCCCGCGGCAGCGTGGCCACCAGCGCCACCTGGTGCGCGTAGTCGTTGCGCTCCAGGCGCTGCAGGTCGGTTTCGCTCAGCGACTTCTTGGCGCTGAAGAAGCGGGTGTAGACCGTCTCCGGATCCAGCTTGTGGAAGGCGTCGATGATGCGCTGGCGGTCGTCGGGCCGGGCTGCGCGGATCAGCACCGGCGTGCCGTCGCGCAGCTGCGCCTCGCGGCTGAACTGCACCTGTTCGGAGGGCGCTTCAGGCACCGGCTCCACCGCGAACAGGTGGTGCCCCCAGGCCGGCAGGTCTAGGTAAAGCCCGCGCTGCAGCAGCTCGTCGCCGTCGCGGTCGTAGACCGCATCGCTCAGCAGGTCGCGCAACCGCCAGCGCCGGCCGGCCAGGCCGGGCCAGGGCAGCGGTGCGTAGCACTGGCCGGGCCGCGGCGCATAGTTGGCGACGGCGCAGCACCAGCGTGCGTCGGCGCCGGTCCAGCACCAGGCGATCAGCTGGTCGAGCGTGTCGTTGCCGTCCCAGGCAATGCGGCAGGCCAGCAGAATCCAGTCGCCGTCGCGCAGCGCCGGCTCTCGCAGCGCCGCCAGCAGCCGTGCATAGGCCTGCGCCCGCTGCGCGTCCACCGGCTCGTCGGGGCCACGCAGCAGGTGCGGCGGAATGCGCACCCTATAGCCCTCCAGCTGCCCCTGGTGGAACAACCGCAAACCCGGCGTGGCATAGGCGATCAGCGCGGCCGCGCCATGCGCCTCGGGCGCGAAGGCGGTGGCCGCGCGCGGCTCGTCGTGGTTTTCCAGAAAGCGCGCCATGCGGTCCTGGTACTCGGGCGTGGCCAGCAGGTGCTCGCGCACCGGCCGGGCCGGGCCGCTGCACAGCCGGTCGTACAGCCGCTTGTCGTAGGTGTGGTCGAAGCCCTGCTGCTGCAGCGTCCATTCCAGGTCCCAGTAGACCTCGGCCATGAAGCGGAAGCCCGGGTGCCGGTGCCGCACCGCAGCCAGCGCCTTCGGCCAGAAGGGCTGCGCGGCGATGCCCCAGGTGCGCTCGAAGACCTCGGGCAGCACCAGCATCGCCATGTCGCAGCGCAGGCCGTCGCACTGCCCGGCGATGCGTTGCAGTTCGTCGATCATCGCCTGCTGCAGCTGGGCGCGGCCGTAGTTCAGCTGCAGCGTGTCGGGCCAGCCGTCGAAGTACGGATCGCGGCCGTGCGCCAGGATCAGCGAGCCGCCGCGCGTGCGCAGCCGGCACCAGTTCTGCGGCTCGGCTTCCAGCTGCGCGGCGCTGCCGTGTACGAAGAACTCGGGGAAGGCCTCCACCCACGGATGGTCCAGCGCTACGTGGTTGGGCACGAAGTCCAGCATCAGCCTCAGGCCGCGCGCGGCCATGCGCTCGCGCAACCGCGCCAGCGCGGCATCGCCGCCCAGCGCCGCATGCACCTGGTAGGCGCGCACCGCGAAGCCAGAGCCGCCGATGTCCTCGTCCTGCAGGTCGGGCAGCACGCGCTCGAACTCGTGCCGCCAGGCCGGCTCGCTGCGCGACACGCGCTGCCCGGCCGGGCCGGTCTGCCACACCGACAGCAGCCAGATCCAGTCGAAGCCCAGCGCCGCCCAGCGGTCCAGCTCGGCATCGCCGATATCGTCCAGCGTGGCCGGCCGGCCCAGCGCGCGCGCCAGCTCGGTCAGCCGCACGCGGGTGTTCAGCTGGTACAGCAGCGGGTAGCGCGCGGCCGGGACCGGCGCCGTGGGCGTGCGGGCTGCGTCTGCGCTCATCGATTCACTTTCGCTTGCATGCGGGCCGGCCGGCGGCGGTGGCCGCAAGATGCCCCATTCTGGAGCACAACCCGCAAGGCGCGGCCGCGGGAGCCTTGCGCCTTGTCATGCAGCCGGCGGCCACGGGGTGCTACGGTGTGGTGTTTTCACCGGCCCGATCCAACATGACCCAGCCCCCTGCCCTGCCCGCCTGGCCGCTGCCCGCCGGTGCGGCCTTCGACTATGGCATCGACGCCTGGCAGCGCACGATCCTGACCTGGGACCTGCTGCGCCAGCGCGGCAACCAGTACCTGGCGCACGAGCATTCCGGCCAGCCGCCGGTGCTGGTGTTCGACTACGAGATGGTGCTGGACGCGCGCAGCTTCCCCAAGCCGGCCAACTATGCGCTGGTGCGCATCCACCCGCCGGCCGGTTGCCCGGCACCCGATGCGACGATGCGTCCCTTCGTGGTGATCGACCCGCGCGCCGGCCACGGCCCGGGCATCGGCGGCTTCAAGATGGACAGCGAGATCGGCATCGCGCTGAAGTTCGGCCACCCCTGCTACTTCGTGATGTTCTTTCCGCAGCCGATGCCGGGGCAGACCATCGAATCGGTCTGCGCCGCCGAGGTACGCTTCCTGCAGCACGTCAACGAACTGCACCCGCAGGCCGACAAGCCCTTCGTCATCGGCAACTGCCAGGGAGGCTGGGCGTTGCTGATGGCGGCCTCGCTGGCACCGGGCGCGGTGGGTCCGCTGCTGCTGGCCGGCTCGCCGATCAGCTACTGGGCCGGCGTGGAAGGCAAGAACCCGATGCGCTATTCGGGCGGCCTGCTGGGCGGCACCTGGATGGCATCGATGGCCGGCGATATCGGCCACGGCATCTTCGACGGTGCCTACCTGGTCAACAACTTCGAGAACCTGAACCCGTCCAACACCTACTGGAGCAAGCTGTACAACCTGTACGCCAAGGTCGACACCGAAGGCGAGCGCTTCCTGGAGTTCGAGAAGTGGTGGGGTGGCCACTACCTGATGAACAAGGAAGAGATGGAGTGGATCACGCAGAACCTGTTCGTCGGCAACAAGCTGTCCAGCGGGCAGGTGCAGTCCTTCGACGGCAAGCACCGGGTGGACCTGCGCAACATCCGCACACCGATCATGGTGTTCGCGTCCTGGGGCGACAACATCACGCCGCCGCAGCAGGCGCTGAACTGGATCGCCGACCTGTACGACAGCGTCGACGACATCCGGCTGAACGAGCAGACCATCGTTTACTGCCTGCACGAGAAGATCGGCCACCTGGGCATCTTCGTCTCGGCCGGCGTGGCCCAGCGCGAGACCTCCGAGCTGGCCGGCGCGCTGGAGCTGGTGGACGCGCTGCCGCCGGGCCTGTATGAGGCGTTGATCACCGACACCACGCCCGACATGCCGGGGCTGGAGTACGTGCAGGGCCGCTACCTGATCCAGTTCGCGCCGCGCACGATCGACGACATCCTGGCGCTGGATGACGGCCGCCAGGACGAGCAGGCCTTCGAGGTGGCGCGCCGCGTGGCCGAGATCAACCAGCAGCTGTACGACCAGTTTGCCTCGCCGCTGGTGAAGGCCCTGTCCAGCGAGCCGATGGCCGCATGGCTGCGGCAGATGAACCCGGCGCGGGCCGAGCGGCGCTGGTTCTCCGATGCCAACCCGGCGCTGTGGTGGCTGAAGGGCCTGGCCGAAGCGGTGCGCGCGCAGCGCCGGCCGTTGGCCGACGAGCACCCGCTGCGCCAGGCCGAGCAGCAGGTGTCCGCCCACATCGAGCAGGCACTGGACCAGTACCGCGACCTGCGCGACGAAGCCAGCGAGCGCCTGTTCAAGGCCCTCTACGAATCGCCCTGGCTGGCGGCCGCCGTGGGGCTGGATGCCCAGCGCCGTGGCCGGCCGGCCACGCGCAGCGCCAGCTGGGAGCAGGACGAACTGCGGCGGCTGAAACGTGAGGAGGCCGAAGCCCATTTCGAGCAGGGCACGCTGCTCGATGCCTGGGCCCGCCTGCTGCTGTACGTGGGCCGCGAGGAGAAGGTGGCGGACGAGCGGCCCTTCAACCTGCTGCGCCAGCTGGTGCAACGTGCCAAGCCGGGCCGCGTGCCGACCTTGGCGGCCGTGAAGGCCGCCCTCAAGCGCCAGGCCTTCCTGCTGGCACTGGACGAAGAGCGCGCGCTGGCTGCGCTGCCGCAGCTGGTGCCTGGCATGGAAGAGCGCCGCCGCGGCTACGAGGGCGCACGCCTGGTCGTCAGCGCCCGCGGCGAACCCACTCCCTACCAGGAACAGCGGTTCCGGCGCGTGGCCGCCGTGCTGGGCCTGGACAAGCCGGCGCGCGTGCGCAAACGGGCATGAGCGACAGCATCCTTGTCCTGAACGCCGGCTCGTCGAGCATCAAGTTCTCGCTCTACGACGCCGCGGGCGCGGCACTCGATGCGCTGGCGCATGGGCAGGTGGAAGGCCTGTACACGGCGCCGCACTTCGTCGCCAAGGATGCCGGAGGGCAGCTGCTGGGCGAACAGCGCTGGCACAGCGCCCTGGGGCACGAGGGCGCGCTGGCGCATCTGCTCGATTGGCTGCAGTCGGCGCAAAGCGCGGGCCGCCGGCTGGCCGCCGTGGGCCACCGCGTGGTGCATGGCGGCACCGATTTCGCCGCGCCGGTGCGGCTGGACGCGGCCATCGTCGAGCAGTTGCAGAGATACGTGCCCTTGGCACCGCTGCACCAGCCGCACAACCTGGCGCCGATCCGCGAGCTGCTGAAGCGCGCGCCGCAGCTGCCGCAGGTGGCCTGCTTCGACACCGCAATGCACCGCAGCAACCCGCCACTGGCGCAGATGTTCGCGCTGCCGCAGGAGCTCAGCGACGCCGGCATCCGCCGCTACGGCTTCCATGGCCTGTCCTACGAGTACATCGCCTCGGTACTGCCACAGGTGGACGCAGCGGCCGCCGCCGGCCGCACGGTGGTGCTGCACCTGGGCAACGGCGCCAGCATGTGCGCGCTGCAGGGCGGGCGCAGCATCGCCAGCACGATGGGCTTCACCGCGGTGGACGGCCTGCCGATGGGCACGCGCTGCGGCGCCATCGACCCTGGCGTGCTGCTGTACCTGATGGACGAACGCGGCATGGACGCGCGGGCGCTGGAGAAGCTGATGTACAGCCAGTCGGGCCTGCTGGGCGTGTCCGGCGTGTCCAGCGACATGCGCACGCTGCTGGCGTCCACCGAACCGCGCGCCCAACTGGCCATCGACCTGTTCTGCTACCGCATCGGCCGCGAGCTGGGCTCGCTGGCGGCCGCGCTGGGCGGGCTGGATGCGATCGTCTTCACCGCCGGCATCGGCGAGCGCGCGGCACCGGTGCGCGCCCAGGTCTGCCGCGCCGCCGCCTGGCTGGGCGTGGCGCTGGATGATGAGGCCAACGCAGGTGGTGGCCCGCGCATCAGCACCGAAGGCAGCCGCACCCGCGCCTGGGTCATCCCCACCAACGAGGAGTTGATGATCGCCCGCCACACCCTGCAGCTGCTGTCGCGGCCATGAAGCCCACGCTGCCCCCGAACGGCACGATCCTGGCGGGCCAGAAAGCGCTGGTGGTGGGCATCGCCAACGAGCACTCCATCGCCTTTGGCTGCGCCCAGGCCTTCCATGCGCTGGGCGCCGAGTTGGCCGTCACCTACCTGAACACCAAGGCCCGGCCGCACGTGGAGCCGCTGGCGCAGCGGCTGCAGGCTCCGCTATGCCTGCCGCTGAACGTGGAGACCCCTGGCGAGATGGAAGCGGTGTTCGAGGCCGTCGCGCAGCGCTGGGGCCGGCTGGACATCGTCGTGCATTCGATCGCCTTTGCCCCCAAGGCCGACCTGCAGGGCGGGCTGCTCGACTGCTCGGCGGAAGGCTTCATGCGCGCGATGGACGTGTCGGTGCATTCCTTCGTGCGCATGGCCCGCCTGGCCGCGCCGCTGATGCGCGACGGCGGCACCCTGTTCGCCATGAGCTACCACGGCGCCACCCAGGTGGTGCCCAACTACAACGTGATGGGCCCGGTCAAGGCCGCGCTGGAAGCCAGCTGCCGCTACCTGGCGCACGAGTTGGGGCCGCGCGGCATCCGCGTGCACCCGATTTCGCCCGGCCCGCTGAAGACCCGCGCCGCGTCGGGGCTGAAGGACTTCGACCTGCTGCTCAACAAGGCGGCGCGCCGCGCGCCGGTGGGCGAGCTGGTGGACATCGACGACGTCGGCTATGCCTGCGCCTTCCTGGCCACGCCCTACGCGCGGCGGCTTACCGGGCAGACCCTGTACGTGGACGGCGGCGTGCATATCATGGGCTGAGGCCCGGCGCGGCGCCTTGCCGCTCCCCAGCCCGGCAGTCGGATATCGCTCGCGCGGGCCGGGCGGCATGGCATGCTCGCCGGCATCTCGACTGTTAGAGCAGTGCCATGGCCGAAATGATGAAAGCCGCCGTCGTGCACGAGTTCGGCAAACCCCTGGTCATCGAGGACGTGCCCGTGCCCGAGGTGCCCGACGGCCAGCTGCTGGTCAAGGTGGTGGCCTCGGGCGTGTGCCACACCGACCTGCACGCCGCCAACGGCGACTGGCCGGTGAAGCCCTCGCTGCCCTTCATTCCCGGCCACGAGGGCGTGGGCTTCGTCGCGCGCGTCGGCCGCGGCGTCAAGCTGGCCAAGGAAGGCGACCGCGTCGGTGTGCCCTGGCTGCACACCGCCTGCGGCCACTGCGAGCACTGCATCACCGGCTGGGAGACGCTGTGCGATGCGCAGCAGATGACCGGCTATAGCGTCAACGGCGGCTATGCCGAGTTTGTGCTGGCCGACCCGGGCTACGTGGGCCGGCTGCCCGCCGCGCTGGGCTTCGAGGCCGCCGCGCCGGTGCTGTGCGCGGGCGTGACGGTGTATAAGGGCCTGAAGGTGCTGGACTGCAAGCCCGGCGACTGGGTGGCCATCTCCGGCATCGGCGGCTTGGGGCACATGGCGGTGCAGTACGCCAAGGCGATGGGCTTTCACGTCATCGCGGTGGACATCGCCGACGACAAGCTCAAGCTCGCGCAGCAGCTGGGCGCGGACATGCTGGTCAACGCCGCAACGCAGGATGCCGTGGCCGAGGTGCAGAAGCAGCTGCGTGGCGCGCACGGCGTGCTGGTCACCGCGGTGTCGCGCGCGGCCTTCGCACAGGGCATCGGCATGCTGCACAAGCGCGGCACGATGTCGCTGGTGGGCCTGCCGCCGGGTGACTTCGCGCTGCCGATCTTCGACGTGGTGCTGAACGCCAAGACGGTGCGCGGCTCGATCGTCGGCACGCGCGCCGACCTGATCGAATCGCTGGCCTTCGCCGGCGACGGCCTGGTCAAGTCGCACTATTCGACCGATCGGCTGGACAACATCAACGCCATCTTCGACCGCATGAAGGCCGGCACCATCGACGGGCGGGTCGTGATGACCTTGTAGGCCGGCTCGACGAGCTACTCCGAGCGCAACGCCTCCACCGGATCCATGCGCGCCGCGCGCCGCGCTGGCAGCACGCCGGCCAGCAGGCCGATGACGGCGCTGCTGGCCACTGCCAGCAGCACGTAGGGCAAGGGCGTGGAGACCGGCAGCGCCGGCACGAACAGGCGGATCGCCATCGCCAGGCCGAAGCCCACCGCCACGCCGAGCAGGCTGCCCAGCACCGCCAGCACCACCGCCTCGCCCAGGAACAGACGCAGGATCGTGCCGCGCCGGCTGCCCAGCGCCAGCAGCAGGCCGATCTCGTGGGTGCGCTCGGCCACCGCGATGGTCATGATGGTGACGATGCCCACCGCGCCCACCAGCAGCGAGATGCTGCCCAGCGCGGCCACTGCCATGGTCAGGATGTCGAGGATGTTGGACAAGGTGCCCAGCATCTCTTCCTGCGTGGTGACGGTGAAGTCGGCGCGGCCGTGGCGCGCCGCCAGCACGCTTTCGGCCGCCGCGGCCACGGCCTTGGCCGAGGCACCCTCGGCATAGGACAGGTTGATCTCGGTGAGGCCCTCGCGGTTGAACAGCTCCATCGCGCGCGCCGCCGGCACGAAGGCGGTGTCGTCCAGGTCCAGCCCCAGGAACTGGCCCTTCGGCGCCAGCACGCCGATGACGCGGAAGCTCTGTCCGCCCAGGCGCAGCCGCTCGCCCAGCGGATTGTCGGCGCCGAACAGCTCCTGCTTCAGCTTGGCGCCCAGCACGACGAAGCTGCGCGCCTGGTCCAAGCCCTCGCCGGGCAGGAACTGGCCCACCGCCAGCTGCATGTTGAACACCGGCAGGGCATCGGCCGACACGCCGTAGACGATGGTGCGCCGCAGCCGGCCGCGGGCCTGCGCTTCGGCATTGCCCCAGGCCGTGGGCACCACGCCGATGACGCCGGGCAGATGCTGCAGCGCCTGCGCGTCTTCCAGCGTCAGCGGCCGCACCGAGGTGGGCAGGCCGGTGGGCCCGCCGCCGCGCGCGGCACTGCGCCCCGGCGAGATGCCGACCACGTTGGTGCCGAACTGCGAGAACTCGCCCAGCACGAAGCCGTGGATGCCCTTGCCGATGGAGGTGAGCAGGATCACCGCCGTGATGCCCACCGCGATGCCGGCCAGCGTGAGGAAGCTGCGCGTGCGCTGCGCGCTGATCGAGCGCCAGGCGTAGTGCAGCGCGTCGGCGGCGATCATCGGCGGGCCAGGGCGGTGACCGGGTCCAGCCGCGCGGCATTGCGCGCCGGCAGCACCCCGAACAACACGCCGGTGAACAGCGCCGTGCCCAGGCCCGCCAGGACCGCCCAGTCGGGTGGATAGGCCGGGAAGCTGGGATAGATCGCGCGGATCAGCGCTGCGCCGGCAAGGCCGAGCGCATAGCCGAACAGCGCGCCGGCGGCCGATAGCAGCGCCGCTTCCACCAGGAAGGCCAGGCGGATGGTGCCGCCGCTGGCGCCCAGCGCCTTGAGCAAGCCGATCTCGCTGCGCCGCTGCGCCACCGACACCAGCATCACGTTCATCACCAGGATGCCGGCCACGGCCAGGCTGATGGCGGCGATGCCGGCCACGCCCAGCGTCAGCGTGCCCAGCAGCTTGTCGAAAGTGGCCAGCATCGCGTCCTGTGTGATCACGGTGACGTCCTGCTCGCCGTCGTGGCGCTGCTGCAGGATCGTCAACGCCTGGCGCTTGACGGCTTCGATAGCGTCGCGGTTATGCGCCTCGATCAGGATGCGGAACAGCGTGTGGGTGTTGAACATGGCCTGCGCCAGTGACACCGGCACGATGGCCAGCTCATCGGTGTTCATGCCCAGGCCGCTGCCGGTGGCCGCCAGCACGCCGATGACGCGGAAGCGCCGGTCGCCGACGCGCACGAACTGCCCCACCGCCGCCTGGTTGGGGAACAGCTCGGCGCGCAGCTTGGCGCCGATGACCATCAGCTGCGAGCCGCGGTTCCAGTCTTCGCGCGGCAGGAACTGGCCCTGCGCCATCTTGAACTGCCGTACGTCGATGTACTCGGCCGTGGTGCCCACCACCATGGCCTCGCGCAGCTTGCCGCCCGCCGACAGCTCGGAATTGCCCACGGTCAGCGGCACCACGCGCTGCACCGCCGGCGCACGCTGCAAGGCCAGGGCGTCGTCCACCGTCAGGTCGCGCGGCGTGCTGCTGACGAAGCTGCCGGGGTTGATGCCGCCGGTCTCGGTGCGGCCGGGCAGCACGATCACCAGGTTGCTGCCGATGGCGCTGAACTCGCGCACCACGAAGCGGCGGGCGCCATCGCCCAGCGCGGTCAGCGTCACCACCGCGGCCACGCCGATGGCCATGGCCAGCATCAGCAGCACGGTGCGCGTGCGGTTGCCGCGCGCCGCGCCGACGGCAAAGCCCAGCAGGTCAGCCGTGCGCATGGGCGCGGGTGCCCTGCCACTCGTCGTGGCGGATGGCCCCGTCCTCCATCAGCAGCCGGCGCCGCGCGCGCGCACCCAGCGCGGCGTCGTGCGTCACCACCAGCAGCGTCACGCCGCCGGCGTTGAGCTGTTCCAGCAACCGCACCACCTCG
>JAFLDH010000007.1 GCA_017302505.1 Burkholderiales bacterium
AATTTTTGCGACACGCATTTCAAACGAAATGGGCAGAGGTGGAAATATTAGGATTACAGGTCGTTCCATCAATTTAACGGATAGCACTCAAATCACGGCTCGTAGTCAGGGCTTGCCACGCGCGTGTCGCACCGCGCCGCCGCGCTGGCCGCGCGCGTGGGCACGCTGCTGGTGTGGGTGGGCGAGGCCGGTGTGCGGCTCTATTCGTCGGGCCAGCCCGGCGGCGCGCGTGCCGACCGGCTGCTTTACCAGGCGCGGCTGGCACTGGACGACGATCTGCGCCTGAAGGTGGTGCGCAAGATGTACGCCATGCGCTTCGGCGAGGAGCCGCCTTCGCGGCGCAGCGTGGAACAGTTGCGCGGCATCGAAGGTGCTCGCGTGCGCCGAAGCTACCAGTTGCTGGCTCAGCAGTTCGGCGTGAGGTGGAGCGGGCGCGACTACGACGCTGACAGTTGGGACAAGGCCGACGTGGCCAACCGCTGCCTGTCGGCAGCCACCTCGTGCCTGTACGGCGTGACCGAAGCGGCGGTGCTGGCAGCGGGCTACGCGCCGGCGGTGGGCTTCATCCACACCGGCAAGCCGCTGTCGTTTGTCTATGACGTGGCCGACATCTACAAGTTTGAAACCGTAGTCCCGGTGGCCTTCAAGGTGGCGGCGACCAACCCCGCGAATGCCGAACGTGCAGTGCGGTTGGGCTGCCGCGACATCTTCAGGCAGAGCAAGCTGCTGGACCGCATCATCCCGGACATCGAGGTCATCCTCGCGGCCGGCGAGATCAAGCCGCCCGAAGCGCCGGCCGACGGCGTCGGGCCGGCCCTGCCCAACCCAGATAGCCTCGGCGATGCTGGTCATCGTGCTTGAGAACGCGCCGCCGCGACTGCGCGGGCGGCTGGCAGTGTGGCTGCTGGAGGTGCGCGCTGGGGTGTACGTGGGCAGCTATTCGCGGCGAGTGCGCGAACACATATGGTCGCAGGTAGAAGAAGGTCTGGAAGACGGCAATGCGGTGATGGTGTGGCGCAGCACCGCTGAAGCCGGCTTCGAATTCTGCACTCTGGGTGCCAACCGACGCATGCCAGCCGATTTTGATGGCGTGCAACTGGTGAGCTTCCACCCCGAAGCGGCAGACAACGCTCCTTAACAATCGAGTCGAAATGGCTCCGAAATGGCGGTGGAGTCAGCCGGCGCCTAAACATCGTTGAAAATCAACGAGTTGGAGAAAGTGTGTTCCCCACGCACGTGGGGATGAACCGGCATCGACGGTGATGCCGTCCTCGATGGCCTTGTGTTCCCCACGCACGTGGGGATGAACCGGCTTCTGGCTGCGCGAGAGCAACCTGCACATCGTGTTCCCCACGCACGTGGGGATGAACCGGCCACCAGGTCGTCGACGCCCACGCTCTCGCAGTGTTCCCCACGCACGTGGGGATGAACCTCAACTTGCGAGTACGGCGGCAGCGCGGGCTTCGTGTTCCCCACGCACGTGGGGATGAACCGACCGCAGGCCTGTGGAACAAGGAAGGCCCCTGGTGTTCCCCACGCACGTGGGGATGAACCGCCGGCGGATTGCCGCGCGTCACGCGATGCACGGTGTTCCCCACGCACGTGGGGATGAACCGGCAGCGCGCCAGCCCAGCGTGTGCCATGCCACGTGTTCCCCACGCACGTGGGGATGAACCGACCTCTGGATTGAGGGCTTTGGCGCTGGCATGGTGTTCCCCACGCACGTGGGGATGAACCGAACTCGCGGCCGTCGTCAAGGCGCACCGTAAAGTGTTCCCCACGCACGTGGGGATGAACCGCCTTCACGGTGCCCGACACCAAGATCGGCCGCGTGTTCCCCACGCACGTGGGGATGAACCGTACGGCGTCACGGTCGAGGCCAACCCGCTCACGTGTTCCCCACGCACGTGGGGATGAACCGCAGAATCCGGTGCCCGGCACCGCGCTGGTGTCGTGTTCCCCACGCACGTGGGGATGAACCGCCGCCGTCATGGTCACGCCCAGGCGCTCGCAGGTGTTCCCCACGCACGTGGGGATGAACCGCCTACGCCCGCGAGCGCGACGGCCAGCTCTACGTGTTCCCCACGCACGTGGGGATGAACCGTTCATGCCGCCGCCTCGAAACTGATTTCCACCGTGTTCCCCACGCACGTGGGGATGAACCGCCACCGGGGGCGCACCATGAGCATGCTGTCTCGTGTTCCCCACGCACGTGGGGATGAACCGCTGGACCTGACCGATGTCGCCCTCGCCCAGTTCGTGTTCCCCACGCACGTGGGGATGAACCGACGACGTCGAAAAGCTGCGCACGGAGTTGGCCGTGTTCCCCACGCACGTGGGGATGAACCGGTCTGTCTTTTTTGATGACGACACTTTGCGAAGTGTTCCCCACGCACGTGGGGATGAACCGGCGTCTAGCATGTGCTCTAGCCCGCCGTCACCGTGTTCCCCACGCACGTGGGGATGAACCGGCCCGCACGCCGAGCTGGGCACGCCCACCCAGGTGTTCCCCACGCACGTGGGGATGAACCGGCGCAGGAAACGCAGCCGCGACAGGCGCCGCGGTGTTCCCCACGCACGTGGGGATGAACCGTCAAACACATTGAGCTGCGCATATTCCAGCGTGTGTTCCCCACGCACGTGGGGATGAACCGGGCCACGTCATCGCGCATGCGACACCTGCAGCGTGTTCCCCACGCACGTGGGGATGAACCGCTGAACCCCCGGCGGCCGTACAGCGCAGCCCCGTGTTCCCCACGCACGTGGGGATGAACCGCCACCTTGCGAAGCGAGGCTTGGCCCCACTTCGTGTTCCCCACGCACGTGGGGATGAACCGTCCCCGAGGTATGCGCCACCTGGCACACGTAGGTGTTCCCCACGCACGTGGGGATGAACCGCTTTGCGCGTCCACCAGGTCACCGATGACGGCGTGTTCCCCACGCACGTGGGGATGAACCAGCTCTTGCCCTCTTTCGCACCCTGCCGGAAAGTGTGTTCCCCACGCACGTGGGGATGAACCGCCGGCTATGAAGAGGCCGCGCTGGTGGCCGCGGTGTTCCCCACGCACGTGGGGATGAACCGTTTCTCGCTGCTTGGCTGGGATGGCATCGTGCGTGTTCCCCACGCACGTGGGGATGAACCGGCCGACCCCGGCGAGGCGGCCAGCCTTGCCCAGTGTTCCCCACGCACGTGGGGATGAACCGTCGCTGGCGAGGCTGATGTCCGCGAAGATCGGGTGTTCCCCACGCACGTGGGGATGAACCGCCACCTTCCTGGGCGCGGCGGTGGGCGCCAGCGTGTTCCCCACGCACGTGGGGATGAACCGGCGCTGGGCCGCGAAGTGGGCGACGAGCTGGCGTGTTCCCCACGCACGTGGGGATGAACCACCAGCGCGCACGGCTTCAAGTGGCAGCGCGGCGTGTTCCCCACGCACGTGGGGATGAACCGGGCGAGGACAACATCCTGGTGATCATGTCCGAGTGTTCCCCACGCACGTGGGGATGAACCGTGAACACAGACGAAAGCGCGACGCGGATCGCCGTGTTCCCCACGCACGTGGGGATGAACCGCCACCGCACCCAATGCGGACAGGCTCACCATAGTGTTCCCCACGCACGTGGGGATGAACCGCCCTGATGTTCCTGTTTGATGCGCAAAACCCCGTGTTCCCCACGCACGTGGGGATGAACCGACTAGATCGGTATCAGTAGCGGCGGCAGACTCGTGTTCCCCACGCACGTGGGGATGAACCGTAAGGCATCTTGTTGTAGCCAACGGTCGTGAAGTGTTCCCCACGCACGTGGGGATGAACCGACGCCGGCACGCGCGCCGGCCTGCGAGATCGCGTGTTCCCCACGCACGTGGGGATGAACCGCGTACCCAGGTGCAGCGCACCGTGTGGGTGTGGTGTTCCCCACGCACGTGGGGATGAACCGGCCGAGCACCTGCTGGTGTCGCCCACGCTGGTGTGTTCCCCACGCACGTGGGGATGAACCGTCGACGGCCTTCTGCCAGGTGCCCTGCCACAGGTGTTCCCCACGCACGTGGGGATGAACCGACGCGGCAGACATTGCCGCCGCTGGCGCCTACGTGTTCCCCACGCACGTGGGGATGAACCGGTGGCGCGGCAGGCGGCGCTGGTGCTTTCGCCGTGTTCCCCACGCACGTGGGGATGAACCGCGCGCCTGCAGGTTGCCGAACTGGTCCAGCGGGTGTTCCCCACGCACGTGGGGATGAACCGTGCCGCGCCTTCGCCGACTTCTTCGCGATGGAGTGTTCCCCACGCACGTGGGGATGAACCGAACAGCACCGACCTGGGCCGCTCCATTGCCGGGTGTTCCCCACGCACGTGGGGATGAACCGCGATCAGCAGGGACAGCCGGCGGCACCTCGACGTGTTCCCCACGCACGTGGGGATGAACCGGCTTCGCGCGCACCGCGTGGAATATGGGCTATGTGTTCCCCACGCACGTGGGGATGAACCGCCTGCCGAAGATGGCCGCAGTGTCGCTTCAATGTGTTCCCCACGCACGTGGGGATGAACCGCCTGTCGGCTTCGTCTTTGGTCATGTCGCGTGGTGTTCCCCACGCACGTGGGGATGAACCGGCCGTGGGCGGGTTCCTGGACGGCTTCGACTTGTGTTCCCCACGCACGTGGGGATGAACCGACCTACAGCGAGGTGCGCCACCTCGGCCCGATGTGTTCCCCACGCACGTGGGGATGAACCGAAAGCCCTTCGCATGGCGTATGTGTCGGGACGGGTGTTCCCCACGCACGTGGGTATGAACCGGCATGGCCCGATGCTGAGATATTGGCTTGGGAGTGTTCCCCACGCACGTGGGGATGAACCGGCGATGGCCAGCCAGAACAGGAGGCGCTCGCGGTGTTCCCCACGCACGTGGGGATGAACCGCGGAGGGGGCGCGATGAGTGATCGACTGCGGTCGTGTTCCCCACGCACGTGGGGATGAACCGCACCATGTCGTCGGCCATCATGTTGTCGCCGCGTGTTCCCCACGCACGTGGGGATGAACCGGCCGCCTCCACCAGGTGCCACAGCGTCGTCTCGTGTTCCCCACGCACGTGGGGATGAACCGGCGTCACCACCCGTTGCGCGGCACCCGTCGACGTGTTCCCCACGCACGTGGGGATGAACCGGCTGGTTGCCCTTGCCGCTGTAAACAGCCCTTGTGTTCCCCACGCACGTGGGGATGAACCGTCGGGGTGGTCGTTGACAAACCGGCGCACGTTGTGTTCCCCACGCACGTGGGGATGAACCGGCCAGCCGCTCGCGGGGTGACGTGGGCGTGTTGTGTTCCCCACGCACGTAGGGATGAACCGCCGTGGCCGGCCTGGGCGAGGTGCACACGCACGTGTTCCCCACGCACGTGGGGATGAACCGTAGGCTTGCTCCGGCGACATCACCTCCCGCGCGGTGTTCCCCACGCACGTGGGGATGAACCGTCAGCATGTCGGCCTCGGTGAACACGGCGGTGGTGTTCCCCACGCACGTGGGGATGAACCGATGAACTTCACGAAATCGTTTTCGGTGGCGTTGTGTTCCCCACGCACGTGGGGATGAACCGCCGCACTCGGCACGGCCGACTGCCCGGCCTACGTGTTCCCCACGCACGTGGGGATGAACCGATGCCGCTGATGTCCAGGTTGTCGGCGGCCAGGTGTTCCCCACGCACGTGGGGATGAACCGTGCACGCTGGTCGTGCAGTGCTGGGGCGAGACGTGTTCCCCACGCACGTGGGGATGAACCGGGACGGCGCGGGCGCAAGGCTGCGGCGGTACTGTGTTCCCCACGCACGTGGGGATGAACCGTTGACACCGTTGGCGTTGCACTGCGCGTTGATTGTGTTCCCCACGCACGTGGGGATGAACCGGCCTGCGACGCGCTCAGCGCCATGGGCGCGTCGTGTTCCCCACGCACGTGGGGATGAACCGCGGCCGGCCAGCAGCGCGGCCTCTTCGATCTGGTGTTCCCCACGCACGTGGGGATGAACCGTTCACCGGGCCGTATTCGCCCATCAGCATGGTGTGTTCCCCACGCACGTGGGGATGAACCGCCTCCTGGGTTACGGTTGCCGCCGACCCTGATGTGTTCCCCACGCACGTGGGGATGAACCGCGCGGCGGCGGCGCATGCTTGGGCACCGGCACGTGTTCCCCACGCACGTGGGGATGAACCGGGCGTGATCATCCCCGGCCTGGGCGTCAGCGCGTGTTCCCCACGCACGTGGGGATGAACCGACGCACGACCCCAAGCGCGAGGAACGCTGACAGTGTTCCCCACGCACGTGGGGATGAACCGCCGCCCACAGCGCCAGCTCTTCGTCGGTCTGCGTGTTCCCCACGCACGTGGGGATGAACCGACTTCTGGCAGCTGGTGTATGCCCGCATGCGCGTGTTCCCCACGCACGTGGGGATGAACCGACCTTCCGCGTGACCGACTGGCAGTTCGGGCAGTGTTCCCCACGCACGTGGGGATGAACCGGCAATCTGCGTGCCGGTGCACACCGCCTGCAGGTGTTCCCCACGCACGTGGGGATGAACCGACTTCTGGCAGCTGGTCTATGCCCGCATGCGCGTGTTCCCCACGCACGTGGGGATGAACCGACCTGGGTAAACACCACCCGGGGCCTGAGCTTGTGTTCCCCACGCACGTGGGGATGAACCGACCCGCAGCAGGCCACCACCGATGCCGCCCGCGTGTTCCCCACGCACGTGGGGATGAACCGACTCTTTACGGTGGCTGCTTGGGAAGTGGTTTGTGTTCCCCACGCACGTGGGGATGAACCGGTAGACAAGATCATCACCACTCGGGTGCACAAGTGTTCCCCACGCACGTGGGGATGAACCGTGGCTGCAGCAGGCCATGAGCGGCGTTGACGCGTGTTCCCCACGCACGTGGGGATGAACCGGCGCTGCTTCAGCTGCGCGGCGGCATGCAGCCGTGTTCCCCACGCACGTGGGGATGAACCGCTGGTGCTGGGCCAGGCGGTGTGGACGGTGCTGTGTTCCCCACGCACGTGGGGATGAACCGAAGATGCCTACCTGTTCCCCACGCACGTGGGGATGAACCGTCGTCGGCCACGATTACGGTGTCGCCCTTGCGGTGTTCCACACGCACGTGGGGATTAACCGCCACCGCGGCCTTCAAGCTTGACTAGGCCGAACGCATTGATGTGTTCCCGTTCAGCCTGAGCTTGCCTTGCTCCTCCGATCTGGCTTGCCCTTCCTTACGTGCGCAGGATCGAAGCCAATTGCAAGGGGCCGCACAGGCACGGCAGTCGTTACGCCACCGCGACGTATCTGCGGCTCAATCGTCCGGCCACCCTGGCCGGGTCGGCGGCGTGGCCCATATCGTGACGCGGTCTCACTCACACGTTGACCAAGCGCACCGCCGATTTCATCTGCGCGCCAGCCCGATTCGCGCATGTCTGCCGCAGCTTCGTGCCTGAAGTGGTACGGGCATAGCCGCTTACCTTTGGGCCAAAGCTTGCGTCCAAACCGGGCCACCGCGCTGCGCAGCGCGCCGTCTTGAATCTTTACGACGTAGTCGACCCGACCTTCGAGCCGCTCAAGCAGTCCCTGCGGCAACCAGCGCCAGCTCACCACCATCTCGCGCCAGGGCTGACCCGACGAGCCCGTCACCTTTGCACCAGAGATGCGTACTTGCACATGGTCCCACTCCAGATTCAGGATCACACCGCGCTTGAGTTCGGCGGGCCGACATCCCGTCGCGGCTAGGACCCAGATGACTTCCTCGAAGGCGCCGCCGCGGCTGGCCTCAAGCACCTTTTCTCGCCAGTCCCGACCAAACCGCTTGAGGTCTTTTCGCTTCGACTGCACGCGCTGTGGTTCACCGCCTGCCGATTCGAGCAGAGTCCGTCGCTTGGTGGCGGTGACGATGTCGTGGAAGTCGATCGTTCCTTGGATCTTGTCCAGTAGAACTTGCCGATTCGCTGCTTGCTCAGGTTGCGTGCAGTCATGAGTGGCGAGAAGCCGCTGAAGGGTCTCCCGCAATTGCCACGTCAGCGCTGCCCGCATCGCGAAGAAAGAGTTCGACTTGGCCACGTAAGGCAGCAGCGCCTGAGTCAAGCGCTGCGTCGCGTCCCCGTCGAGTTTCCCCATGGCAGCGAGCAGCAGGGCTGCCTTCGCGCGGTAGTCATTCTGCGTCTCCGCCTGCAGCACCCCGGTGCCAGCAAGGACTTTCTGCACCCTGCCAAGAAGTGCGGAGCCGCCTCCGATAGGCCCCTGCGAAGACGCCTCGGACCCGCGATCACCATGTCGTTCAGCGGTGCTTGCCGTATCGACTTCGTTTTCATTCCGACACCGTTCAGCCGCGTCATCGAACGCATATCGATCACGTCCCGCATCGTTCTCGCCCTGCGCGGGCTGCGCCCGCTTCCGATCCATGGCGTCGGCAACCGCCGCGCCATCGGGCCCCGGCCGCTGCGCGGCCGGTCCCGTCGGCACGCCGCTTGCGCCGCTCATGGACGCCCCACTCGGCTGCGCCGCCCCCACCCTGACGGGCGGGGTACGTGGCACATTACCGAGGCCGGGGACGAAGGGTTACTGTGGCGTCTCGGTAATGTGAATGCGGTCTTCGTGATCGATGTATTGCGATGACGGACGATGATCGGTGTCGGTGCCGTTCGAGAAGCTGTCATTTCACTCCCTCCGGCGCACGAGGGCTCGTCGGCTTCGTTTTGAGCACACGCTTACGCAGAAAGCTCTGAACGGTCTTCAGCAGTGCTTCGCGCTGGCGATCGTTGAGGCTGAGCAACAGGTCGATCGACACAGCCCCATTCTTTCCGATTGTGGACCGCCCCAAGACCTGCCCGTCCACCTCAATGTCGATGCTTTTCGAAGGGGGGGTTGGACGATCCAACCCCCCCTTTGAAGCGGCAACCAGTGCCAGCACCACATCGTCTGTGGGCAAGGCCTCCGCCAGGTTTGCAATTCGTTTGGCCGCATCCGCGACGGCTTGGCGATTGAGCGTCACAGCGTCGTGAAGTGGCTTTGCATGCCGAAACTTCAGCTGTGTCCTGTCGCGGAATGCGACGAGCACCTCATCAGGCAATTGAGCAAGGCGCCGGACTTTGCTGAGATCGCCCTTCTCACGCCCAAGAAGTACTGCAAGGCGCCCCAACGAACAAAGCTTTCCGTCCGGACCAGGCGTGTTGATCTGGCAGCCGAGTTCGTACGGCGACAGGTCCACGCGCAGTGCGTTCTCGGCGAGCTTCTGCTCCAGTGTGGGCACGGAGGGGTTTGGATCTTGCACGACTGCATTCACGGGCAAGCCCAATTCGCCGCAAGCACGCCATCTGCGTTCGCCGAAAGCGAGTTCGAACGCGAATCCATCAACTGACTCAGGCAGTTTGACCACGCCAATGGGAATCCGATTGCCCCCGGTGGCATGAATCGATTCCTTCAAGAGTTCAAAGGCTTCTCCTTCGAAGGCCGAGGCTTCGCGGTTCGGCAAACTGCGGACAAGTATCTTCCCGGCAGGAATCGACAAGGTCTTGCCGGTAGCCGAATTGGGGCTACCGGCCTCGCGCGCGAGGCTCGCGGTAACGAACGGGACAGAGGACGTGTCCGGTTCTTCTTTGGTGATCTGAGTTTCTTCTTGACTGGATGATTCCAGCAAAGGATTTGCAGTTTTGCTCATGTGAAGCCTTTCAATCGGCGATGTGGTTAGCTCGCCGAATCGATGGTCTTCACACCTGCTTGAGCCCGTGAACGATCCATCGACACCCAAATGGGCGGCGAGTACGTTCACGGCATTCCGTGCACCGTGAGGTGGACCCGAAATGGAATCGGATATCGTTCCTGCCACGTGCCGGCAGAGCCGACAGGGTTAAATGCTGAATGCTGCGGGTCCGTTCAGCGCGAGTTCGAGATGCGTTGTTCTTCGCTCTCCGGGTTCAATATTAGGTCGTCATTTCGAGAATCAAGGGCGGCAGTCTGTTTCTCGGCGATCTTTTTTTGTTGATTTTTGGTGCTGTCATCAGCCCACGGATATCGATCCGATGTTTGGACTCAGCGCCATTGACCCCTGCGGCCATCAACCCCTGTACCGGCAAAGCAGCACTTCAGCCCGTGAAGGCGTCGAACTCGACCGCTCCACGCCGGCTGGCTGGGTGGGCAAGCACGACCAGCTGATCGACCCGCTGGTCCAGGCGGTGTGGCGCTACGTGCTGGCCAACGACAAGATCGACGGCGACGACACACCGGTGAAGGTGCTCGCGCCGGGCACCAGCAAGACCCACACCGGGCGGCTGTGGGTGTACGTGCGCGACGACCGGCCGGCAGGCGACACCGCGCCCCGTGCGTCCTAGTTCGCCTACTCGCCTGCACTAGGAAGGCACGCACAGCTCGGGGACGGTGCCTTACACCGCGGTGGAGCTGCCGACACCCGGGAGCGCAAAGACTGCGGCGCCCCCCGGAGCCGCCAGCACCGCCGCGCGCCGGCCGCAACGACCTCCGCAGCGGGGAGTAGGTGGCTTTCGAGGACAAGCACCTCAACACCATCGTCGGCACCATCGTGCGCATGAACCAGCATACGGCCACGATTGATCCTGGCGATGGCATGAGCTGGCGCGAGGGCTTCGCGCTGCTACGGCACGTCGTCGACATCTGACCCGACCGCCCCCTCTTCAAGAGGACCTAGTGTCCTGTCCCGCAATTAACTGGCATTAATCGTCCATGCCAGTGCGGTATCTTGGGACTGGAGATACCGCGATGAGAACGGGCATACCGAAGGTCGATTTGCTGCTGTCGGATGAAGAGCGTTCGCAGCTTCAGTCCTTTGCGCGCAGCCGCTCGCTGCCTGCGGCGTTGAGCAATCGGGCGCGCATTGTTCTGAGCAGTGCCGAGGGCGAACCCAACAACGCGATCGCCGAGCGCTTGATGCTGACCAAGGCCACGGTAGGCAAGTGGCGCACGCGGTTTATCGAGCGACGCATCGCCGGGCTGTATGACGAAGTGCGCCCGGGCAAGCCGCGCACGATCGACGACGAGCGCGTGGCGCACCTCATCAAGACCACGCTGCATACCAAGCCGGTCAACGGCTCGACGCACTGGAGCGTGCGCACGGTGGCCGCCGAGACCGGCATCTCCAAGAGCAGCGTCGCGCGCTACTTCCAGCTCTTCGGTCTGCAGCCGCATCGCACCGAAGGCTTCAAGCTGTCCAACGACCCGTTTTTCATCGAGAAGCTGCGCGATGTGGTGGGCCTGTACCTGAGCCCGCCGGACAACGCGCTGGTGATCTGCGTGAACGAGAAGAGCCAGTGCCAGGCGCTGGAGCGCACGCAGCCGATGCTGCCCATGGACTTCGGCTACGTCGAGGGCGTCACGGACGAGGCCTGCGATGACCGCGGCTTCGTTAAGACGTGCCGCCAGATCGGCGTGATGCCTCACATGGCGCGGAACCTCAATCTCAGCGCTCGCAGCGCCATCAAACGACGCTCCACCCGGCACGCTGGCTACGTGGTCGGCCAGCGAAATAGTAAGTACATCGACCAGTGCTTCAGCCGGGGCAAGGTGATCGGTCCAATCCGCCAACTCATAGTGCAGGGGCTGGACAAGCTCGCCCGGCCTCTGACGCTGACCACGGCGGCCCAAAAACCCGAGGCGACTGCGGACCTTGATGCAACTGCGCCCGCAGTGCGCCCAATGAACGCCGAGAAGGCCGAACAACGTCCTCAGAATGCGCCAATCCGAGCGCTATGAGTCTGCCAAGGCCAGATCGGCTGCAGCCCCGGGCTATATGACCTCGTCGGACCACTTCACGATGGCAGAACTCGCGATGACAGGTGGCGTTTCAACGGCCTGTTAGCCCTCAAGAGCCTTCCCAGAGCTTGAGGTCAAACCCGGCCAAGGTGTCCACGCCAGCCGAACCAACACACCTTCCAAGCGTATGGGCCAGAACTGCCGCAGCCACCCCGCACGCGGTCCCGCGACAAGAGCGGATTCCACGGTCGCCAGTACCGCATTCAATTGCAGCACAGCGACCATTCGGGATTCAACGTGTTCATGACTGTTCTAAACGCTCCGCGGCAAGCTTACGCACTTTCAGAACAAGCGCCTCAGGAGTGACCTGCAACTCCCGCGCGAGGGCAAAGATCACACTCAGCGTTGGCTGGCGCTTCCCTCCTTCCAGCAGACCGACAAAGGTCCGGTTTACGTCGGCCCGGAAGGCGAGTTCTTCCTGCGACAGCCCGGCTTTCGTACGAGTTTGCTTCAGCACGACAGCAAAAGCCTCGACAAGCAAGTCGTCCCGTGCACGCGCCATGACTTGACTTTGGCGCAGGATGCATACTATAGTCTACCTACTATAGTCGCCTGACTATAGTAGTCTTCTTCGTGACCAACTGATTGATTCAACGGACGTTCTATGGTGAAGTTCTCAGAGAGACAGCATTCAATCCAATTGGTGCGGGAACTGCTCGGGCTGTCTGAGACGTTCGAGGGCCTTCCGCCAGCCTTGCGCCAGGGTGTGGCCAAGGTGCTGCGCGACTACCCGAGCCACCAGGAGCTTGTCGACGCATTACAACCTGGAGCGCCGACAGTCACGTGGCAGGCCCAGTGCGCCATGATCGATGCGCGGCAGCTGCTCGAATGTGTCGCCTGCTACTGCTCAAGCCCCATGGATCGTGCCCTGATTCGCTGTGCGCTGCGCTCGTACCCGGAAACGGACAAACTCATCGAGGCTTCAGCGATGAACCGGTTCCCACAGTACATCTTGGGGACGCGGGCATGTTGAACTGCCAGCTGATGCATTGGCCGCCCAAGCCCTTCCATCACACGTGGGATAGATCCTGCAAGCCCGCGGAGCCTTTTTGTCGACCCCGGGTCGGAGTGAGCTGGTCGGCGATGTTGGCAATCTCTTCGGTTTCAGTTCTGATGTTTCACGGAATGGAGGCAGTCGACCATGGGAAGTGAAGATGCGACTCGTGGCTGCGCCGTGTCCGGCGCAGACGCGCCTCAGGCAGGCAGCGCCTATTCCCCGCTGGACCTGCCACCAGGGCCTGCACAGGGCGTGGTGTGGAACTCGCCCTCGCTCTTGCTGGTGCAAAGAAATCCGAGCGTTGAGCGCCCGGATGCGCTGGCACGCCCGCTTCTCTTGGCACCCCATCAGGGTGGGCTAAACATCATCGAGCAACACCTTGACCAGGTACGGTCCATGTGGGTGGTTCGCATCACTCCAGAAGGGTTGCTGACAACGGAGTCCGTCAACTGCGTCTGCCTCTGGAGACTCTTTCCCGATGATGAAGAGGGCTACCTGACCGCTCTACTGTGCGAATCGGGCACCATCTTTGTTGCAGACACCGAAGGTGCGTACGAAGTCGACGAGATGACGCGCAAGTGGTTTGTGCAAGGAAAATTTAAGACTGCCAGGCGGCTTCAGGACGCATACGCCATCACTGCCGTAGTCGTTGCCGCCAGGAACGAGAGTGATCTGGTGCGGATCCGGTCGGAGGACGGAATCGAGTATCAGATCACGCGCCACACGATAGGAGTGGCGCTGGAGAAACTGGAGGTGGGGATGCGCCTGGAGTGCTTGGTGTCCCGGCTGCAGCGCGTACTGAGTGCCAGTACGTCCCCGCACTCCTTTTGTGCAGCCGAGTCGTGAGCGTTGAGGCAGCTCACATGGCGAACGAGTCCAAGCACGGCTGGTCTGCACCACGCGTAGTGGCGTTTTTCCAAGCGCATCCGGAACGTGCGCCGCCCACTTCGTCCTGGGTGCCACAGGGATGGGATGAGCCCGTTGCCGATGCGCTGATTGCACTTCTGGGCATCGAACTGGCGTCGGGCGTCGTAATTCGCGTGACGCAGATAAAGGAGAAGTTCGGTGGACTGCGGATCTACGTGGACATCGAAGAAGACTCGCTCGGCGAGTACGAGATCGTCAAGTCCACCCCGATCAGTACCCATATTCGGAATGCCGCAACGCCGGGCTCGATACGCGAACAGGCGCACGCCATCATTGACCGGGCGGCCGAGCGGGCTGAGCTGTATTGCGTTCGGTGCGGCGCGCCTGCGACGTGCCTGGATGGCTACTACCGCGTGTGTGACGCTCATCGCAAGCGCAAAGGCAGGCGACCGTGACGCGACCCCGCCTTCAATCACCGACAACGTTGAGGCGTTGAACGCTTGCCCATACTTGGAGTACGAAGCAATGACCATGCCGGATGAACACGTGCTCGCCCGGCGCTCTGGCCGGGAAACGCCCAACGAGGTGGCCGGCGACAACAGTCTGCCAGCGGCAACCCGGCAGCGTACCCAGTCGGTTTCGCAGCAATGACCGCGAACCGCGGACCGGATGCGTCTGCACTTGATCGAACTGCTCGCCTCATTCCAGCATATCGCCGAGTTGCTACAAACCGAGCACCCTCACCATGGCTGAGCGAAGGACGATCCTGTTCTGCGGCGATCCTCACGGGCGCTTCGATCACATCCTGCAGGCTGCGCAACGCTTCAAGCCCATAGCCGTGATCCTGCTCGGCGACCTCGAGCCGGTGCGGCCATTACACGTAGAACTTGAAGCCATCCGGGATCGGCTGTGGTTCATCCACGGCAACCACGACACTGGTTCTCAAACTGCCTTCGAAAACGTGTTCGACAGCGAACTCGCCGATCGCAACATCCACGGCCATGTCGTCACCCTGCCAGACGGGACCCGACTTGCGGGTCTCGGCGGGGTCTTCAGGGCATCTGTTTGGAGTCCGCCAGCTTCACCGATCCATGACAGCGCTGAGACTCATGCGAGGCACACACCGCGCCAGGACCGGTGGCGCTCGGGGCCGGCGCGCAGACACTGGGGGTCAATCTATCCCGATGTCGTCAAGCGTCTGAGGAACGAACGAGCGGACATCCTGATCACTCACGAAGCCCCCAGCTGCCATCCTCATGGCTGGGGAACGATCGATAACCTGGCTCGAGCGCTAGGGGTGCGCAGCGCCTTCCACGGCCATCACCACGACAGCCCCAACTATCGACCGCTGTGGCCTACGCTGCACTTCAGGGTGTTTGGCGTCGGTCTGCGTGGCATCCTCGACCACGAAGGCAACGTGCTCGTCCCCGGCGAACACGACGCCGCCCATCGATGAGTCACGAACCGGAGGGCACTCGCAGATGGATGACGCCGAAGCGCAACGTGTGTTGAGGGCGTATGCCACCGGCGCACTCTCTCGTGGAACTGCCATGGAACCCCTGGGCCTGGACTGGTACGGCGACCTACTCGTCCTGCTGGACCTCCATGGGGTCGGACGTCCATGCACTTCAGCCGCCGATCGAAAGGTGATGGATGAGGCAATCCAATTGGTACTCGGACAGCAGCCTCAAGCTGATCCGAAGTGAAGCTGAGCATCGGCGATGCATAGCGTCGGCTCTTGCAAGCATCGCCTGGCGTACGAATGGCTGGGCTGCATCAACCACGACGATGCAGGCCGCGGCGTTTACTGGAGCGACCCCGAGCGCTACTGCTTGAAAATGACGTGGCCCCATGGGTGGAAGTTGGCGTCGAAGGCAAACGAAGGCGAAGGTCGCATGACTGCACAGAGTCACTCGCAGTCGAGGGCCTGGATGTCAGCGATCGCTATCACCGGTCATTCGACGAAAAACCTGCCGAATGGCCGCTTCACCTTCGAGACCGGGTACTTGGCGATGGGTACGCGACGGTGCGCGTTGAACGACTGGTCGCTGTCAAGTCGACAGACTCGACCCGACCCATTCCAGACTCATGGCGAGTCCGGAAGCCGTCACTCATCGGCGCACTGACCCGATGGTGTGGAGCGCGCACCAGGGCACCGAGACGACCTGATGTGCGTTCCTACGAGTGGGGTGCCTACTTGATGAAGCGAACCTGCTCGTTGATGCGCGCCAAGATGGGCTTCTTCTTCTCCGCGAAGCGCGCCTTGTTCTCGTCGATCAGGTTGCGGCCTTTGGTGTCGATTGAGATGATGAGTGGACCGAACTCGCGCACCCGGTTCACCCACAAGGTCTCGGGCATGCCGAGGTCCTTCCATTGGGCATCTTCGATCTTCTCGACCTGGGTCGCCGCCAGCACCGCGCAACCGCCGGGAAAAATCGCATGCACGGCCTTGTTCTCGACGCAGCCGGCCGCAGTCTCGGTGCCCATGCCGCCCTTGCCGACCACCAGCTTCACGCCGGTCTGCTTGATGAACTCGCGCTCGAACTTCTCCATGCGCATGCTCGTCGTCGGGCCGATGGACACCATCTCATAACTCCCGTCGTCCTTCTGCTTCACGATGGGCCCGGCGTGGAAGATGGCTCCGCCCTTCAAGTCGACCGGCAGTTCTCGGCCGAGTTCGATGAGGCGGCGGTGCGCCACGTCGCGGCAGGTGACCAGCTGGCCCGTCAGATAGACCACGTCGCCGACGTTCAGGTCGGCCAGGTCTTCGTCGCGGATCGGGGTGTTCAGGATCTTCTTGGCGGCACTCACAGCACGACTCCCTGGTGCGACAGGATCTCGTAGGACAGGTCGGGGTTGATGCGGATGCGTCCGCGGCGGTGCGCCCAGCAACCGGTGGACACCGCCACGCCGATCGTCGACGGGTGCCGTGCCGAGGACTCGATGTTCACGCCCATCACACTGGCATTGCCGGTCAGCCCTTGCGGGCCCAGGCCCACCTCGTTCAGGCCTTCCTCCAGCAGTTCTTCCATCCGAGCCGCGTTGGGGTTCGGATGGCGCGAATCCACCGGCCGCAGGATCGCCTTCTTCGACAGTCGGGCGGCGGTCTCGGCCGAGGTCGAAACGCCCACGCCCACCAGCATCGGCGGGCAGGCGTTCACACCCCGCTGCGTGATCACGTCGAACACGAACTCGGCCACGCCTTCATAGCCTTCGCCGGGCATCAGCACCTTGGCCGCACCGGGTAGCGTGCAGCCGCCGCCGGCCATGTAGACGTCGATGGTGCAGGCGTCGCCCTTGGGGTCGATCTCCCAGTCGAGCCAGGGGATCTTGCTTCCGGTGTTGGTGCCGGTGTTCTTCTCGTCGAAGGTTTCGACCGCGTTGTGCCGCAGCGGGCCGCGGATCGTGGCTTCCTTCGTGGCGGCCGCGAGGATCTCCTCCAGTTCGCCCAGCAGCGGGAAGCGCGCGCCCGCGGTGATGAAGTACTGGATGACGCCGGTGTCTTGGCAACTCGGCCGGTCGAGCTTGTCGGCCGCATCCTGGTTGTCCTTCATGGACTGGTAGACGGCCTTGGCCAGAGGATGCGTTTCCTTGGCGCGCAGGTCGGCCAGCTTGTGGGTCACGTCCGTCGGCAGCCGCTTGCCGATATAGGACGTGAACTTCCACATCACGTCGGTCAGCTGCTGGACGGCAGCGTCGCGGTCTTCGATGACTTGCATGTTTGTTCCGTGCAGGTTGTTCGGAAGGAGGGGCAGGCGCGCAGCGTCACTCGATGACGACCTTGGCATCCTTCACGAGCTTGGCGAACTTCTCGGTCTCGCTCTTGATCTGCGCGGCCATGTGGTCCGTGCTGTCACCGATGGGCTCTGCACCGATCTCGGCCATGCGCTTGCGGAACTCGGCCGACTGGATGATCTTGACCATCTCGGTGTTCAGCCGCGTCACGATGTCCTTCGGCGTCGCAGCTGGCGCCAGCACGCCGAACCAGGTTCCGATGTTGAAACCCTTGAGGCCAGCTTCCTCCAGCGTCGGCACGTCGGGCAATGCCGACGAGCGCTTCGCCGTCGTCACCGCCAGCGGGCGCAGCTTGCCTGCCTTGATGTGCGGCAGCACCGGCGTTACGGTGTCGAACGACATCGTGATCTGGCCGCCCAGCAAGTCGGTGGCCAGCGGGCCGCTGCCCTTGTAGGGGATGTGGGCGAACTCGGTGCCCGTCATGTTCTCGAACTGGGTGCCGATCAGATGCTGCGCCGTGCCGTTGCCATTGGAGCCGTAGTTGTGCTTGCCCGGCTGCGACTTCAGCAGCGCAACCAGTTCAGCCACGTTCTTGACCGGCGTGGTCGCGTTGACGACCAGAACGTTCGGCACCAGGGCGATCGTCGTGATCGGAGCCAGGTCCTTCTGAAAGTCGTAGGGCAGCTTCTTGTAGACGCTCGAGGCAATCGTGTGATGCACCGCGCCGACCAGCAGCGTGTAGCCGTCCGGCTTGGACTTGACCACGTAGTCGGCACCCAGGGTCGCACCGGCACCGGGCTTGCTCTCGACGATCACCGGCTGGCCGAGGCTTTGCTGCAGCTTCTCGGCCAGCGCCCTGGCGAGCACATCGGTCGTGCCGCCTGCCGGGAACGGAACGATCAGGCTGATCGGCTTGCTCGGCCAGGCCTGCGCCATGGCGGCTCCGCTGGCCATGGTTGCGGCCAGCGCGAGGACTTGGATCAGGTGACGACGGGTGGTCTTACGGATCGAGGTCATGGTTGTCTCCGGTTGGGTTTCAGTGAGCATCTGTCGGCGGAACTTTAAGGTTCAAGCCTGGCGCTGAATCGCGCAGAAAGTGAATCCGTCTTTAACTTGAATTCAATGCTTGAAGCGAAGGCGTTCGCGAGTGGCACGCGGCCACGGACTGCGTGCGCTGGCTATCGCAATGGGCGTATCGCGCTGCGGCCGGCGAACCCGGCGGTGTTGCCGACTTCGGCTTCGATCAGCAGCAGTCGGTTGTATTTCGCCATGCGGTCAGAGCGGCACAGCGAGCCGGTCTTGATCTGCGTCGCGGCCGTGCAGACGCTGAGGTCAGCGATGGTCGTGTCTTCGGTCTCGCCAGACCGATGCGAGACGACGGACGCGAACCCGGCGGCTTCCGCCATCGTGATGGCGGCCAGGGTCTCGGTCAGCGTGCCGATCTGGTTCGGTTTGATCAGGATGGCGTTCGCTGCCCGGCGTGAGATGCCCTGCTTGAGAATCTCGGTGTTGGTGACGAACAGATCGTCGCCGACCAACTGCACGCGGCTGCCCAACCGGGCGGTGAGAAGTTCCCAGCCCGCCCAGTCGCCCTCGGCCATGCCATCCTCGATCGTGACGATGGGGTAGGCATCCACCCATCGGCTCAGGTAGTCGACGAACTGCGCCGAGTCGAAACGCTTGGCTTCGGAGGCGAGTTCGTAGTGCCCGTCCTTGTGGAACTCCGAGCTGGCGACATCCAGGCCTAGGGCGATGTCGATACCGGGCTTGAATCCGGCCTTCTCGATGGCGGCCAGGATGACTTCGATGGCCGCTTCGTTGGACGGCAGGTCGGGAGCGAATCCGCCCTCGTCGCCCACGGCTGTGGAGAGGTGCCGGCTCTTCAGCAAGGCCTTCAAGGCATGGAACACCTCCACACCCCAGCGCATCGCTTCGGAGAAGCGTGGTGCGCCCACCGGCAGGATCATGAACTCCTGCATGTCGACATTGTTGTCGGCGTGGGCGCCACCGTTGATGATGTTCATCATCGGCAGCGGCAGCCGGGGTTCTGCGCCGCGGGCAAGGTGGCGATACAAGGGCTGACCTGACGACGCGGCGGCAGCCTTGGCCAGTGCCAGCGACACGGCCAGAATCGCGTTGGCGCCCAAGCGCGCCTTGGTCGGCGTACCGTCGAGGCCGATCATCCGCTCGTCGAGAGCGGCCTGGTCGTGCGCCGTGCTCCCAACGAGTAGTTGGGCCAGTTCACCGTTGATGTGGCTCACGGCCTTGCCGACGCCCTTGCCGAGGTAGCGCCGGGCATCACCATCACGCAGTTCGAGCGCCTCACGCGAGCCAGTGGAGGCGCCGGACGGCGAGGCCGCAAAGCCGCGGGCGCCATCCGAGAGCACGACTTCCGCCGCGACGGTGGGGTTGCCGCGCGAATCGAGAATCTCGAAGCCGCGCACCTGTTGGATCGTTGGCATGGTGTTCTCAGTCGATCTGCGCGATGCGCAGCAGGTTGGTGGAGCCGGGTGTGCCGAAGGGCACGCCAGCGGCGATGACGATCGTCTGCCCCGGTTGCGCGAAGTCCAGTTGCCGGGACGTCGCGACCGCACGAGCGGTCATGTCGTCGACGCCCGTCACGTCGTTGCAAACGACCGGGTTGACCCCCCAGGCGAGCGCGAGCCGGCGCGCCGTCTCGCGCCGGGGGGTCATGCCGATGATCGGCGCGCGGGGCCGCTCGCGCGCCATGCGCAGCGCCGATGAGCCGGAGCTGGTGTAGGCCACCATCGTGGCCACGTCGAGCAAGCCGGCCACCGAACGCGCGGCCCAGCCGATGGCGTCCGGTGTGTTGGGGGATTTGGACGAGGGCTGGGTGTGCGACGCGTCGATGGCGTCGCGGTAGTGCGGATCGGCCTCGGTCTGGGCGATGATGCGATCCATCATCGCCACGGCTTCGACCGGGAACTTCCCCGACGCCGACTCTGCGGAGAGCATGACCGCATCGGCGCCGTCGTAGATCGCCGTGGCCACGTCGGACGCTTCAGCGCGAGTGGGCACGGGTGCGCTCACCATCGACTCCAGCATCTGCGTGGCCACGATCACCGGCTTGCCGAGCTTGCGGCACGCACGGACGATGCGCTTCTGGATCGCCGGCACCTGTTCGGCCGGCATCTCGACGCCAAGGTCGCCGCGAGCCACCATCACTGCGTCGGTGACGGCCAGGATCTCGTCCAGGCATTCGATGGCAGCCGGCTTCTCCAGTTTGGCGACGATACCGGCGCGCCCCTTGATGATGGATTGGGCCTCGACGATGTCAGCGGCACGCTGCACGAACGACAGTGCAATCCAGTCGATGCCCAGCGTCAGCCCGAAGTCGAGATCGGCGCGGTCCTTCGCCGTCATCGCGGACAGCGGCAGGACGACACCGGGAACGTTCACGCCCTTGCGGTCGGACAGCATGCCCCCGTTGACGACGGTGGTCTCAGCGAAGTCGCCACCGCACTTCTCCACCTTCAGGCGCAGCCGACCATCGTCGAGCAGCAGTTCCGCACCCGGCTTGAGCGCGGCAAAGATCTCCGGGTGGGGCAGCGGCGTGCGGGTCACATCGCCGGGTTTGTCGCGTTCCAGGTCGAGGCGGAATGCCGCGCCCTCGATCAGCTTCACGGGTCCGCCTGCGAACGTGCCGACCCTCAGCTTCGGTCCCTGCAGGTCGAGCAGCACGCCGATCGGTCGGCCGATGTCAGCCTCGACCGAGCGGATCAGGTCGAGGCGCTGCTGGTGGTCGGCATGGGTGCCGTGGCTGAAGTTCAGGCGGAACACGTCCGCCCCAGCGCGGACCAGCGCCTCGATGGTGGCACGGTCGGCGCTCGCAGGGCCGAGCGTGGCGACGATCTTGGCATTGCAGAGGCGTTGCATCATCTGTCTTCCGGGTTGTCGAATGGAGGGCGGGCATCGATGACGATGGCCCTGAAGTCGTTCACATTGGTCAGCGTCGGACCGGTCACGACCGAGTCGCCCAGCGCCTCGAACAGGCCATGTCCGTCGTTGTCGTCGAGGCGCTCGCGCGGCTTCATGCCCATCGCCCAGGCGCGCGCCAGCGTGTCCGGCGTCAACACGGCGCCGGCAATCTCCTCCTGGCCATCGACACCATCTGTGTCGCCCGCCAGCGCATGGATGCCGGGCTCGCCATTGAGCGCGATGCCCAGCGACAGCAGGAACTCGACGTTGCGGCCGCCTCGCCCTCGGCCCCGCACGGTCACCGTCGTCTCGCCGCCACTCAGCAACACACAAGGCGCCCCGACGGGCTGACCTCGCCGCGCGACCTGCAACGCGATGCCGGCCATCGTCTTGGCCACATCGCGCGCTTCGCCCTCGATGGCGTCGCCCAGGATGTAGGGCGTCAGACCAGCCGCCTGCGCCACCCGGGCTGCGGCTTCGAGCGCCATCTGCGGTGTCGCGATGAAGCGGGTCTCGATCGCCGGCAAGCGCACGTCACAAGGCTTCAAGGTCTCGCCTTCGCCGCTTTCGAGAAGATCCAGCGCACGCGGCGGCACATCGATCTCGTAGCGACGCAGGATGTTCATGGCATCGGCGCAGGTGGTGGGATCGGCGACCGTCGGGCCGGAAGCGATGTCCATGGGATCGTCGCCTGGCACGTCCGACAGCAGCAGGTTCACGACCCGCGCCGGCGCGCACGCCGCGGCCAGCCTTCCGCCCTTGATGGCCGACAGGTGCCGGCGCACGCAGTTCATCTCGCTGATGCTGGCGCCACTCGCGAGCAGCGCACGGTTCAACGCCTGCTTGTCAGCCAGGGTGAGCCCAGGCAGGGGCAGCGGCAGCAAGGATGAACCACCGCCGGAGATCAGGCACAGCACCAGGTCGTCGGCGGTGAGGCCCTTCACGAAATCGAGCAGGCGCTGGGCGGCTGTCGCACCGGCCGGATCTGGTACCGGGTGCGCGGCTTCGACGATCTCGATGCGCTGACACGGCACCGAATAGCCGTACCGGGTGACGACCAGACCCGTCAATGGACCTTGCCAGTGGTCCTCGACCGCGCGGGCCATTGCAGCAGACGCCTTGCCTGCGCCGATCACCACCAGCCGGCCCTTCGGAGCGGCGGGGAGGTGGCGGGGCACACACAGCGCCGGCTGCGCGGCGGCGACCGCCGCATCGAACATGTCGCGCAGCAGCCGGCGGTGATCGAGGGGCATGATGGTGATCCGTGCGAGGCGTCAGGCTGCGGCGCGCGCGGTGGAGATGGCCTGCACCTTGCTCGGGTTCGATGCATCGTTGGCGGGTACCTCGTACAGCGCATGCAGGTCTTCAGGGTCCACCTTGCCGTCGAGCACCTGCGTCAGCCGGGAACGATCGACCGAGCCGACCCAGCGGGCGATAGCCACCGTGCCGACCGCGTTGCCGATCGTGTTGGTGATCGCACGCGCCTCCGACATGAATCGGTCCACGCCAAGCAGCAGCACCATGCCTGCCACCGGGATCTTGCCCATCGAGGCCAGAGTCGCCGCCAGCGTGATGAAACCCGAGCCGGTCACGCCTGCCGAACCCTTCGAGGTCAGCAGCAAGACGCCCAGCACGACCAGTTGGTCGGTCAGCGTCAGCGGGGTGTTGGTGGCCTGGGCGATGAAAATCGCGGCCATCGTGTAGTAGATGCACTGGCCGTCGGGGTTGAAGGTCAGCCCCGAGGGCACGACCAAGCCGACCACGGGCTTGGAGACACCGGCAGTCTCCAGCTTTCGCATCAGCTGCGGCACCACCGATTCGGACGAACTGGTGCCCAGCACGGTGAAGAGTTCGTCCTTGATGTACTTCAGGAACTTCCAGAGGCTGAATCCGGAGAGCCTTGCAATCGCACCGAGCACGATGACCACGAACAGGAAGCAGGTGATGTACATCGTGCCCATCAGCTTGCCGAGCGAGACGATCGAACCCAGGCCGTACTTGCCGACCGTGAAGGCCATCGCGCCGAAAGCTGCCAGCGGTGCGAGTCGCATGACCATGCCGACCACCGAGAAGATGCCGTGTGTGAAGGCCTCCAGAAAGTCCACCACGGGCTTGCCGCGCGGGCCGATGTGCGACAAGGCCACGCCGAACAGCGTCGCGAAGACGAGGATCTGCAGGATGTCGTTCTTGGCCAGCGCGTCGACGATGCTCGTGGGCACGAGGTTGAGCATGAAGTCGACGAAGCCCGTGGGCTTGGCGGCCGTGGCTGTGTAGCCGGCGATCGCCTTGGTGTCGAGTTGCGAGGCATCGATGTTCATGCCCTCGCCGGGGCGGACGACGTTGACGACGACGAGGCCGAGCACCAGCGCGAAAGTCGACAGCACCTCGAAATAGATCAGAGCCCGGGCGCCGACGCGGCCGAGCTCCTTCATGTTCTCCATCTTTGCGATGCCGAGCACGACGGTGGCAAAGATGATCGGCGCAAAGACCATCTTGATCAGCTTGATGAAGACGTCACCCAGAGGCTTGAGGTCGCTGCCGAGGTTGGGCGCGAAGAAGCCCAGTGCCACGCCAGCGAACACGCCGATGAGCACCTGGACGTAGAGCTTGCCGAAGAAGCGGCGCATGTCTTGTCTCCTGAGGAATGCGAGGGCGAAGGCGTGCCCACCCGGCAGCGCTTGGTGGCTGCTTCGGTGCTGGCGCGCGACGCGCCGGACCGGGACCTGAACGTCGAGCCCGGCGAGCGTTCTCGGCCCGCCGGGCGCCGTTGCCCTTACGCGGCTTTGCGCTTGGCGCTTGCCGCCAGCAGCTCACACACGGCTTGCGTGACCTGGACCGTGGTCGCCTTGCCGCCGAGGTCGCCGGTGTGCAGCTCCGGGTTCGCGGTGACCTGCTCGATCGCGCTCATGACCTGCTTCGCCGCCTCGAACTCGCCGAGGTGCTCGAGCAGCATCACGACCGACCAGAAGGTGCCGACCGGGTTGGCCAGGCCCTTGCCCATGATGTCGAAGGCCGAGCCGTGGATCGGCTCGAACATCGACGGGTAGCGGTGTTCCGGGTCGATGTTGCCGGTGGGCGCGATGCCCAAGCTGCCGGCCAGTGCAGCGGCCAGGTCGCTCAGGATGTCTGCGTGCAGGTTGGTCGCGACGATGGTGTCGAGCGTGGCCGGCTTGTTGACCATGCGCGCGGTCATGGCGTCGACCAATTCCTTGTCCCACTTCACGTCGGGGAACTCGGCCGCGACTTCGCTCGCGATCTCGTCCCACATCACCATTGCGTGGCGCTGCGCGTTGCTCTTGGTGACGACGGTGAGCTGTTTGCGCGGCCGGCTCTGAGCCAGCTTGAAGGCAAAGCGCAGGATGCGCTGCGCACCCACGCGCGTCATCATCGACACGTCGGTCGCAGCTTCGATCGGATGGCCCTGGTGGACGCGGCCACCCACGCCCGAGTACTCGCCCTCGGAGTTCTCGCGCACGATGACCCAGTTCAGGTCTTCGGGGGCACAGCGCTTCAGCGGGCCGTCGATGCCGGGCAGGATGCGCGTCGGGCGCACGTTGGCGTACTGGTCGAAGCCCTGGCAGATCTTCAGGCGCAGGCCCCAGAGGGTGATGTGGTCGGGGATGTCGGGATCGCCGGCCGAGCCGAAGAGGATCGCGTCCTTGCCCTTCAGCGCTTCGAGGCCGTCGGCCGGCATCATCACGCCGTGCTTGCGGTAGTAGTCGCCGCTCCAGTCGAAGTTCTCGAACTCGAAGCGGAACGTGCTGCTGGTCCTGGCGAGCGCCTCCAGCACTTGCTGGCCGGCCGGAACGACTTCCTTGCCGATGCCGTCACCGGGGATGGTGGCGATGGAATACGTCTTCATGGCTTGTCTCCGTGGGTAGGGTGGGCGGTGACGTGACTGTAGGAAGTGGACGGCCCTTGCGCTCACGGCTAAAGTGAATCCATTGTTTACCTGCATCTAACAGTCCGAACCCAATGAGGCCTTCATGACCAGTAGCACGAACAGCGGCATCCTGCCGGCGGACCTGGGATTCTTCTCGGTGCTGGCAGGTGCCGGCAGCCTCAGCGCAGCGGCGCGCGAGCTGGGCATCACAACACCTGCGGTCAGCAAGCACTTGGCGCTGATGGAGTCACGGGTGGGCGTGTCGCTGGTCAATAGGACGACGCGTCGCATGAGCCTGACGCCCGAGGGCGAGCTCTACCTGGAGCACGCGCGTCGAATCCTTGGCGAGATCGACGACATGGAGCAGTTGCTGGGCGTCTCCAAGGCGACGCCGAAAGGTCTGCTGCGGGTCAATGCCACACTGGGCTTCGGGCGCAGCCACGTGGCGCCGCTCATCTCACGGTTCGTGCGCAAGTACCCGCAGGTGGAGGTGCAACTGCAGCTATCGGTCAACCCGCCACCACTGACCGACGACTCCTTCGATGTCTGCATCCGCTTCGGCGCACCGCCGGACGCTCGCATCATCGCGAAGTACATTGCACCGAATCGACGCTTGCTCTGCGCCGCACCGGCCTATCTCGCCAAGCACGGCGCACCGAAGGTGCCGAACGACCTGACCAAGCACAACTGCATCGGCATCCGGCAGGGCGAGGAAGCCTATGGCGTGTGGCGGTTGACGAGCGGCAGAGGCAAGAACGTGACGACTGAAGCGGTCAAGACGCGGGGCAACCTGACGACGAACGACGGCGAGATCGCGGTGAACTGGGCGTTGGACGGCCACGGGATCCTGATGCGTGCCGAGTGGGACATCGATCGGTACCTGAAGAACGGCCGGCTGGTTCAGGTATTGCCGCAGTTCCATACACCTGATGCCGACATCCATGCCGTCTACCCGCAACGCCACCAGTTGGCTGCGCGTGTGCGGGCATTCGTGGACTTCGTAGCGTTGTCGCTCAATCAGCGGGCAGGCACGGCGGGTTAGGGGCCGGCGTTTCCGCCAAAGGCTGCTTTGTGGGCAAGCGTCGTCCGTCTGCTTGTGGCCGATGAGAGCCGCTTGGCCGAATCGAACGTGGCGCGGTCACGGCGTCGAACTGGGTGGCCAAGCCCACCGACCTCCGCAGCATGGTCACCCTCCATTGCTGATGCTTGGAGTCGAGCGAACGTAGTCGGGGGCCGCAGCCTGCGCCAGCAGGAAACGAGCCGCCGACTCGGCGGTGATCGACAGGCCGAGGCCACGGCTATCGGGACTCACCCGCAACGGTTTGTCCGGCCCTGCCACGATGTTCGGCAGGCGAACCGACACCCACGCGACGGAGCTGGCGCGCAGAGCCGCCTCCATGCGGTCCTTGTCCTCGATGATGGGCACGAGCCATCGAAGCAGCAGCGGGATGACCAGCCGGTTGGCCAGCCAGCTGCCACTGCCTCCCGCCCCGACATTGGACATGCACACGATGCACTGGACACCGTGCTGCTGCATCGCGCGCAGCACGACCTTGACCGAGTCGGAGACGAGCGTGGTGGGTCGTCCGTCTCCCTTGCCGCCGATGCCCAGGCAGTGGATCACGGCATCGGCACCCTGCACACAGCGCGCGACATCGTGGGGCGAGGTCGGGCTGCCACCCATCACGACCAGGCCCGGATGCTTCAGCGTCATCCTGCCGGGGTCGCGCACCAGGGCGACGACCTCATGCCCTTGGGCGAGCGCCTGCTCGACGACGAGCCCGCCAGTCAATCCGGTGGCACCGAAGACGGCAATCCGCGACATCGCTGCTACCACGGCTCGGTCGACGGACGCAGGTCGAGCTCGCATGTCCACGCATCGCGTGGCTGCCAGTGCGAGGTCCAGTGCGCCTCGGCGATGTGGTCAGGGTTCATGATGTCGTCCGGCCCGGCGTCGGCCACGCGCCATGCGCCACGCATACGCTGAACTCTTCCCGGGCAAAGCCCTTGGCCGGGACGGCCTCAACCCAGCGGGCGAGCCCGGCCAGAGGCAGCAGGAGGCTTGTGGCGGTTGTCCGCCGACGGATCAGCGGCAACCTCATGCGGACAGCGCGCGCGCAGCTTCGTGGATGGCCTCACGGATGCGCGGATAGGTGCCGCAGCGGCACAGGTTACCGCTCATGGCGGCGTCGATGTCGGCATTGGTGGGCTGGCGGTTTTTCGCCAGCAGGGCCACGGCAGTCATGATCTGCCCGCTCTGGCAGTAGCCGCACTGCACCACGTCCAGTTTCACCCAGGCCGCCTGCACGGCCCGGGCCTCGGGGCCGCTCAGGCCCTCTATGGTGGTGACCGCCTTGCCTTCGGCGCTGGCCAGCGTGGTCACGCAGCCACGCACGGGCTGGCCGTCCACGTGCACGGTGCAGGCGCCACACAGCGCCATGCCGCAGCCGTACTTGGTGCCGGTGAGCTTCAGCTCGCCGCGCAGCAGCCACAGCAGCGGAGTGTCGGGTTCGGCCTGCAACTGCGTGGGCTTGCCGTTGAGGGTGATGGTGCTCATCGATGGCGACCTCAGGCGAGTTTCAGGGGCAGCGCGCGCAGGCGCTGGCCGGTGAGTGCAAACAGCGCCGACGCCAGCGCCGGCGCCACCGGCGGCGTGCCGGGTTCGCCCATGCCTTCAGGGTGCTCGGCACTGGGCACGATGTGGGTCTCGATGACGGGGCAGGCGTCCATGCGCAGCGCCCCGTAGTCGTGGAAGTTGCTCTGCTGCACGCGGCCCTTGTCGAGCGTGATCTCGCCATACAGCGCGGCGCTGAGGCCATAGACCACGGCGCTGTCCATCTGCTGCGCAATGTGGTTGGGGTTGACCGGCGTGCCGCAGTCCACCGCCGCCACCACGCGGTGCACGCGGATGGTCTTGTCCGCCGCCACCGAGGCCTCCACCACCTGCGCGACGATGGTGCCGAAGCTCTGGTGCAGGGCCACGCCACGCGCCTTCTTCGCCCCATCGGCCGCCGGTGCCAGCGGCGCGCCCCAGCCGGCCTTCTCGGCCGCCAGCTTCAGGACCGCGGCGTGGCGCGGGTGGTTCTTCAGCAGCCCGAGGCGGAAGGCCACGGCATCCTGGCCCAGCGCCGCCGCGCACTCGTCGACGAAGCTCTCATTGAAGAACGCCTGGTGCGAATGCCCAACGCTGCGCCAGAAGCCCACGGGCACCGGCAGCTCCACATTGGCGTGGGCGATGCGCGCAGAGGGCCACTCATAGGCCTGGTCGAAGGCGCCTTCGGAGGCCGTCTTGTCCAGCGGCCCGCCGTACACGCCAAAGAGGCGCGACAGCACCGCCGGCACGATGGCCTGGCCGGCCGACACGCTGCGCACGCCGGCGAGCCGGCCCTGCGCGTCCACCGCCGCTTCCCAGCGGGAGACGCAGGCCGGGCGGTAGAAATCGTGCTGCGTGTCCTCGGCCCGGCTCCAGAAGGTCTGCACCGGCACACCGGGCATGGTCTTGGCGATCTCGGCCGCCTGGCCGACGAAGTCCACGTCCAGCCGTCGGCCGAAGCCGCCGCCGAGGAACTGCACATGCACCTCCACCGCCTCGCTGGGCAGGCCCAGGGCTAGTGCAGCGGCGCGGCGCGCGAGGCCCGGCACCTGCGTGGGCGCCCACACGGTGGCCCGGCCCTCGTCGACCTGCACCGTGCAGTTAATCGGCTCCAGCGCCGTGTGGGCCAGCCAGGGCGCACGGTATTCGGCCTTCACGGTGCGCGCGGCGGCGCGGAAGGCATCGTCCACCGACCCCTGCTTGAAGTAGGCTAGGCCCTCGTCGCGGTCCAGCACGACCGCCAGCTGGTCCAACGCGGCGGGGCTGGTCACCGCCACCGCACTGGCGGCCTCGTTCCAGCGCACCTTCACCTCGGCCAGGGCCTTCAGGGCATGCCAGGGCGAGTCGGCGATCACCGCCACGCCGGCCGTGCCGCCGTGGTGGCCAGCCACCTGCAGCACCTTCTTCACGCCGGGCATCGCCTGCGCAGCGGCGGCGTCGAACCCGTCGACCGTGCCGCCCAGCATCGGGCACATCTTCACCGTGGCGTACAGCATGCCGGGCAGCAGCACGTCCAGGCCATAGGCGGCGCGGCCGTTGCCCTTGTGCGCGGCCTCGATGCGCGGCGTGGGCTTGCCGATGAAGGTGAACTGCTCGGGCTTCTTCAGCACCACGACCCTGGGCAGCGGCTGCTGCGCCGCAGCGGCGGCCAGCGCGCCGAAGCCCGCGCTCTTGCCCGAAGGGTGGCTGACGACGCCGGCCTTCACCCCGCATTGCTCAGCCTTCACGCCCCACTGGGCGGCGGCCGCGGACACCAGCATGGCGCGGGCCGACGCACCGGCTTCGCGCATCGGTAGCCACAGGTCCTTCAGGCTGGAGGAGCCGCCCGTCATCTGCAGCCCGAACTCGCGCATGGACTTGGCCGTGAGCCAGCGCGAGAACTGCTTGACCATGCCCGTGTTGTCGGGGTGGAACGGCAGCCCGTCCACCAAGGTGGCCTGATTGTTGTAGATCGCGTCCAGCGGCGGGTGCTCCACGCGCACCCTGGCCCAGTCCGCATCCAGCTCGTCGGCCAGCACCATGGCGAGCGCGGTGTGCACGCCCTGGCCCATCTCGGACTTGGGCGTCTGCACGACGATGCTGCCATCGGCGGCGATCTTCAACCAGCCGTTGAAGGCGCTCTGCCCGGGCTCCGTCGGCAACGGCCGGCTGCCGGTGAGCCGCTGGCGCGGCGGCATGACGCCCCAGCCCACCACCAGCGCTGCGCCGGCGGCCAGGGTGCCAAGGATGAATCGGCGGCGGGTGCTCATGTGTGTGCGGCGGACAGGCCGAGACGCGGCGCCTCAGTAGCGCAGGTTCACGCGCAGCACGACGGGCTCGCGCGCCGCGATGACGAAGCGCGACTCGTCCCACTTCGGGCTGGACGCCGCGTAGGTGCGGTTGTTCGAGACGCCGTAGCCCTCGGTCGGGAGGCCGAGGAAGTTCTTGTCGAGTCGGCCATTGCCGTTCTCGTCGTGCACCACGGCCACGGCATAGGTCCCGCGCGGGAGGTCGTCGAACACGCAGCTGGCCTGCGTTCCGGCAATGGCGGCGCGTAACGTGCGCGCGCCCTCGCCGTCCGGGAAGCTCGATGCCTCGGTGAACAGGCGGCAGTTCAACGTGCCCTTGGCATTGCGGAATGCCGACACCTCCAGGCGCAGCGACGTGGAGCCGTCGTCGCGCCCCTGCGCCAAGGTGGTTGCGGGCGCGGTCAGCCCCAGGGCTAGGGCGAGGCCGGCGGCGGACGATGCCGAGAGGGTGAGATCGCGAAGGGTCATGGGCGCTTCTCCGGGCTGACGGAGGCGGGCGGTGGAAGGTGATGACACTTGACAGTGTCAAGATTATGAGGATCCATCTTGACTGTGTCAAGATCGGGGTCATGACGACGACCTCGCGCCCGTACCACCACGGTGACCTTGCCACGGCCCTTCTGGATGCAGCCCAGGACGAGTTGGCAGAAAAAGGCATCGAGGCCTTCTCCCTGCGTGGCGTGGCCAAGCGTGCGGGTGTCAGCCATGCTGCGCCGGCTCACCACTTCAAGGATGTGCAAGGCCTGTTGACGGCCCTGGCCACGCGCGGGTTCGAGCGCTTCGTGCAGCGGCAATCGGAGTTCAGGCGCCGCGCCGAGAAGGATGCACGGTCGCAGTTGGTCGCATCGGGCCTTGGCTATGTCGTCTTTGCCACGGAGAACCCAGCCTTGTTTCGCCTCATGTTCGGCTCCAACCGAACGAACTTCGAAGATGAGCACCTGGGGCACGCGGCGAGCCGAGCCTACGACGAGTTGGTCATCCATGTCGCCCGAGCCAAGGGGCTGGATGTTCACGCCGTCGAAGACGGTCATGCAATGCTCGATGCCGACTTCATGCAGGACGTCGCAGCCTCCTGGGCCGTTGCACACGGTCTGGCCGACCTGCTGGTCGCCGGGCGCATGGAATCGATCGGGACACTCCCCGCCAAGGCCAGGCATTCAGCCATTGCAGCGGTCCTTCGTCGGGTCATCACCTGACCAGCGCCCCGAGGCGATCGCACCATCGCCCGTAACCATCCCCCCGGGAGGGCCGGGGGATGGTTACCGCAGAGCGTCCCTACGGCAGATGCTGACTGCCCTCGGGGGGGTCGGCCCTACGGCTCAGCCCACCGAAGCGGAGGCCTCCATGCGCGTACGCGGCGTGTAACTCCTCGGCTTGTCGCCGACCATGTGACTGCCTGCCAGCATCGCCTGCATGCCCGGGGTGAAGAAGCTGTAGGGGAAGGTCGCTGGCAGCGCGCTGGCACGGTCCAGCCTCGCCTTCAGCCCTTCCGGCAGCGAGAAGTCGAGCGCCCCCAGGTTGTCCTCCAGTTGCGGCAGCCGGGTGGCACCGACGATGACCGCGGCCACGCCTGGCCGGTTGGCCACCCAGTTCAGCGCCACCTGCGCCATGCTGCAGCCCACCTCGGCGGCCACGGCCTCCAGTTCGGTCACGATGGCGAAATTGCGTTCGGTGAACTTCATGAAAGCCGGGTTGCCGCTGTTGGCGACCGTCTGCAGCCGGCCTTCGCCGGAGGCGCCGTCCTTCGCGGGCCGGTACTTACCGCTCAGAAGCCCCGAGGCCAGCGGGCTCCACACCATCGTGCCCATGCCGTGCGCGAGACCGAGGGGGATGAACTCGTTCTCGATGGTGCGCTCGACCAGCGAATACTCGAGCTGCAGCGCCGAGACCGGCTCCCAGCCCCGGAACTCGGCCAGCGCTTGCGCTCTGCTGGCGTACCAGGCCGGCACGTCGGACAGACCGATGTGCCGCACTTTGCCCGAGCGCACCAGATCGTCGAAGGTACGCATGACCTCGTCGACCGGGGTAAGCCCGTCCCAGGCGTGCAGCAGGTAGAGGTCGATGTAGTCGGTGCCGAGCCGGCGCAGCGAGTCCTCGACGGCGCGCAGCATGTGCTTGCGGCCGTTGCCGCCGGCGTTGGGGTTGTCCGGCTGGCCGTTGAAGCCGAACTTGGTCGCCAGCACGATGCAGTCGCGCAACTGGCGCTCGCGGATGAACTCGCCTAGCCAGGTCTCGCTGACGCCGCCCGTGTACAGGTCAGCCGAGTCGACGAAGTTGCCGCCGCCGTCGACGTAGCGGTTGAAGATCTGGCGGGCGGCGTCCTTGTCGCTGCCCCAGCCCCAGTCGGTGCCGAAGGTCATCGTGCCCAGCGCAAGGCGGCTGACGCGCAGGCCGCTGCGGCCGAGCGTGAAGTATTCGGATCGGTTCATGGTCGCCCCCGGCTGCCGAGGAATGGTGGTGTGGAAACGCAGCCAGTCTCGGGCCGTTGCCCAGAAGGAAAAAGCCCGTTAATCTTGATCTGCCATCAACTTCTACTTGATAATGGTTCGGATCGATCAGCTGGACGGGCTCGTGGCCTTCCGCTGCGTGGCCGACGCACGCAGCTTCACGACGGCAGCTGCCCGGCTCGAGGTCTCGCCGCAGGCGGTCAGCCAGGCCATAAAGTCGCTGGAGGCGCGGCTGGGCGTGCGGCTGTTCCACCGCACGACCCGCAGCGTGTCGCTCAGCGAGGCCGGTGAGCGCCTGTGGGCGCGGGCCGGCCCCGCGCTAACCGACCTGTTCGAGGCCACCGAGTCGGTGCAGGAGTTCCGCAACCGGCCGGTCGGGGTGCTGCGCCTGGGTATCTCGCGCCCCGCCTTCACCTCCTGGCTGCAGTCGGCGCTGGCCGACTTTCACGCGGCCTTCCCGGAGATCAGGCTCGAGTTGAGCTTCGACGATGGCTTCGTCGACATCGTCGCCCAGGGGCTGGACTGCGGCGTGCGGCTGGGCGACGCCGTGGCGCAGGACATGGTCAGCGTGAAGGTCAGCGCCAGCGAGCCGGTCGCCATCGTCGGCTCGCCCGATTACCTGAAGCGCCGTGGCGTGCCGCGCAAGCTGGCCGACCTGGCGTGGCACGACTGCATCCTGTTCCGGCTGCCGAGCACGGGCACGGTATATCGGTGGGAACTGGTCGACGACGGCAAGGCCGTGGAGATGGAGGTCGCCGGCCCGGTCATCGTGAACGACACGGCGGCCATGCTCGACTGCGCGCGGGCGGGTCTCGGTCTGGCCTACGTGCTCGAAGGCACCGCCACCGAACCGCTGCGCAGCGGCGCGCTGGTGAAGGTGCTGCCATCGGCCGTGCCGGTGCTGCCGGGCTTTCACCTGTACTACCCGAGCCGGCGCCAGCTGCCGCTGAAGCTGCGCTGCTTCATCGACTTCATGACGGAGCGGCTGCGGCAGAAAGCCCGCACGCGCGCGCGGCGGGCGAACTGATCCTCCAGGCCGCGCTCGGCTGCGCGTTGCGGTACTTGGCGCTTCAGGGAACGTCGTCAGGGGACTTCGGCTTCCAACTGCTCGAACTTCGCTCGATACGGATCGTCCACCCAGTCGAAGAACGCGCGCACGCGTGTACTCAGATGCTCGATGCCGACTTCATGCAGAACGTCGCAGCCCCCTGGGCTGTTGCACACGGTGTGGCCGACTTGCTGGTCGCCGGTCGCATGGAATCGATCAGCACACTTCCCGCCAAGGCCAGGCAGTCAGCCATCACCGCGGTCCTTCGCCGGGTCATCACCTGACCAGCGCGCCGAGGCGATCGCACCGACGGACTTGGCTGCCATCACCCCTGGTCCTGCAGGTTCGTCGACGACGCGCGCGCCACCTCGATGCCATCACTCTCCCGCAAGAGACGTGCCTCCACGAGCACGTGCCTGCGGCCCACCCGCACGACGGTGGCTTCGCCGATGAGGGCGTTGCCCGGCGTCGCGCGACCCAGAAACGAGACGGACATCGACACCGTCACGAAATGGCCTTCGCGTCCCAGGCTGAACACGGCCGGCCCCATTACGTCGTCCAGGCAGGCGACGAGGATCCCGCCCTGGACCAGACCGGCTGGATTCGCCGAGTCGTGACCCGGCACGAAGCGGACCTTGGCGCGGCCCTCGGCCGCCTCGATGAGCTCCGCACCCAGAAGCGCAAAGGTCGGAGGCGGTAGGCGAAGCCCCGAGGCGTTCGGCAGCGACGGAAGACTTGTGTTCATGTTCATCACTCATTCACCACGGCTCGACCGACGGGCGCAGGTCCAGCTCGAACGTCCACGCATCGCGTGGCTGCCGGTGCAAGGCCCAGTACGCGTCGGCGATGTGGTCGGGGTTCAGGATGCCGTCCGGGCCGGCATCGGCCACGCGCTGCGCGAAGTGCTCACGAGCGAAGGCAGTGTCGATCAGGCCGTCGATGACCACATGGCCCACGTGCAGCCCCTTGGGGCCGAGTTCGCGAGCCATCGATTGAGCCAGTGCCCGCAGCGCCGCCTTGCCGCCCGAGAAGGCCGCATAGCCTGCACCACCGCGCAGGCTGGCGGTGGCACCGGTGAACAGCACCGTGCCACGTCCGCGTGGCAGCATCACCCGCGCTGCCTCGCGGCCCGCCAGAAACCCAGCCATCGCGCACATCTCCCAGACCTTGAAGTACTTCTGCGCCGTGGTTTCCAGGATCTGGAGCCGCACGTTGCCGCCCACGTTGAACACCATCACCTCGATGGGGCCGACCTCCGCTTCGATTCGATTGACGAAGCTGACCACCTGATCCTCGCGCCGCGCATCCAGTTCAAAAGCAACTGTGCGCCCACCAACGGCGGTAATCTGGTCGACCAGCGGCATCAGCGCCGCCTCGGTGCGCCGCGCCACGCACACGGTATAGCCCTCCCGGGCAAAGCGCCGGGCCACCGCGGCGCCGGTGGCGTCGCCGGCGCCGATCACACAGCACACGCTGGGTCGGTTCATGGTACCGTGGTCCATCGCCGGTAGCCTCACGCGCGCGCGGTGGGCCGGGCCGAGACGGCGGCGAACCAGCGCGCGAGGTTCGGCATCTCGGCCGGCACGCGCAGGGCCACGGCCTTGCCCAGCACGAGGGCGCACTGGGCCACGATGTCGGCCATCGTGTAGTCGGCGCCGGCGATGTGGGCGCGGTCGGCCAGCTCGCGGTCGAGCCAGGCCATGGTGTGCAGCGCATGGCCGCGCGCCCAGGCCGCGACTTCCGGCACCTGCTCGATGCGGCCGCGGTAGAACTCACCGCTGTGCAGGAAGACCTCGGCGATCGGGCGCGACAGCTCGTACTCCATGCGCAGAGTCCACATGTCGATGTGAGCCGTCTCGCGCGGCGACCGCCCCATCAAGGGCGGCTCGGGATGAACTGACTCGAGGTAGCGGCAGATGGCCAGGGACTCGGTGATCGTGCTGCCGTCATCGAGTTCGAGCACCGGCAGCTTGCCCAGTGGATTGAGGTCTTGGAAAGCGGGCGCGGCATTCGCGCCCGTCGCCGCATCGACCTCGCGCCGCTCGATGACGGTGCCCTTTTCGGCGAGGAAGATGCGAACCCTTCGCGGGTGCATGCCCGGGGTCAGATCGTGAAGGATCATGGCGGGAGCTCCTGGTGCTGGTCAGCCGGTGACGACGACTTGGGGCGCGATGGCCGGGGCGCTCACGGCTCGTCGGCGATCCAACTGCCGTGAAAGCCGAACGGCACCCGGACCGGCAGGTGGATGACCGCCCGCGGCGGCCCCTCGAATTGGGCGGCGTCGATGATCACCAGGTCCGAGGTGTTGGTGGGCGCATTCCATACATAGGTCATGACCCAGCCCTCGCCTTCCCCGGCGGCATCGGACTTCGGAACGAAAACGCACTCCGATCCGAAGCGGCCCGGGCCGAAGTCGTGCGCCAGTTCGACCCCGGTCTCGGTGTCGAAGCACAGTGCCGACCCGCGATCGGTCTGAATTCCGGCGCCGTAGATGTAGCGGTGCTGACGACCTGTCAGTCGCTCGTCGATCCGCGGAAATTCCCTTGCCCTGCGGGAAAGCACGGTCTTGGCAACCGTGCCGGACTTGGCATCCAAGGTCCAGCGCGACAAGACTGGCGGCCCCTCACCGGGGCCGTTCAGCGAGGTTCTGAACATGCTGCTGAACTCGACCAGATCGACCGCCACGGTCCCATCGGCAGCGTCGAAGGCATTGGCCATGTGGAAGACGTAGCACGGGGGTACGTCGATCCAGAGGATTTCCCTGGCCGCACCTTCGCGGGGCAAGAGCCCGACCCGAGCTGTGCGGCCCTCGGACCACCGGTAAGGGAACGGGTGCCCGTTCGCCGCCGCTGTGTCATTCCAGGCCACCGGCAGGTCGAAGATCAGCACGTAGCGCTGGGTCATGGCGAAGTCGTGCACCATGGGCCCATCCGAGACGGGCACTGCGACCGAACGCCGGACCTTGCCGTCGGTTCCGACCACCACGTGCCGGACTTCGTTCTTGACCCCCTGGTCATAGGTGACCGCGTGCCATTCGCCCGTCAGCGGATCGAGGTGAGGATGGGCGGAGAAGGCGCCGCCCAGCGTGCCCTGGAAGTCCTCGTACGACAGGGTTTCCAGTTCATGTGACAGCGCCATGGCGGGCGGACCGGACTCCACCAGGGCCAGCGTCTTGCCGCTGAAAAATTGCACGTGGGTGTTGACGACATCCACCCGGCTTCGCGGCGTGCCTGCCGGGTACGGTTCATCGAGCCGATCACAGACCAGCCGGCTGCGCACGAAGCGGTTTCGATACCACTCGGCCCGGCCGTCGCGAAGGTAGGTGCCATGCACCATGCCCTCGCCCAGGAACCAGTGGTGGTTCGCCGGGTCGGCGACTTCGATCGGGTTGGGGCCATTGCGGACGAAGCGCCCGACCAGCTCGACCGGGATCTCGCCCGTGACCGGCAGGTCAAACGCGGTCACCTCCTCGAGCACGGGTCCGTAAGGCCCGGTCAGGTAGGGGTTCCCGATGTCCGCCGGAAACGGGGCCCGGCGCACGGCGTCGGGCGCGCCATGGACGCGTTGGGGAATCGTGGCCTTGGTGATGGGCGAGGTGGCTGATCGGGTGGTCATGCAAGCTCCTTGGGGCAATCGTTGGTGGGTACCGTCAACCCAGCGAGCGGACGACTCGGTCGGCCACGTCCTTGGCTAGCTCGGACACCGGACGGAGCGCCGTCGGCACCCCGCCGGCCCGCAGCATCGCCGCGCCGTGGATCGCGCTCCAGGCAAACAGCGTGTCGCGCTCGTCGGGCTCCCGCGCGACCACGCCGCAGCGGTGGAGGCCCAGCAGCGCTGCGGGCAGGTACTGGTAGCTGTTGGGGCGCAGCACCGGTCGTGCGGTCGCGCGGTAGGCGGCTGCCTGCATGCCGAACATCAGGCGCCACAGCGGGGCCTCGTCGTCCGCAAACCGGAGATAGGCCTGCCCCAGCCCCGAAAGGCGCGCCCGCGCATCTGCGGCGCCCCCGGGCGGTCGGGCGATGTCGAAGACCTCGGCGAAGCGGGCTTCCAGCCGCTCGAAGCCGATGCGCGCCACCTCGTCGAGCAAGGCCTCTCTGCTGGCGAAGTGCTTGTAGACGGCAGCAGCTGTGACACCGGCACTGGCGGCCAACTGGTTGAGCGAGAGCCCCTCGATGTCCGGCGCGGCAAGCGCAGCGTCGATTAAGGCCTGCCGCAGGTTGCCGTGGTGGAAGCGCTTCACGCGAGGGGCCGAGCCTCGGCTTGATCCAGACCGCAGGCGCGGCGTTTCGTGTGGCATGCCGCAATGTTAGTACTATTTACTTTAACCGTGCAACTGCCTAGACTCGATCTCGAAGCCATTCACGCTGCGTCGCGCCATGAACCTCACTTCCCCACCCGTGCCGCGACATCTCCTGCCGGTGCAAACCTCCCGCCTGCGCGAGCGCCCGGGCGCGCTCATGTCCGTCGTCGCCACGACCACGTTGGGGGCTTGCGCCGCCTCGGACAAGCAACCGAATCGCCTTCCTGCCCATGGGCCGACCGCCAGTCAGCCCACCGCGCTGCTGCCGCCCGGCAAAGAGGTTTCCACCCGAGTCGGATATCTAGCCGTGCGAGACACAGGCACAACCGGGACGTCGGGCGAGGTGATCGTGTTGTGGCCTTCGATCCTGGCCGACCACCGCATCTACCGCGCGCCGATCGAAGCGTGGCAGGGTCGGCACCGACTGGTGGTCATCGACGGCCCCGGTCACGGCAACAGCGGCGCAGCCCCAGCTCCCTTCACGATGGCCCAGTGCGGCCAAGCGCTGGGTGAAGTGCTCGATGCGCTGGGCATCGCGCAGCCGGTCGTCGTCGTCGGAACGTCCTGGGGCGGTCTCGTCGCTGGGGAATTCGCACTCGACAAGCCGCAGCGCACCCGCGCGGTGGTCATGTTGAACGCGCCCGTCTTCACCGCGCCCGAAGGCCCGTCATTCGGCGATCGGTTCGTGGCCTGGGGTGCCCGCTGGATCCACGGGACAGGGCTGTACCGGGACGGTGTTGCGCGCGCCTTCTTCCTCCCCGCCACTCGTGCGCGTGGTGGTCCGCTGCTGGAGGATTTCCATCAGCATCTGCGCGAAGTCGATGGCGCGGCGCTTGCGCGATCCGTTCGCTCAGTGCTGATCGAACGCGATCCACTGGCGCCAAGGATGAGCGCAATCGCCGCACCCACACTCTTTATGGCAGGTCGGTACGATGCGATCTACCCGCTGGAATCCCTGCGAGCCGCGGCATCTGCCTTGCCCAAGGGCCGTTTCGAGGTGCTCGATACCGCGCACATCTCTGTGGTGGACGCGCCTGAGCAGACCACGGCGCTGATCAACGGGTTCCTGGCATCGCTCCCCGCCGCGCCCAGATGAGCCTATGCGTGTGGGCGCTGGCGACCCAAGGGCGCTGATGCTCCTTGAGGAACGACCAGATCCTGTTGGCGCCGCGGGATCGCTGTATCGGCGAATTGCCGAGGCGGGCTGGCTGCGCGTTTCAGATGTCGCTCGATGCGACGGCGCGAAGCCTCGGCGTGCCTCTGGAGAGCGCAACCATGGCCGGCAAGCAAATCAAGGAAGTCAAGCTCCGAACGGTGTTCGGGTTGGACAAGGCGATCAAGGTCAAGGCGAACTTCGCCGTCTATCCGGCCGGGCATGCGAAGGGTTCGCCTGTGGAGGCCTTCCGGGCTCGGGTTTATGGCCAAGCGGCGAGAGGGTGACGTCGGGGGAAAGCCCCATGAGGGCTGGCACTGTGCTGACTCGACGAGAAGCCGCCAGTCCTGAGTGACTGCAAGTGGCCGGGTCCGCGAGTAGCCTGCAGCAACACACAGCTGCCGTTGAGGAAAGCCGCCAGGTGAACGGCTGCTTCGGCAAGTTGGGATCGGCGCAGGTCGACCCTGAACAGACATCCAATGAGCCGATCTCTTTGCCGCGGAGCCGACCCTCGCCGCCAACGTACAGGCAGCCTCCGACGACGCTGTACAAGGCATGGCGTTCATCCGGACGCACCCGCCAGCCATTCCCGGGGCGCAGACCCGAATCGCTGCTTGAATGCCCGGCTCAGCGATGACCCCGTCGAGAATCCGAGTTCGGCCGCGACCAGCTTCTGAGGCTGTCCTGCCTGCAGCAGCGTCGAAGCCACGGTGAGTCGCCAGTTGGTCAGGTAGGCCGCGGGTGTGCTGCCGATCACGGCCTTGAAGGCCTCGGCGAAGGCGCTGCGCGACATGCCTGCGACGGCAGCCATCTGCGCCAGCGACCAATCGTCCTGCGGTGCAGCATGCAGCGCCACCAGCGCCCGGGCCAGGCGCGGATCGCTGAGCCCCATCACCAGGCCGCTGCTCACGCCCACCGCCTGTGGATGGTCGATGACCCAGCGCAGCAGTTGGATCAGCACGACCTCGAACAGCCGGTCGGCCAGCAGGCGCGACCCGCAGCGCACCCGGTCGGTCTCGGCGAACAGCAGGTCCAAAGCCGGCCGCAGCCCCGGCACGGCATCGAGCGGCAGCTGAACGAGAGCAGGCAGCGCCGCGACGATGGGGTTGCGGTCGCCGCCATCGAAACGCAGCGTGGCGCAGGTGAAGTCCGAGCCGTCCTGCGGTGGGTTGATGAAGCTGTGGGTCAGCGCACGGGGGTACAGCAGCAGCGTCGGCTCATCGACCACCACGCGTCTGGGCGCTCCCGTTCGCGCTGCATGCACGATCTGCAACTGTCCGCGCCTCAGTACATGGAGGAACGCCCGGTCGGGCTGCGCTTCGAAGGTTGACCGGCCGCACAACGGCCCGCTGTGGAACAGCGACGCACGCACATGGAAGCGGTCGAGCAGCGTGGACAGGCGGTCGACCGGTTCTGCCGCCATCGGTGGTTCAGCGCTGGACGTTAAGTCAAGTTTCTTGGATTTCATGACACCCATCATCCAGTTTTCCCGGCCAAGATGCAACCCGACGAGTGACACCCCCGTCGCTTGCAACAAACCGGAGACCCCGCATGAAGTCCTCTACATCGCTTGCGATTGCCCTGGCGCTGGCCACGGCACTGCCTGCCAGCCGCGCCCAGCAAGCGCCCAACCCCAGCGTGCCCGGATACGCCTTTGGCCAACACAGCCTGGCCAAGGCCCCGTACTCGATGGTCGACCTGAAGTCGCTGCAGGCCTCGCTGCTGTTCACCGACGACGACTTGAAGGCGCTGCACCAGAGCAAGGAGATCCTCGCCGACCAGACCGACGCCATCCTTGACGTTTGGTACGGCTTCGTTGCCTCGACGCCGGAGCTCGTCTACTTCTTTAGCGATGCGAAGACCGGCAAGCCCGACGGCGCCTACCTGGAGGCGGTGCGCAAGCGCTTCGCGCTGTGGATCCTGGACACCGCGGAAGCCAACTACGACCAGCGCTGGCTCGACTGGCAGTACGAGATCGGCCTGCGCCACAACAAGCTGAAGAAGAACCAGACTGACCGCGCGCCGAGCGTGCCGCAGGTGAACTTCCGCTACATCCCGGCGCTGACCATCCCGGTCACCACCACGCTCAAGCCTTTCCTGGCCAAGAAGGGCGCATCGGCGGCCGACGTCGAGAAGATGCACGCCGCATGGGTCAAGTCCGTGCTGATGCAAAGCATCCTGTGGAGCCAGCCGTACATCAAGGACGGCGAGTTCTGAGTTGATCGTTGCTTGCTTTTGCCGCGACGGCTGCCCGATCAGCCAGTCAGGCGCATACCACCCCGTTCCCTCAACCCAAGGAGTTACCCATGAGTCACGTCCCTTTGATCGACATCACGCAGACCACCGCCGACCGCGCCGCCTTGCTGTCGCAGATCCAGCAGGCCTTCGGCACAGTGCCCAACATGTTCCGCGCCGTCGCCAACTCGCCGGCGGCGCTGCGCAGCATGTGGGGCTCGTTCGGCGCGCTCGGTGGCGGCAGCATCCCCGCCAAGCTCGGCGAGCAGATCGCCGTGGCCGTGGCCGACCGCAACCACTGCGAGTACTGCCTGGCCGCGCACACGGCGCTGGGCCGCAAGGCCGGCGCCACGGCCGAGGAGATGACGGCCGCGCAGGCCGGCCATGCCGCCGACCCGAAGACCGACGCGGCGCTGCGCTTTGCGCTCGCGTTGGCGGAGCAGCGCGGCCAGGTGCAGCCCGACGATGTGCGCCGGCTGCGCGAGGTGGGCTTCAGTGACTAGGGCATCGTCGAGATCGTGGCCCACGTGGCGCTGAACCTGTTCACGAACTACGTCAACGTGGCGCTGAACGTGCCCGTGGACTTTCCGCAGGTGAAGCTGCGCCGCGCGGCCTGAGCCCACAACTCTGCCGACCCGGGTCGAACCCTGGGTCGCCCGTTTGACAGGAGCACCCATGCTGACCACCAACGAACGCGACAGCCTCGCACTGCCCGAGTGGCAGGTGAGCACCTGGATCAACGCGACAGCGCCGATCACACTGCAGTCCCTGCGCGGGCGAGTGGTGCTGCTGCACACGTTCCAGATGCTGTGCCCCGGCTGTGTGGCCTTCGGCCTGCCGCAAGCCGAGCGCGTGCGACAGGCGTTCCCGGAATCCGAACTTGCGGTGGTAGGCCTGCACACCGTGTTCGAACACCACGACGTGATGACGGTCGAAGCCTTGCGGGCCTTCGTTCACGAGTACCGATGGTCTTTCCCGATCGGTGTCGACCAGCCCGACGGCCGCGGCGGGCCATCGCTCTCGATGTCGCGCTACGGCTTGCGAGGCACGCCTTCATGCCTGGTGCTGGATCACGCGGGGCGTGTGCGCCTGCACCACTTCGGTCAGATCGACGACTTGGTTCTCGGCGGGCTGCTGGGCCGGCTGATCGCCAGCCAGGGCGCCTCGGGCCAGCGCGATGCGACGCACCGTGAGTCGCCGGCACTTGGTGGCGACCAGGCGACGGAGGGCTGTGGTCCCGCGGGCTGCGAGATATCAGCAGCGCAGCGCCGGCGCGCCGTGAAGCAAGGGTCGGCTCTATGAAAACCGCCGTCGCCATCCGGCACCTTGCCTTCGAAGACCTCGGCATGATCGAGCCGTGGTTGAAGCGGCGAGGTTGGCAGATCATCACTTGCGACGCCGGCGTGGATGACCTGAGGAAGATCGATCTGGCACAGGTGGACCTGCTCGTCGTGCTTGGCGGACCGATCGGCGCGTTCGACGATGCGATGTATCCCTTCCTGACCGCCGAAGTCGACTTGATCCGGTGGCGCATCGACAGCGGCCGCCCGATCCTCGGCATCTGCCTGGGCGCGCAGCTGATGGCGCGTGCGCTGGGTGCGTCTGTGGCTCCGATGCACAGCAAGGAAATCGGCTATCGGCCGCTCAGCCTCACGCGCGAGGGAGAGGCCGGCCCGCTGGCGCACCTTGCCTCGCAATCCGTGCTGCACTGGCACGGCGACCAGTTCGACATGCCGGCCGGCACGTCGGCGCTTGCATGTACCCCGGCGTGCAAGAACCAGGCGTTCATGGTCGGCCAGCACGCGATGGCCTGGCAGTTCCACCTCGAGGTCGACGCCGCGCGCATCGAGCAATGGCTGATCGGTCACACCGGCGAACTGCGGCAAGCGGGCCTGGAGCCGCAAAGGTTGCGCGACGAGGCGACGCGCCACCGGGTCGGTCTGGCTGCCGCTCTAGACGCCGTGTTAACGGACTGGTTCATCCAGATGGGGCTGACCCCCTGACAGCGGCGCGCAGCGCATCGTGCCCCGGGCGCGCCCGGGCCAATGCAGCAGAGGATCGCGGCGCGGACCAGAGAGCCGTCCGGCGTCACCCGGCCGCCAACGACGGGCGATGTACGTCAGACGACACGACCCCGAAGCCGACATTGGCGAAAGGCCGCTCCTGGCCGGTCGCGTGAAGTCGCGGCCGTGCCAGGAAACTGACCTTCGACTCGGTGGGCTCGACGGCCGAGGTCAGCTTTCTGCGATCTGGACGGAGACCCGGACTCGGCCAGTTTCTGTCGCTGGCGAAAGGCGGCTATTCGGTCAGCCCGTCGGGTGCAGACTCGGCCGTGGCACAAGCGCCGCGCCGCCATTGGCGCGCCGAGATGCAGCGTGGCTTGAAGCCGCCGGACGTGATAGACAAGACGAAGGGCCTGGGGTTGTGGATCTCAACTCCGGTCGAATTGTCCACACGCGAGCGGCCGCGATCGTCAAGCGTGCGAAGTTGGTCAACGCCCGGGCGTCAAGGCCAAGTGCGTACGGAGAGAGGTCGGCCGGGAGAGCAGTGCTTTGGGATGACAACCACAGAAGTGGCGCGGTGTCGCCACCTCAGTCCCGTAGGTCCGGATCGCTGTTGGAGATGTCATCCCAGAGCGTCTGGAACGACAGCCACCCGAAGCGCGGCGAGCCTAGCGTCGACGCAAGCCAAGTTGCGTCCTCGGGCGGATACTGCGTGGGCGTGCCCGCGGCTTCGGCGCGCAATTGATCATCGCAGCAGCGGTTCATCAACACGAACCACCACGCAGCCTCGTCCACAGTCAAGCCAGTGGTGAAGATGCCGTGGCCGGCGTGGATTGCGACGCGCTTGTCGCCAAACTCCCCCGCGAAGCGCTGGGCAGACTCCGGATCGCGCACCAGCCGTGGCGCCATGATCAATGCCTGCTGACCGTAGAAGACGCATGCGTCCTGGGTGATCGGATCGAGCGGCCGCGCCAACGCGGCCCAGGTCGACGCTGCCGGCGCGTGGGCATGGCAGACCGCCGCCACGTCCGGACGTGCCCGGTGCAGCGCCGTGTGTAGCAGCAGCCCGACCGGGTTGACCGCCCCATCGCCTCGGACGACACGGCCCTGGTGGTCGACCTGGACCAGTTGCGAGGCCCGCACCCGGTGCATCGGCACGCCCACCGGGTTGACCCAGAAATGGTCGGCCTGCTCCGGGTCGCGGACCGTGACGTGGCCCAGCAGTCCCTCTGACAATCCGCGGCGGCCGAGAATGCGGCAAGCCGCGGCGAGCCGTTCGCGCACGTGCCGCCGCTCTGCCTCCTTCGTGGTGAAGACCGGCGGTTCGCGGGTCGCAAAGGCGCTGATCGTGATCGGGGTCTGCATGCAGCGTCTCCGCAGTAGTTGATCGACTTTTCACCCTGTGGGGCAGCGCTTCTCATGATGCACTTGTGAAGCCTCAATCGCAATGGTCGATCCACTGTTGCTGGGCAACGCTACCTCGCGCAAGGGCGCCTCGCCGAAGGTTCGGCTTTTGATCGAAATCCTGGTCAATGCCTTCAGGATGGGTGCCTGGCCAGCGTGATGCGATGCACTGGATCGAATCAACGACGACTCGATCGGCTGAAGTTGCATTCCCGGACCAAAAGCGACCCGGTGGACCGCCGCTTGGGCCGTCAACGGGCGCCTGCGCGCTGGGGCCGCTTGAGTGGGCCATCCCTTTCACCCTCATTCAGTCCGCTCGTCGAGACCATCCCTCCGATGCGTGCCGACAAAGTTCTCGCCGCAGTACCCAGCGCATCGGTGACCTCAGGGATCGACTTGCGCTGCATCTGGTCGATGCGCTCCGCATAGGGCACAGTCAGCGCGGCGATCGCCCGGCCCTGCGTATCCAGGATCGGGAAGCTCACCGCCCACAGTCCGCGCACCTGCACGCTGGGAATCGATTCGTAACCCGCCACACGGATCTTGTCGAGAATGCTGTCGATTTGCGGGTCGGCTTGCTCTGGCCGGCGCTGCAGCGACTCCTCGATGCGCAGCTTGCGCGTCTCCTCATCCTGGAACGCGAGCAGCACCCTTCCCGACGCAGAGATGATGACATCGAGTTCAGCGCCGGCACGCACCGCGAAACCCATGCCGCTGGGCGTGTCGACCTTTGCCAGCACCACCTGCTTGCCCTGGCCGTAAATCGTCAGATGGCAGGACTGGTCCAACTCGCTGGCCAGGCGCTGCATGATCGGCGTCGCTTCGAACAGCAGGCGATGCGTCGGCGGATTGACATGCGCCAACTCGAACAGCTTGGTCGTGAGCCCGTAAGTGCTCTCGTCCACCAAGGTCACGTAGTTGCGGTTGACCAGGCAGGCGAGCATGCGATAGATCTCGCCAACGCTGCGGCCCAAGCGTTGCGCCAAGTCCTTTTGCGACAGCGGTTGTTCGCTGCGGCACAGGGTCTCGAGGATGTCGAGCCCCTTCTCCAGCGCGGGTGCCGAATACGAGCGGCTCTCGGCTTCAGCCACCGTCGTGGCCTCATTCGGGTCATCTTTCATTCTTCGTCTCGATCAATTCACGCCGCATCGTCGCGGCACAAGGCGATGGCTTGATTGTCACCTGCCCGTTCCACGCGATGTCCCCGCGCGGGCCAGAGCCACGAGCGACTCACACCCGCTCCAGCACGACAGCGATTCCCTGACCGACACCAATGCACATGGTGGCAAGCGCATAGCGTCCGCCGGTGGTATGCAGCCGGTTCACGGCCGTCGTGGCGAGCCGCGCACCGCTCGCGCCGAGCGGGTGTCCGAGTGCGATGGCTCCACCCCATGCGTTGACGCGCGGGTCGTCGTCGGCCAGTCCGAGCTTGCGCAGCACCGCCAGGCCCTGTGCGGCGAAGGCTTCGTTCAGCTCGATCACGTCGATCTGGTCCAGCCGCAGGCCCGCAAGCGCGAGCACTTTTGTGGTGGCAGGCGCGGGCCCGATGCCCATGACCCGCGGTGCAACCCCTGCGGTCGCCATCGCGACCACACGGGCCCGCGGAGCAAGCCCGTTGCGCGCGGCTGCAGCCTCGTTGGCCAGCAGCAGCGCGCATGCGCCGTCGTTGACGCCGCTCGCATTGCCTGCGGTGACCGTGCCATCGGGCCGCACCACGCCCTTCAGCTTCGCAAGCGCCTCGAGGCTGGTCTCGCGCGGATGCTCGTCCTGAGCTACCACGACCGCCTCGCCCTTCTTCTGCGGGATGGTCACCGGCGTGATTTCGCGCGCAACGTAGCCGGCCCGCTGCGCCGCCACCGCTTTCTGCTGCGACGCGAGGGCCATGCGGTCTTGCGCTTCACGCTGGATGCGGTAGTCGGTGGCCACGTTCTCCGCCGTTTCGGGCATCGAGTCGACGCCGTACTGCGCCTTCATCAACGCGTTGACGAAGCGCCAGCCGATCGTCGTGTCGTACACCGCGTTCGCGCGGCTGAACGCGCTTTCGGCCTTGGGCATCACGAACGGTGCACGGCTCATGCTCTCGACGCCGCCGGCAATCATCAGCCCTGCATCGCCCGACTTGATGGCCCGCGCCGCAGTGCCGACCGCGTCGAGACCGGAGCCGCACAGGCGGTTGATCGTCCCAGCCGGCACTTCCAGAGGCAAACCGGCCAGCAGCGCCGACATGCGTGCCACGTTGCGGTTGTCCTCGCCGGCCTGGTTGGCACAACCGAACAGCACATCCGCCACGGCTGACCAGTCGACCTTCGGATTGCGCGCCATCAGTGCCTTCAGCGGGATGGCACCAAGATCGTCGGCACGCACGCTGGACAGCGCGCCGCCATAGCGGCCGAAGGGGGTGCGGATCGCGTCGCAAATGAAGGCGTCGTTCGAAGTCATGGTCACCCCTCCTGATCAGTCGACTTTGGCGCCGGAGCGCTTGACGATCCCGGCCCACTTGGCCTGTTCCGCCCTTGCGAACGCGGCGAACTCCTCGGGCGTGTTGCCCACAGGCTCGGCACCTAAGGCGGCGAACTGCGTGCGCACTTCGGGCAGCCGGACGATGGCTGCGATCTCGCGCGACAGGCGATGCACGACCGCGGGCGGTGTCGCCGCCGGGGCCCAGACGCCGTACCAGGTGCTGATGTCGAAGCCGGGGAAGCCGCTTTCGGCGACGGTCGGCACCTCGGGCAGCGCCAAAGAGCGCTTCAATGTCGTCACCGCAAGCGGACGGATCGTGCCGGCCTTCAGGTGCGGCATGGCCGACGGCAGCGAATCGAACATCACCTGGACCTGGCCGCCGATCAGATCGCTCAGCGCCGGAGCGCTGCCCTTGTACGGCACATGCATCATGTCGATGCCCGCAGCGATCTGGAAGGCTTCGCCAGAGAGGTGTTGCGACGTGGCGTTGCCGGCCGACGCGAAGGCCAGCGACGGCTTCGACGACTTCGCCAGCGCGACCAGTTCCTTCACCGAGCGTGCCGCAACTTTCGGATTGACGGCAAGGACCAGCGGCACGTCGGCCAGGTTGCTGACCGGTGCGAAGTCGGCGATCGCGTCGTACGAGGTCTTGGGGTACAGGCTCGGGTTGATGACGTGGATCTGCGAGCGCTTCGACTCGACCTTCATTTCTGCCGGTGTCGAGCACGAACTGGTGAATGTCGGAGAAGAAACGGCCTATGTGCTGGTGGTCTATGGATCGCCGGAGGTGAGCCGCACCTTCGCGGACACTGGCAGAACGGTAGGGATACCTGTCGTCTTCCCTGCCGCCCTGTGCACCGTCGCGCGCCGCCAGCGCCTTGCGTCTTGATTCACCCATCGGGTGAGTGTGCCAAGACCTTCCAACTCCGCGCCAGTGCTCGCAATTCAGCTCGTCGCGGTCGGGCAGCTGCCGGATTTAGCTTGACTCGGCTATGCACATCGCGAAACCGGCGGCGCGCCTGTTCGCCATAAGCGTTCACGGCTGCGCGGGATCGGAAGCTTGACCGTGCTGCAGGCGGTCCGAAGTGACCGTCTTCAGATTACGCCGTCGGACCGGAGTTGTTCGAATTCGTCAGGCTGAAGTCCAAGCTCGCCGTAGAACGCGTCGTTATGCTGGCCAACGCTTGGGCCCGATGTTGGTGTGAGCGACTGATAGCCGGGCGAACGCGGTACGACGCATGCGGTAGGCAAGACACCGAAGTCGGGGTCCGCGCAATGCACGAAGGCCTGCCTGGCCGAGAAGTGCGGGTCGGCCAGGACGTCGCGAATATCATTGACTTTGGAGAAGGGCACGGCAATGCGATCAAGCAGTTCCACGATGTCGTCGAACTGCATGGCGGCGAAACTCTGTGCCACCTCTGCGTCGATCAGCGCCGTGTGCGTTCGGCGACTGGCGTTGTGGCCGAAACGCGGGTCGGCGAGCCAATCTTTTCGGCCAAGACCCTGCGCCAGCCGTCGGAACATTTCGTCAGAGGATGCTGCCATCGAAAAGTGCACGCCGTCCGCGCTGCAATAGATGTTGGAGGGCGCCGTATAGCTGGCCGAACTGCCGCGAGGCTGCCGGACAGTGCCGCACAACACATGCTCTGCGGCAATCGGATCAAGCAGTCGCAACAGCGCTTCGCTGGCCGCCAAGTCGACCTCGCGGCCTCGCGCCTGTGGATCGTCACGCAGGCGCACCATCTCGGCAGCGATGCAGAACGCGGCATAGAGCCCGGCTACCGCGTCACCCAGTGGAAAGTCCGCGTGGAGTGGCGTGCCGTCCGCAGACTTGGTCAGGCTGGTGTATCCGGTCATGGCCTCGAAGACCCGGGCAAAGCCAGGGCGGCGCGCATAGGGCCCGGTCTGGCCGAAACCTGTGAGCCGCAGCACAACCAGCCGCGGGTTTGCCCCCAGCAGCGTCGCAGTGTCCAGGCCCCAGCCGGCTAGGGTGCCGGTACGAAAGTTCTCCACCAGCACGTCGAAGCGCGGAAGCATGCGCAGCAGCAGATCCCGCCCTGCCGGTTTGCGCACATCCAGCGTGATACCCCGCTTGCCGCGGTTGGCGACCTTCCACCACACCGGCTTGCCGTTCAAAACGGGTGCCAGCGTGCGAAGCGTATCGGTACCAGCTGGCAGTTCCAGCTTGACGGTGTCTGCGCCGAGGTCTGCGCAAAGCGTGGCTCCCAGCGGCGCAGCCACCACCGTCGCCATGTCAAGTATGCGCACACCTGCCAGTGGCGCGTAAACCGGCAACTGCCCAGCCATGGGCGCGTCGTCCGCGCTCATTCGGGTCGAATACCAACCTTGGTGGCCAGGGCCCGAAAACGCTGCAATTCCGTCGTGTGGTAGCTGCGCAGTTCGGCCGGGCCGTAAGGCATCAGCGCAGTGCCTGGCGTCTTGCGGGCATACTCTTCCACCTCCGGGAGGGCCATCACCTTGCGCATGGCCTCGACCAGGATGGCAGTGACTTCGTCAGGCGTCTCGCTGCGCACATGAAGTGCGGTCCAGGGATAGTTGATCCACTCGGCAAAGCCACTTTCCGCAACGGTGGGCACCTCCGGAAACTCGGCCACACGCTTCTCGCTGGACACGGCCAGCAAGCGCAGCTTTCCGCCTTTAGCCAATTGTTCGACGCCCCCCAGGTCGGTGATGGCGAAATCCACCCTTCCTTCCATGACGTCGGGCAGCATGGCCGAAGCGCCCTTGTAGGGTACCTGGGAGACTTTCATGCCCGACAGGTCGGCCAACCACTCCACGGCCAGCCGGTAGCCGGGCGCGTAGTGCGCAAACTGCAGTGGCTGAGTGGCCTTGCGACCTGCGGTGACCAGATCCTGGAGGCTGCGGTACGGCGAGTTGGGGCTGACAACGATTGCACTGGTAGTTCGGATCAGCCCCGATATGGGCTTGAAGTCCTTAACCGGGTCATAGGGCAGGTCCTTCATGACGATCGGGTTCACCGAAAGTGTGGAAATACTGGTCATCAGCAGTGTGTATCCGTCGGCAGGTGCCGAGCGTACCGCCATCACGGCGATGTTGCCGCCGGCACCGGGCTTGTTCTCCACAATCACAGGCTGTCCCAAGGTGCGCGCCAGGCGTTCGGCAACGAAGCGACTGGCAGCATCGGAGCCCGAACCCGCTCCTACGTGAACGATGATGCGAAGCGAACGATCTGGAAAGCCGCGTGTTTGAGCGATGGCCCACCCGCTTGCGATGACCAGACACAAGCTTGCGATCAAAGCCTTCATCGGTGTCTCCTTGTGTGTTCCGTGACATCTGGCGCCGCGTGACAGCGCCACTTCGACACAACCGATGAGGCAGGTCGATGTCAAGGCATCGTAGGAGCCAGCGCTGCGCAGGGTCTATGGCGGTTCCGCATCGCGGCACAGAGGCGGCCAACCGCGCACCGCTTCAGAGGCGTCGCGGAGGGGGCTGGCGTGTCCGCGCCATCCGGGCACGACGCTCGAACGCGACCTCGATCTCGTTGGCGGTAGCAAGCAAGGCCTGGCTCAGCTCAGTGAACACGCGCTCCGGGGTCAGTTCGCGGCTTGGCGCGCCGCAGCCCAACGTGAGGCGCCGCCCATGTTGCTTGAGGAAGAGCGGTACGGCGATGCCGTTGTGACCCCGGCGCCAGCCTTCGATGGTCGTGCAAACACCCCGTCGGGAGTACTCCGCCACCGCGCTGTGCACCATCTTGCCCAACGCTTCGGCCTCGGTTGGCTTGCGCCGGACAGCCTGGTCAAGGATGCGCTGCCGCTCCAGCCGGCCGCAGGAGGCGAGATAGGCGCGCCCCATGGCCGTGGAGAAGACCGATACGTGCATGCCGGGCTCCACTGACGGCGCCTGCGTCGACGGTCCTCGCGCACCGGCCAGGCAAACGATGCTGGCGTCCTCGTAGGCCCCCAGCGTGACCAGGCAGTCATGCTCCAGGGCCAATCGGCGCATCGCGGGCTGCAACTGTTCGGCGATGTCATCACCGGCCGATCTCGAATGGCCCAGCGTAGCAATGCGTGAGCCCAACCGGTACTTGTCGTGGCGGTTGTCGTACTCCAGACAGTCGAGCTTGCTCAGGGTGTAAAGGAAGCGCGCCACCGTGGATTTCGGCATACCGCAGCGGGTGGCTATGTCCTGATTGCCCAGCAGCGGTGTGGCCGGTCGAAAGCAGGACAGGATCTGCACCGCCTTTGCGACGGACGCGACGTACTGCTTGTCTACGTTCTGCTTTTCATTGGTCATTGGCGGCTCCAGGATGCTGGCGCCAGTATCTTGCCAATTGCGGCTTGCGCGTGCCGCGATGCGGAACCGACATGGCGCACCGATGAGTGGCGGCGCTAGGCTGTCCGGCAGTCGAACTGCATGCACCTACCGATGGAACTGCACTCCGTACCCGATGGCTTCCCATCCGTGGCTTCGGCCGACGACGGCATGGCCGGCGATTGCCGCGGGCTCAACTTCTTCGACATCGACCAGGGGTTGCAGGACCTGCTGCAACTGAACCTGGACCCTCAGTTGCTGGAAGCATCGCGGACCCCGCTGCGTCGCCTGGGGGCACTGGCAGGGGGGCGGCTGGATGAGCTGGCTGCAATGGCCGACCGGAATCCGCCGCGGCTGCACACACGCGACCGGGTCGGTCGCGACGAGGACTGGATCGAAACCCACGCCGCCTATCGCGAGCTTGAGCAGTACGCCTACTGCGACTTCGGCATCCACGCCATCGGCCGACGGCCAGGGCTGATCGGGCTGCCGGGCACTGCACCTGCGCTGCTGCGCTATGTCTGTCAATACCTGTTCGTGCAGGCCGAGTTCGGCCTGATCTGCCCGGTTGCGATGACCGACAGTTGTGCCCATGTCATTGCCACCCATGGCAGCGACGAACTGAAGCAGCGCTACCTGGAGGGCTTGACCAGCATCGACCCGCTTCGGCTCCTCAAGGGAGCTCAACTGATGACCGAACGGCAAGCGGGCTCGGATGTCGGCGCGATCGCGACCACGGCGGTGCGTGCTGCAGATGGTTGGGCGATCCATGGCGAGAAATGGTTCTGCTCGGCGGCGGACGCGGATCTGATTCTTCTGCTGGCCCGCTCTGATCCGGATTCACACGGCACCCGCGGCCTGAGCCTCTTCGCCGTGCCGCGCAGGCTGCCCGATGGCAAGCGCAACCGCTATGCGATCCGGCGCCTGAAGGACAAGCTGGGCACCCGCTCGATGCCCACGGGCGAAATCCAGTTCGATGGTGCGCATGCGCTGCTTGTGGGCAAGGAGGGCGACGGTCTGAAGATCGTGCTGGAACAGGTGAACATGTCCCGGTTGTCGCATGGTGTGCGTGCCGCTGCCATGATGCGCCGCTGCCTGAACGAATCGCTGGTTGTGGCTCACACGCGTCGAGCCTTCGGCCGTCGTCTGGTGGACATGCCGATGGTGCAGCCGCAGCTATTGAGCCTGCGCCTGGCCGCCGAACAGGCGCTGTCGTTGGCTTTCTTCGTCCTGCGCTGGGTGCAGTCCGCCAGTGCAGGCGATGCCGATGCCGCCGCGCGAGTTCGGGTGTTGACTCCCTTGATTAAGCTGGGGGCCTGCCGCGACAACGTCGTTGCAGCGACCGCCGCCATGGAACTGCGCGGAGGCAACGGGTTCATCACCGACTATGTCAACGAACGATTGGTACGAGATGCCCAGACGGGCCTCTTGTGGGAAGGCACGTCGAACATCGTGGCAATTGACTTGGTGGTTCGCGCGGTGGGGCGCAAGCACGCCCATCAGCCGCTACTGCGGGGGCTGCTGCAGGAGCTCGACGCGGCGGTTCGGCGCTGGCCAGCAATTCGCGTGCTGCCCTTGCTGCGCCAGCGCATCGACTGCCTGAGCGACGAACTCCAGCATCTTGCCCTGCAAGACGAGCCGATCGGCGCGGTATCGCTGGGCATGCGTACGTACCACACCATCAGCGCGGTCGTTCTGGCCCTGGAAGGCTGCCATCTGCTCCGTGAACGTGGCGACGGACTGCGTTTGCTCTATGCACACGCAGTGCTGCAGCAGCGTCTCGTTGCCTTCGATTCAGATGGCCAGGCAATGATTCACGTCGCTGCCGTGCGCGCCGCAGCGTTGGGGGCCGTGGTTAGCACCAGGGAACTCGAAGACTGGGGTGTCTGAGGATGCCGACATCATCCCAGCCTCGTTCGCCCTTGACCGGCGTGCGGGTGCTTGAGTTCGAAGCATTGGGCCCAGTGCCCTTTGCCGCGATGATGCTGGGCCAGATGGGTGCCGAGGTGGTGCGCATCGTGCGCCCTAAAGGCCATGCGACGCCATTCATGCCGGGGAGCGACTGCAACGAGATCGATCGCCACCGGGTCTGCGAGCTCGCGCTCGACCTGAAGCGCGAAGACGCTCGCGCGCTGGTGCTGGCACTGCTGCAGCGGCACGATGTGCTGATCGAAGGCTACCGACCGGGTGTCATGGAGCGACTGGGGCTAGGCCCTGATCCCGCCTTGCGGGTGCAGCCGGCGTTGGTCTATGGGCGCATGACGGGCTGGGGTCAGGACGGCCCGTTGGCACAGACCGCCGGGCACGACATCAACTACATCGGCTTGACAGGCGCACTGCACGCGATCGGGCGCAGGGGCGATTCTCCCGTGCCGCCGCTCAGCCTGATAGGAGACTATGGCGGCGGAGCGATGTTCCTGGTTGCCGGGGTGCTCGCGGGTTTGGTCAGTACGCGCGGAGGTGGCCGCGGCACCGTCATCGACGCGGCTATCGTCGATGGCGTGACACTTATGTTGGCGTCCGTCTGGGCACGCTTCGCCCAGGGGACCTGGCGGGACGATCGCGGCTGCAACATGTTGGATGGTGGCGCGCCCTTCTATGACACCTACCGTACCCGTGACGGGCGGTACATGGCGGTGGGTGCCCTAGAGCCTAGGTTTTTTGACGCACTGACTCATGGCCTGGGTCTGCATGGGCAATGGCATGCCGGCAATCAGATGGACCGCGCGGGCTGGCCGTCAATGCGAGGCGCTTTGGCTGCCGCCTTCGGCAGCGAGACGCAGAACCACTGGCAGAAGGTGTTTGAGTCGGTAGATGCCTGCGTGTCACCGGTGCTGAGTCTTGCTGAGGCTGCGTCGCATCCCCACAACATCAGTCGAGGTGTCCATCGCCGCGAGGGTGAAGCAACTCTTCCGTCAGTGGCACCGCGATTCGGCGGCTCTGTACATGCGACGTCGAGAGCGGATGCAGACGAATGGCTGCGCAGCCTGCAACTGCCTGCGGCGCAGACAGACCAGCTTGCTACCTGCATGAGGCGCATGTAGCCACTGCCAAGAACACGCGCCACGCGCAGCCGCTAGTCTTCGTACCAGTTTTCAGGCTTGGCAGGCCGCATTGCAGCGTAAGGAGCCAGTCGACGCCGGAGGACGTACTTACGGTTTGCGACAGCAAGCCGTCGTTCGCACCCGCTACTTGACCTGGCCTGAGCGGCAGCTATACGAAGTACAGCTGACCTTCCCGCAACGCCATCATGTTTGAGCGGCCTCAACGGCTGGTCTGTTGGACTGCGAACTGGAACTCCCGGTAGAGTCGGAATGTGGCGCGGTGACGGTAGGTCTGAGCATCGTTGTTGCCGAGCTTGGCGTCCATCTCAGCGCTTACGAAGAACGTCAACCAAGCGGGCTGCCGCGCTCGCCACACGTACATCACTTCGTACATCACTTCGAGGTTGGCCTTGTATGCCGAGCTCGGCACGAAGAGTCCTACATTGTTCGACTAGTGCGTCTAGAAGAGCGGAATCGCTTAGGAACATGATCTGAT